>CANQYP010000031.1 GCA_947628045.1 uncultured Lachnospiraceae bacterium | reverse complement strand
GCCACACTTTGCTAAACGGCGATTTCCATGCGCTGAACGCGCTTCAGCGCATGGGCTGATCGCCCGGAATAATCATTCCAGATACGCCTCTCGCTTGATTTCCATAAGCGCGCTCCTTATTCTTGTGCAATGCACGATTTCTAGTAATAGAAGTTTACCACACACGATGCGGTTGTTCAATAGCTATTCCTAATTTTGGTGCATTTTTCTGTTTTTATGCAGTATGAACAAGTGAAATCGGCAAACTGCGTCCCGGACATTTGACAAAACAGGTCGAAATTTGTCGAATAAAACATCTTGCATAGCAAATCAAATTATGTTAATATTGATTAACATATCATATGTATATCGTTCAAATCATTTTAAGGAGGTGTCATGGAAAGCAGACTGAAACAATATTTTCCAATCATCCACGAAAGAAAAAAATTGCTAAATCAGATCCAGACAACAGCGACGCTCTCGCAGGAATTTGACAGCTGGAACACATCTCAGCAGGAAGAGTTTCTCGATTTCTGCACCGGGGTTCGAGGTGTTAAGCTCTTGTACGATTCCTTTTTCAAGGAAATTTTGAATGCAGAATATACGCCTGAACGTCTCAACCGACTGCTGTCCGTTCTGTTGGGGACACATGTGACGATCAAATATGTCCTTCCGAATGATTCCCCGCGCATCGCAGATGAGGGCTCCCTGCTGATCATGGACATTGTTGTGGAGCTCGACGACGGCAGCCTCGTGAATGTTGAGGCTCAGAAAGTGGGCTATACTTTCCCCGGTCAGCGCAGCGCCTGTTATTCCGCAGATCTCCTGCTGCGCCAGTACAAACGGCTCCGTGATAAGAGGAAGAAGAAATTCAGCTATACCGAGATCAAGGAAGTCTATACCATCGTTTTCATAGAAGAAAGCGTAGGAGAATTTAAGAAATTTCCAGAAAGCTATCTGCACTACTTCGAGCAGCGCTCCGACACCGGATTGAAACTCGAGCTTTTGCAGAAATATCTTTTTATACCCCTTGACATTTTCGGCAGGAACATTCAAAATAAAGGTATCCAAAACGAAACTGAGGCGTGGCTTGCGTTCCTGAGTCAAGATGACCCGGCGATCATTCTCCGGTTGATTGATTCATACCCGGAGTTCAAGCCCATGTATGAAGACGTATATCGTCTTTGCCAGAATGTGGAGAAAGTGATGGGAATATTTTCAGAAGAACTGCGGATTCTCGATCGAAATACTGTGCAATATATGATAGATGAAATGCAGACACAGATCGACAGCTTGAAAGCGCAGGTTGACAGCCAGAAGGTACAAGCTGAGAATCAGAAGACGGAACTTATAGAAAAGGATCAAACGATCCAAACGCTTAAACGACGCATCACTGAGCTCGAAAAATTGGACAAATAACTTCCTAAACAAAGGGACAGCGGAAAATATTAAATATCGCTGTCCTTTTTGGTTCATCGTGCATACTTCAAGACAATCAATTGAAAACTGGGTGCAATTCAGATTGGGAATTGATGGATTGCATTTTTTGCCAGAAATCATCGGAGAATCTGGCACCTGATAAGTCTGGTTGAGTTGATAGTGGTGCTGGTTATCCTGGCGATCCTGGCTGCGATCCTGGTACCGGCTCTGCTGGGGTGGATTGACAAGGCGAGAGAAAAGCAGTATGTACTTGACGCAAGGAGCGTATATGTAGCAACACAGGCATATATAGATGAACAGTATGCACATAATCCGGCTGATGTACCTGATACAGGAACAGCAGGAACAGGAGCTGAACTTGAAGAGGCAGCAGTAAAAGAAATTCGTGAATTGGCAGATGTGTATTGTACAGGTATTACGATTAAAAGCTATGAACCAAGAGTAGATACTACTGCAAAGGTTGGCGAAATAAAAGAGATGGAAATTACTGGACTTGGGGCAACAACTACAGAAGAGGGCACACCAACAGGTGGAGTCACAGCTACGTTAGGCGAAGATGGATGGGAAATTAACGATGCTCCTGCTGGTGGTAGTAGTGTCGATGGCGGAAAATAAATTTGGCTCAATTTTTGAATATGTTTTAATTGGTAAGCAGTTAAAGAATCCCCGGGGATAGTTCTCGGGGATTCTTCTTCACTTAATGTTCTTTTTGCAATTCATCATACATCTTATGTCTTTTTTGAATTTAGCATATAATACATAAGTGAATGTTTTTCATCTGCCTTTGTCAATATAATAAAATGCATTCCCTACTAGGATTCACGTCAGGAAATGTTATGTCATATATACTTTTTGTTCTTTTGAATAGATTCGGCAACTCCAGATGACATATTCGAAACCGGCATTATAATACAAGCAGAGGGCAGAACCCGAAAAAACGCTCTATCTCTCTAATGAGATATTGTATTATATCATACACCTTTTTTATATGCCGTGAAAAAACTCTTATTGAATACATGAGCAAGTGCGTTATCTTCTTCAAATGGTGCTCCTTATCTTTTGAATATTTTACTATTATCTAACAAAACAGGTGAAAAACCTTTCGATTTTTCACCTGTAAAAATTATACTAGTATAAACAATATTTTCATGTGACCGTTTGAAACCCCGAAACAATAGCCCTTTTACGTCGTTGGGAGCTTTGCCTGCGTTCCAGTTGGACCAGAAAAATCTGAAGTATTGTCGTATACTTCCCAAGTATCTCCAGATAACTCAGCAATTACTTCTTCGCTAGAGTCAAACTGAACTGCCATTCCATTAATGGTAAACCCATCATGACCTGAGCCACCTTCAAGCGTAACATAAGTGAATACCAAGTTAGTGACATCTGCAAGAGTTTCGATTCTAGTAATATCTTTCGCCTCTAGTTGTAATTTTGTCTCTGAACTGGCAGCCCTAGCATAATGCTCATCCGCCACAGTTTGAGTTGCCATATAAACGTTTCTTGCCTCCAGAACTGACTGTTTCTTCTTCGCCTCATCGATCCACCCCAGCAGAGCCGGTACCAGGATCGCAGCCAAGATCGCCAGGATAACCAGCACCACTATCAACTCAACCAGAGTAAAGCCCTTTTTGTTTTCTCTAGCCTTTTTCGCTCTTGCAAATAAACTCATTCTCATTTCCTCCCATCTGATTTTCGTTTTATTTCGTTGCAAGCTCTTTAATCTTCTTTTATAGTATATAAGAAACTATTTAGAATTGCAAGTGTTTTTGTACATTTTTCCAATGTTTCTTTCAAATTTTTATCCGGGACTCGTTCATCTCGCCAAAATCATCCGCAAAAATCGCCGGTTTCTCTCATTTTGTGATGTTATGACGCTGCTGTTTCTATCATAATGTTATCCGCCGAGAGATTGTAGCAGTCGAAACAGCGTTTCAGCGTGAAGAAATTTTTATCGCCCGCAAGTTTGTTCTTCAGCGTAAGCGTCACCTCAAGACAGCTGATGTCATTGATCGGGTCATCGGAGCTATCTTTTATCCAGCCCACCTCAAATTTGGTGATGACACAGTTCTGATAAACGCCGGTGCCAAGCCACCATGGCGCGCGCTCCCATGGAGATTCCGAATCCGGCGAACCGTCCTCCTTCGCCTTTGGCGGGACATAATAATCCAGCGCAAGATAGCCCCCATCATCGCTTAGATCCCCGCCGTCCTCGACGGGTTTCAGGTACATTCTCACGACGTTTCCGGTCTCCCCGTCCACATACCACACTTCTGATCCGCCGTTCTTAATCAGAAATGAGCACTCCGCGCCCTGTTTTCCCGGCTCTGAAGGTTCTCCCTCAGCCAGCTTGAGGCTGCCTGTTTCCTCTGAAAAGATATCCTTCCTATACTGCGCCGCGCTCAGCGAGCTTGTGATGGTCTCCATCACGATCGAGGCGACGTCCTGCTCCGTGGCGACCGCGCTTGCCACCGTATGGCTGCGCATGAACGAACTCAGCACCAGGGCGGCAGAGGACATAAAGATCGCAGTGAGCGTAAACGTCACCATGATCTCTATCAATGTAAAGCCTCCGCAGTTTTTCCGTAATCTCCTCATGCTCTCCTGCCTCTTCCGCACGCGCCAGTCCTTCTGCACGCTGATCACTTCTACTTGTAAAAATACATATCGTACTTCACCGTCTCCGGCTCGGCGCTTTCTTCCTCGCCCGGCACGGTGATCGTCACCGAATAATTCCGCTTGCGCAGACGCCCGTGAAGGGTGAACGCCGGGGTCGTTGACTCGCTCTCCTTATCGTATACGCTGAGAATGATCCCGGACGCCTCGGACTGTTTCGCATAGTCCGGATAAAACTTCTCCAGCACCTCTCCCGTCGCGGCGTTGAGCATCTCGGCGCGGCGAACCATGTTGTTCGCGGTCGTGACCGCGCGCGCGAATCCCGCGATCCCAAGGAGCAGGATAATGAAAGCGACCAGAACGGACACCATAGAGGAGCCGTCCGTGTTCCGCAATTGCCTTAGCCCTCTCATGTCAGCCGCCACCGCCTTCCTCTGGTTTCTTGTCACGCCCTGGGTTGTTCCTCTCCTCGACTTCCCAATTCCACAGATACGGGTACTCAACATTTGATGACGGCGCATTTGTGCTCGTCAGGCTGAATTTCCGTTTCACATGATATTCCATGTCATTCAATGTACTGATCACGTCAATGAACAGACATACGTTCTTATCTGAATAGTTCTTCTCGTCTACACCCGAAAGCGGATTTCCCGAAACCGAATCGTCCGGGTCGCACGTCCAGTACATCTCAATCAAGATCTGGTGCGTCTCGGCGGTCCCGTCCTCCCCGGTGGTGTCCATCGTGAATGTCTTGACGGCGCCAGCCGCCTGCTCGTCCCGTTCCTTGCTCTCGTCGTAGGCGATCCAGCCGTCCTTACAGATCTGATCGCGCACATAGCGGACAAGGGTGGAGGTGTCCTGCGAAATGTCCCGTTTCATATCCTTCACGAAGACCTCGCTCAGGGATGCCGCCTGTACCTTGCCGCGCTCATAGATCGTGTTGTTCCTCGCGGTGCTCAAAGCGACAGATCCTGCCAGGACGATCGTGGTGGATAACGCCAGAAAAACCACGATCACGCACAGCACGATCACCATCGCCGCGCCCCGGTTTTTATCTGTCCTGCTCATCAAAAGCCCTCCCCGTCAATCACCAAGGCGTCTGTCGGCGCCTCGGAAGAGCTCTCCACCGGCACAGACTGCACTATTTCCGTCACCGCCTCGCTCGCAGCCGGTTCTTCGACAGGCGCCGGAGCCGGCGGCTCGGTAAGAGCCTGTATCTGCAGCTCTGTCAGCGGCTCAGTGGGCGCCTGTGTCTGCGGTTCCGTCGGCGGCTCAGTGGGAGCCTGTGTCTGCGGTTCCGTCGGCGCCTCGGTAGAAACCTGGATCTGCGGCTCGGTCGGCGCCTGCGTCTGCGGCTCCGCCGGGGTCTGGGTCTGCGGCTCCGCCGAAGTCTGCGTCTGCGGTTCTGTCGAAGTCTGCGTCTGCGGTTCTGTCGAAGTCTGCGTCTGCGGTTCCGTCGGTGCCTGGGTCTGCGGCTCCGCCGGAGTCTCTGTCTGAGGATCGACCGGAATCTCCGGCATGATAACCTCTTCCTCAATGATCAGATCATCGCCCGGCTCATATGTCACAAAGCCGTCGTCCACCGGTTCCAGATCCAGATCGTCGCCCTCCGGGAGTCCCTCGTCAAACAGCTGCTCCGAATCCGGCTCGAGCACCATGTTCCCGTCGCCGTCGATCGCAAGGCTGATCTGGGAAACGCTCGCCATCGGGTTGACCACCGCGACCGCCGTCCCGTTCCAGACAAGCAGTTCCGCGTAATTTCTCGGCAGTATGCGGTAATCGTCCTTCTTGAGCTGGTCGAGCGCGTCGTTTGTGCTCGCGATCTCCTCCTCCGTACCGCCCGCATTCTGCAGTTTCTCTGTCTGTTTCTTCTTTTCCTTCTCCCAGTCGAGCTCAAAGATCTTTTCGTCCGGAGCGACCGCGCGCGGATAATTCATCAAGCCGGTCTGATAATCCCCGGTCTGGTAATTCTCGCCCTTGATGATCAATGTATACTGGGCGCGGCTCGCCTCGATCTCTTCGCTCGGCTGCGCGTACATACTCTGCACAAGCGGCTCCACGGTCACACTGTGCGTGCAGAACACTCCCGTGTAGTCGGAAAGGAACGAAACTGCCGTGTTCGCGTCCTTCGGCGGTTCTATATCCGGAAGGATCAACTTGTACTCAATGCGTACGATCTCTGTGCTGTCCTTATCCTTCCTGTACTCGCGGATCTGTATCTTCGGGCAGATCGGGGCGATCGTATAGCGCGCGGTCGTAGTGGTCGTCGTCGTTGCCTCCGCCGTCTCACCGCTTGTTTCACCGCTTGTTTCACCGGTCGCCGCGTCGGTCTCTCCTGTCGCCTCAGCCGTTGTCTCCGCGGTCGTCTCAGCCGTGCCCGTGCTCTTGCTCTCCGCGGTCTGGCTGTATTCAACGGAATAATCCTGCGCGCCAAGCGCACTGCCGTCGCCGTTGAGCGCTCCGCCCGTGATCGCCGCCGCTGCCTCGTCTTCCAGTTTCAGACCGGTCCCCAGTTCGAGCTCGTAGACCGACACCAGCGTCGGATCGTTGAACTCCTCCTTGAACCGTTCCCAATCCGTGCCATCTTTCTCAATCTTCTTGACCGGAATCTCACAGCAATCCGGGATCTTCAGCTCCGCCGCGTTCGGCTGCGCCTGGATCCACTTCTCCCAAGCCGCCTTCTCGGCATCTGTCCAGTCGCGTTCCAGATAATAACCTTCCCCGATTGCCCTGCGCATCAGATTTACCACGGCGTTCGGATTCTTGTACGCGTCGGACTCCACGTCTGTCACGGTCTCCGGGTCAAGCAGCTTGTAGAGCTCCAGCCGATACCCGGTATTGTTCCACGACGGCTGGTACTCCATCTCGATCGCCGGTTTTGTCTGCGTCCAGGTGATCGCGCGGTGCGTCAGGCTGACCTCCGTTTCCGTTTCGCTCGTCAGCGGCTCGCCGCCCTCACTCTCCACGGTCGTCTCGATACGCTCCGTATGGTTCTCCGTCACCGTAGTCAGCTGCACGCCCGGCTCCTCCAGCCGCACCCTCGGCAGCCGCAGCCAGATATAATCCGACCAGTCAGATACGTAATTCCAGTCCGTCGAATAGACGCAGAACTGTACGCACATATATTTGCCGGAATAGTTCGACGGCAGGTTGTAGAGCGTCGCGCTGTTGCCGGTCATCGTGACCACGTTGTTGTCATAGTACGCGTTCTCGATCTTCTGGCTCGGATCCGGCACGTTCGTTCCGACCGGCATGCTGTTGTAGAAACCGACCTTCATCTGATACATACCGGCGTTCACGATCTCCGCGGACGTCACGGTGACGCCCTCGGTGAAGAATTTGCGCTCCGCAAGCGCCTCACGCTCTTTTCCGGTCGACGGATCCGTCCCCGCGGTCTCATCCCAGCTCGGGGTCATCGTCGCCGACGGCGGAGGCGTCAGGACCAGCGTCTGCTCTGTCTCGCTCTCCGTCTGCGCTACGGTCTCTTCCTCATATTCCGTCTCAAATTCCGTATCCTCTTCAAATTCGGTTTCTTCCTCCGTCTCTTCCGCGGAAGACGCGCCGCCTACCGGGCTTGCCGCCCCGCCGGAGCTGCCCGCTCCGCCCGCGCTCGTCGCGGCGGACTCTGTCTCCCTCGTCTCTTCCCAAGTCATCACAGTCTGCGCGTATTTGCTCAAAAGTGCGTTGCAGTATACGTCAAAGAGACCGTCGCTGCCAAGGACGATGCTGTAATCGCCCGCTGCGCTGACTACCGTAACTGTCTGCGTTTCCGGCGTCTGCTGCTGTCCCTGTCCGTCTGTCTCTCCCTGCTCGCCTGTCTGAGTCTCCGGCGTGGTCCCCTGCTGCTCGCCCGTCTGGGTCTCCGGCGCAGTCCCCTGCTGCTCGCCCGCCTGGGTCTCCGGCGCAGTCCCCTGCTGCTCGCCCGTCTGGGTCTCCGGCGTAGTCTCCTGCTGTGTGTCCGAACCGTCCCCGGTCTGTACCGTGGTCTCCGACTTCTGGACATACGCCGACGCAAGCAGCTCATCCAGCGTCAGGTCTTCCGCCGTCTTCAGCCCGTTCTGCAGCGCAAGATAGCTGAATTTCGCGCCAATCTGCGCGTCGCTGCCGATCATCTCCGCCGGGTAAACACGCACGCGCGCTGCCTGGTCCGCCTGAGCCTCCGGAATCGCCAGCTCCATATTAAGCGTCCCGCTGCTCATCTCTCCCCAGGTCGCCGCCGTGACAATATCCTTCAACAGGCAGCCGCCCATCTCCAGATCGCTTTGCAGCTCTGCACGGTATACCGCCGGTTCGCCTGTCAGCACGATCGAAACGGCATTCCCGCTGCGCTCAATCTTCTTATTCTCCACACTGACGAACCCGTTCGTCAGGTTCCCCGACGCCGGCGTCACCGCCGTAAAGGATTCTTTCGCGGACGGAGCGCTCCCATCCGTACCGGAGGCATCCGCAGTCGGCTGTGCGCCGGTATCCGCGGACACTTGTACGATCGGCACCATCTGTACATCGGTAAATGTCAGGCGCACGTCGGCGTCCTCGCTTGTCACGAAGAAATCCGTGCCAGCGGTCCCGTCCACCGGCGTCAATGTCTTCAAGTCAACCGCAACCGATTCCGCATTCCCGCCCGGCTGGATAATGAGAGAGCCCTTGTACAGCCCGCTCTTCCGCGCGGTCTGCGGCGCATCGGTCTGGCTGTCCCCGCCCTGACCTTCGGTCTGGGATTCTGTCTGCGTGCCGTCGCCCTGACCTTCCGTCTGAGTTCCTGTCTGCGCGCCGTCGCCCTGACCTTCTGCCGGAGTATCTGTCTGCGCGCCACCCTGACCTTCCGTCTGAGTTCCTGTCTGCGTGCCGTCGCCCTGACCTTCCGCCGGAGTATCTGTCTGCGTACCGCCCTGACCTTCCGCCGGAGTATCCGTCTGCGTACCGCCCTGACCTTCCGCCGGAGCGCCAGCCTGACTGCCGCCGCCCTGCGCATTTGCTCTGAGTTCTTCCGCCTGTACTGTGAAATCCAGTCTGCAATTCTTATTATAGTAATCTCTCGCGTTGAGCAGCTGCAGGACGTAAGTCGCCGCGCCGTCTGCTCCATCGGCAAGGCGCACCTCGACCTTCGGATTGCTCAGCGCCGGAAGAATCTGTATCACATACGATTTCGTCTCGGATGCTTTTCCGCTCAGCGGGTCCGCCGGATCCGCGCCGTAGGAATAATTCGTCACGGACACCCTCGCCCATTTGTTCATCCAAAGCTGCGACACCGGCACGTTGTGCTCCGTAGTCTCTCCATAGAGGATCACACGGTAGCTCGGCTCAATATTATCCGCGTTTACATTCTCCGCACTATCGCGATCATTATAGATGCGCAGCTCCAGCAGCGTACTGTAGACAACGCCGGTCGTCTCCTCATCGTCGACCAGAGTGCCGCCGTCACCGTCTTCTCCACCGTCTCCGGTGTTTCCGCCTTCCCCGTCGTTTCCTTCTTCCCCGGATCCGTCCTCCGCGCCAGAGTCCGTATCGGTATCAGAGTCTGTGTTGTTCTGATCCGCATTCTTCCAGGTAATGTTCAGCTCACCGCCATTGTTCTCTGCCTTCAGATCCTCCACTGCCGGAGTCTTATTCAGGTCAACGCCCTTGTCTCCGCGGGACAGCCGCAGACACGCCTCCACCAGTGTGCGCTCCAGACGGTTGTAATTGCCCAGGCAGTCCTGTTCATAATCAGAACTATTGGGATCAAAGATTCTGCTCTCAGAACCCTCGTCGCCGATATTCTGTTCCAGAGCATTGATCGCCCGCAGGTAATCCTTTCCGCCAGACAGACCAGTCGCATTATTCTTATAACCGCCATCCTTGTAATTGACTGCCGCGCCAAGACCGGCTGTATTAAGCGGATTCGGAACCTGTTCACTCTCTGTGACAGAATAATAGTAGACACTGTCCGCTGCTCCGTTTCTGTAAAGCCCGGACACCCTCTCGTAGTCATTTTCAGTCCCGGCAGACGATACCGTCGGATATTTAACATCCGCCACGCCGATGCTGTTCTCGATCGTGACTTGCCCCGACTCCAGTTTCTCATTGTTCAAATCAAGAACCGGCTTGCCGCTCTCATCATTGTATAGATTCGCCACAAATCCGACGAACTGATCATCACTCTCGCCTTCTGCCGGTCTTCCGTAATTACGGCAGCGGTCCAGTTTCAGGGAAACACTCTCCGCCTGAGCACTGTTGTAGGTGGCGATACCAGCCCCGCCTTTACCTGCCGCCATACGTCCGGCATTGGCACAGTCCGTGATCTTCACAAGCGTCTGACCCGTCTGTCCCACGGCGGCGCCCGTCTGCGCCGACGTCCCGGAGACCACCGCGATCCCCGCGCCCAGCTCATTTTCAATCACGCCAAAGTTCGCACAGGAGAGGATTTCCACCGTCTGTCTGCCATTCGCGCCCGCGAAACTGCCGACAATACCCGCCGCGCTTGCCGGATTCGTAGCCTTGATCGTCGCGCGGGTGTCGCCCGTTGTATCCTTCTTGCTCGTCTCATTCTTCCCAGTCGTTTCGCCTGTACTCGCAGCGCCCGATTCCGTCGGAGTCGTCTGCCCATTGAAACAGCCGCGAATATTGCCGTCGGCGTCGGACGCCCACTCGCCCACAATGCCGCCCGCTTTACCTGCTGCCTCCACGGAACCGTAGTTCGCACAGCCCTGAATCGTGACCGACGCATCCGCATTGGCACTGCGCTCCATCGCAACGCGACCGACGATGCCGCCCGCCGCCTCGCCTTTGCTCACGACACCGGTTATTCCGGCATCAACCTCCTGCCCAGCGTAGTTCTTCAGCCCATACAAGCCCTTCGATGATGTGTGCAGACCAATCAAGCCGCCGACCGGACCTGCCGTCGACTGTCCGGCTACTGCTCCCGTCGAACCGGCACCCGCCTGTTCTCCGCCATTCTCCGTGATCACCCACTGCGCTCCGCTGGACGCATTCAGCACCGTCGCACTGTCCGCATTGAGTCCGACAATGCCGCCCGTCGCCAAAGCACTGGAGGAGGTGATGGAAATCCGGCTTATCCCCCATTCCATTTCAAACACCGGGTCAATATTCCTTATAACAGCATTTCCGCTATTAACGCCTACAACACCACCGACATAGTTGCTGCCGGTGGATATAATATCCATCGCCGTAGACTTATATTTCGTCCCTCGAACGCCAAGCGCACAGTCTTCGATGATTCCACTTCCGGTATTGATACCGGCAATACCACCATATGCACAGATTGCAGCATCTGACAGACTGGATCCACGCCCGGTGATCGTACCATTGAAAAGCAGGTTGTGGATCGTCCCCTCGTTCCATCCAGCGATGCCACCAATTATGGCAGGATCCTCCGCCGTGTCCTCCAAATTAAATGCCACTGTCTCAAACTTTGTTTCATTTCCGTCCTGTTTCTCAGACGGATCCGAATATCTGTCAATCAAGTTATAATTCTTTCCTGCAACTGTTCCGACATAAGCGGCATATTGCGCACTAATCTTCCCAGTTGAAGATGATGCCTGATTTGGCGAAAAATCATTGTCACCTATCAAAATCGTTCCGCGATTCTCTCCGGCAATACCGCCAACAGACGCATCTGTCCCGGAGTTGACAGCAATTTTCAGAAACGGCAAGGATACATTTAAGTATGCCCTTTGGATAAGTCCCAGATTTTCTCCGACAATACCACCAACCATGCCGCTATTCGCGGTTATTGATGCTGAACATGTCGGACGATCCATTGCGTCGATCTCTACAATCGCTCCTTCGTTCACCCCCGCCAATCCACCAGTTTTACTTCCACCATTAATCCTTATGCCAGGTTTGGTCATCGTGGCCGGTGCTGTCAGCGTTCCTTTATTCGTGCCGACAATTCCTCCCACATTCCCTTCAAGGGAAGAACTCGCATCTACAGCAAATCCCAGACTCACCTTAATTATTTCTCCATAATTTATTCCTGCGATGCCGCCAATGTCCGTACCACTTGCCAAAACACTTCCATTTGTTGCCGAACCAACATTTGTATCTTCACCCGTCTTACCGATCGTGCCATAATTCTCTGCCGCAACGCCGCCCACGACGTTTCGACCACTGACTATAGCCCCGGAAGGCTCCATGCTCCCCTGAATCAAACCGTCATGCCGCTCTGCCGGATCCTCTCCGCTCTGGCTGAGCGTATATCCGTTGACGCCCACAATTCCGCCGACGTAGTCTCGTCCCGTGCCGCCTTCAGTCCCGGAAGGCTGAGTCCCGGAACCCTCTGTGCTGCCACCTGCCGTACCAACCGTCGCCAGCGCGCAGGATCGAATCGTCCCTTCATTGATCTCCGCCAGACCGCCGAGGTACGTCGCCATGTCCGCCGTCACCGTCGCACCGGTCTCCTCCCCGGAACCGCTCGCAAGCTTGCAGGAGTCAAGCGTCGTATTCTCCGTCACATAGCCGAGGATACCGCCGGAGAAACTGTAAGATTTCGACAAGCCCTGCCCGTACTTGCTGTCCAATCCAAGCTGTCCTTCAAATGTATTGCCGGAAAGCGCGCCCATCGCTGTCACGGATGCATTTCCTGTATAATCTTTTATCGTCAGTGCTGTCTGCGCCGCGTTATAGCCCAGCGCGCCACCTGCAAACGCGTATGCCGCAATCGTCCCGTTTGTATTTGAGCCCAAGATCGTGAGAGAACCACGAGCCGCTGTCCCAGCTGCCCTGTCCTTCTGGTCGATGTCGAATACCGCCGTAGCCGGGAGAGACACGCCTTCCCCGGACACATTCTCTGTCTGCCCTGCCGCCGCGATCATTTGCATAATGTCGCCGCTGCTGCCGGACGTCCCTTCCGCCCCGGACTCTGCAGACGCCAGAAGTCCGCCAAGCTGCTCCGCCGAGACGACACGGTTGTACCCAAAGAGCCCGCCGGCAAACGATCCCTGCGCCACCACAGCGTTCGCCCCGCCGC
This sequence comes from uncultured Lachnospiraceae bacterium, assembly GCA_947628045.1. Classification (GTDB taxonomy): domain Bacteria; phylum Bacillota; class Clostridia; order Lachnospirales; family Lachnospiraceae; genus Choladousia. The sequence goes on along the minus strand of CANQYP010000031.1, from coordinate 6,176 downwards.
TCTGTGTGATGGTAAGGCTCTCCGCAGGTGCAAGCGCGATAATATTCGCTCCGGCATAGCCGCCCGCATAGCTGTTGACAGCGCCAACACTATCAACACTCCAAGTAAGATTTGCCCCATTGGTTCTAAGCTGATCCGCCGATGTGTTCAGACCGACCACGCCGCCCACGAAATTGTTGCCGAGGACAGTCAAATTCGCCGTCGTGTCTGCCGTACTGCTGATCGTACCGGCGCTGTTTCCCTCGCCCGCGATGCCAAGCGCGCGCGCATCTGCATTGTGTCCGACAAGACCGCCTACGAAATTACGCCCTCTCACCGTGCCGGAAACGTTTGCGGTTCCAGAAATCGCCAAATTGCCTACGTTGCCGCCCGCAATGCCGCCGACACAGTCTTCTCCTATAATATAAGAAGAGTCCGCGCCTGCCGTGCAGTTCTCTATCGTCACAGCACCTTCCACGTAGCCGACAATGCCGCCCACGTAAGTCCCATGCATTTTTTCCTCGATCAATTCCTCTGTGAAGGCAGCCTCGCTGTCCTCCGCATCCTTCTGCGGCGCCGGAGTGCTGGTGCAATTCTCAATCGTCGCATCCTTCGCATATCCCGCTATACCGCCAATATACTTCGCTGTCGCGTTCATGATGTCCGAACTCTCAGGTGTCTCAGACAGATCCAGCCGCTCCAACGTGCTCCCGCTCGGAGCCTCCCAGCCGTACACCAAGCCGATATTCTCCATGCCGGACAGGCTCCCGACGACCTGACCCGTGATGCCGCCGACGTTCTCCACGCCGCGCACCTCCGCGCCATTCTTCAAGCCTGACACGTTCAACGCAGCCGTATAGCTTCCCATGATACCGCCGACATTTTTTCCACCCGTCACGGAACCGCTGAGCGTCTGTACATTCTGCAGCGTGCCCTTGTTCACACCACAGAACGCGCCGACATTCTCGCCGGAAACATAACTGCCGCTTTGTATCGTCCCGTCCTCGTTCTTCTTTGGCACAATGCCGCGCACATCCACATGCGCAAGATTGAGGCCCTGAATCGTTCCGGCGTTCTCTCGCACAAGCCCGACCCCGCTGAGCGTAACTGTGCCGCCATCCACCTTCTGTACCGGCTCAAGTGCCAAGTAGTCGATCGTCCATGGCGGAGCTGCCTCCTCGGCGTCTTCGTCATCCCCGGAATCGTCTTTTTCCTCCCCGGAATCCTCTTTCGTACCCACGGCAGAGAGCAGCGTGCTGCCCGCGTTCAGTTTCGCTATGCCCGGGAACGCAGGATAGCTCGCCGGCTTTCCATCCTCTGCCGTTTCGTATTCATAATTGCCCTGATGATAATAGAATTTCAGGAATCTCTGTGTGGACCCAGCGGTCCCTTCTGCGGATTCAGCGCCATCTTCTACGATCTCATCGCCTTCCGCCGACTCGCCCTCTGCATCCAACGCGCCGCCTAAGACACCGCCGTTGGTATAGGACAGCAAACCTTCCGATCCGCCCCATGCAAAATCACGCGTGATCTTATAGGTTACCTTTTTATTCTCTGCGGCAAGATCCGCCTCACGGAACCCGACATTATAGAGATGACGCGCATTCTCAATCTCATATGCAAAGCCGCCGTCTGCACCACTTTCGCCCTTAGCAAACAGCAAATTCTCAGAATTCGTCATCTTGCCCGCGTCTTCATTATTCGTCGTGACTGCTACCTTTGCATAGACATTCTCGAGCCCATCCAAATCTACACCGTAATGCACACCGTCCCCATCAACATAACTCAAACGCCGCACACTGTAGGTGGAAAGAACTGCATCCTGCCGCTCGGTATCTGCCAGCTCCATAGCCTCAGTCAGGTAGGAATCCATCACATCAAGGGAAAGCGCAATGCCGCTGCCGTAGTCCCCGCCCGTCTCGTCCTGCACCAGATAAGCGTGGAAATTAAGCCCGTCATCCGATATCTTATGAGGAGTCTTTGCGCTGTCCTCGCAATATAGAGTCACGTCCGATGCCGTCACAGACGTGGATCCACCCTCTTCGCGTGAAAGCATCCCGAGACCATTTGTGCTGTTCGCCTCCAAAACGATCTCCGCCAGCGGACGACCCTTATCGTCCCCCTCGCCGTCATAGAGGGTAATCGTATAGTCCAGCGAACTCTTCAGATACTGGTACTTTTTCTTGAGGAACCACTGGACGTCCAGGGACTCCGCATTCACCATAGTGGCAGCCTCGACCTTCAAATTCTCGATCTTTACCGGCGCGCGCTCGGAAAGCTCCGTGCCATAATAGCCAAGCCCTTTCCCTCGGCGGTAGGACTCGTCGCGTTTCGTAATATTCATCGTGTCCTCAGAATCACCGTAGGAGAAATTCACATCTTTATCACAATAGAATACGCCGGACACCACGCCGTCCGTCGCGTCAAACTCCACGCAAATCGAGGCGTTGTAAATGCCAACATCGGTGATATAATCGCTCAGAAGTCTGTACAGAAGTTCCGTCTCGGAATCCAGCCCCGCCGGGATCATATCTCCCTTCCGGTCCTCCGTCTCTCCCTTCCGAATCTCTGTCTCAATCGTCTCATATGTATCGTTAGACATCTTAAGATAAGAAAGTCTGTCGCTCACGCGTTCGTGATCCTCCGTTCCCTCAAATGCCTCCTGCGGGACAAACTCCGGATCGTGCGACAGAGCCTCCACCTGTCTGCGGAAATTCTCAAGCTTTCCGCTCGCCTTATAGTAGGAAATGGCGGACTGCGCCGCGCTGAACACCGTTTTCGCGCTGTCATTGTTGCGCTTAAACTGCGCATAATTCGTATAGCCCAGCAATCCCCCGGCTGAAAATGCAACAAGAATGCCAATCAAGGCGAGTACAACGATCAGCTCCACCAGCGTGAAACCGCTCCGTCTCCCCCTCGTATCCTGCCTTTTTTTCATAATTTTCTTCATGTCGTGCACCTTCACTTCAGTTTCCCTTTTCCCCTGTTCAATCATTCCAGCCGCACACCCCTTCGTCCATTCATAAGACGTTTTTATACGGCATTTTTCTAAAAAAGGGTACAAAAACCCAGTTTTTAAGAGAATAACACATTTTCGGGAAAACTACAAGTGAATACGGCTTTTTTTGCTCTGTTTTTCTGCAATATCGTAATATTGCATTTTTAGAGTATGTATTTATTTATCATTAATATGTGTTCTTGATTTGCATTTTTCTCTTTTGTATCCAAGCAGTCTACCTGTTTTATAGAATTCCCCTGCCTGTCCTCAATTGAAACTCTGCCAGAATCGGCTTGAACAGTTACTCAGATAATATAGACCTTTCTCCTATGTGAATTTCTGACTTTTCTTGTGTGAATTGTCTCCCCTTGCCATGCCGCTATGTTGCTATGTTGCTCATTTACTTTTGGAGCATAACTCTCACTCCAGCATCAACAAGACTTCTTTTTGTGATATTTTCAATTCCTTCGCAATCTCCTGCCACGTCTTACCTTGCTTTTGAAGTATTAGCGCCTGTTTCGTAAGGCGTATGCCTCGATCCATGCCTCGACGCTCGCCTCTTTTCTCGCCTCTTCTTTCGCCAGCCTTCAAACCTTTCTCTTCTCCCACAGCATATCCCGATCTCCAAAACAGATCTGTCACTTCACACACACGATCACGCCCTTTCTCTTCACATTTCAAAAATCGCACCCGCTCTGACAGCGCCCCATGACTCTCGTCTTTCGGATCCGCCGTCAGGAAATACCTCATCAATCTTGCTGTCTCTGATCCATCATCAATCTCCGCATTAACATACCTGGTATGCAGACCATCCTCATAACTTTTCTTTGCTAAACACTCTTCGCGTTCCTTCTTTGCCCTCGACCCTTGTTCAATCTCCACGCCTGCACTCGCCGCTTTCGCCCTTTGGTATTTTTCCACGCTCCACGATACAACCCCATTTCCCAAAAAATCCTTCCGGCACACGTATACCAAGGTCACATCCGGAATCTCATCATAATTCTCCCCTTTTTCCAGAAAATAGCTGTCAATCATAGCCTCATAGAAACGCACTCGGCGTGGGTGATCCACATTGTCCCGATTCTGAATCTCGATCGCATAAACTGTACCATCCAGACTCTTCGCCAGCACATCCAGCCATGCATCATGCGAGACAAGTTTCGATAAAACGAACTGTGTCTTCACCCAGTTCAGCTGCAGACTATTCTCTCCTGTCAGGATACGTAACACATACTCACACGCTGCAGCATCCTCAAACACTACCCTCGCAAACGCATCGCTGAACAATGTAAATTCCCGGATCGCCGCAATTTTCTGCTCCCTCGTCGTAATAATATCATCCTGCCGGATAGCAATATCCTGCCGAATAACTCTTGTATCCTTTTTTTCTCCCATCATGCAGTCCCATTATAGCCTCTCCCCGCCGCATGTCTTTTGTGTCTCAATCATAGGCATACTTCAAATCTGCCATAAAATAAGATAGCCCCACACATCCAGTACTGTCTTCATCTTCACGTTGACATACCGGATATGCAGGTCATCCCTATATGTTTTCTCTTCTGTAAAAGTCTTTATGTGTTCATAATAGAACAGGGCATATCATTTGTCAAATACAGCTTTAGATTTGCTTTCTGTACTTTCACTCCAGCATCAACAAGACTTCTTTTTGTGAAATTTTCAATTCCTTCGCAATCTCCTGCTGCGTCTTACCTTGCTTTTGAAGTATTAGCGCCTGTTTCGTAAGGCGTATACCTCGATCCATGCCTCGACGCTCGCCTCTTTTCTCGCCCCTTTTCTCGCCTCTTCTTTCGCCAGCCTTCAAACCTTTCTCTTCTCCCACAGCATATCCCGATCTCCAAAACAGATCTGTCACTTCACACACACGATCACGCCCTTTCTCTTCACATTTCAAAAATCGCACCCGCTCTGACAGCGCCCCATGACTCTCGTCTTTCGGATCCGCCGTCAGGAAATACCTCATCAATCTTGCTGTCTCTGATCCATCATCAATCTCCGCATTAACATACCTGGTATGCAGACCATCCTCATAACTTTTCTTTGCTAAACACTCTTCGCGTTCCTTCTTTGCCCTCGACCCTTGTTCAATCTCCACGCCTGCACTCGCCGCTTTCGCCCTTTGGTATTTTTTAACGCTCCACGATACAACCCCATTTCCCAAAAAATCCTTCCGGCACACGTATACTAAGGTCACATCCGGAATCTCATCATAATTCTCCCCTTTTTCCAGAAAGTAACTGTCTATCAAAGCCTCATAGAAACGCACTCGGCGTGGGTGATCCACATTGTCCCGATTCTGAATCTCCATCGCATAAACCGCACCGTCCATGCTCTTCGCCAGCACATCCAGCCATGCACCATGCGAGACAAGTTTCGACAAAACAAACTGTGTCTTCACCCAACTCAGCTGCAGACTATTCTCTCCTGTCAGGATACGTAACACATACTCACACGCTACAGCATCCTCAAATACAACACGTGCGAACGTATCGCTAAATAGTGTAAATCTTTGAATCGCTGCGACCTTCTGCTCCCTGGTTATAACAGCGCTCTTATTTTCTCTCTTATTTACCATGCAATCACATTACAGTTCTCTCCCCCTGTATGCATGTCTCTTGCATTGCAAACACAAAAAATGCTATAAAAAACAACAGATCCGCAGCATCCGTACCGTCACCAAATTTCGCGTTGACATATCGGATATGCAGACCATCCTTCTATGTGTTCTCTTTTGTAAATATCCTTATATATATAATAAAACCAATCGTCTCATCTGTCAAATATAGCTTTGTACTTGCAACAAAATGTTGCTTTGCATCTATTTCATGCCATATAAAACCGGAGATGTCCAAAAGAACTACTCCATACCCTTCGGCAATTCTCTGAACATCTCCAACTTATTAATTTCTGGCTATAAGAGTGGGGTGCGGACATTTAGTCCAACTTTTTGTCCGCACCCTCTCATCTCAAGACGACATCAAATCGATTTCCCTTATGTGAATCGTTATACTTATATACTTTCATAAAACTGCCTGTTTATAAGAAAAAAGGAATCGGTCTTCAGACCGATTCCTCAGACTGTAGACAAAGCTGGTGCCGGAGATAATCTCCGGCACCACTTTTCTATCCCCTGCCTGATCTTTATCCAGAAAGTTAAATAAGACCTTTTTGAGGAAAGCGG
>CANQYP010000030.1 GCA_947628045.1 uncultured Lachnospiraceae bacterium | reverse complement strand
GAGGAGGTCGCCCGGCAGTTCCAGAAATACGACTTTGACGCGATGCCGGTCGTGGACAGTGAGAACCGTCTGGTCGGCATCATCACGGTCGACGACGTCATGGACATCATCGAGCAGGAGGCGACGGAGGACATCGAGAAGATGGCGGCGATCACGCCGACCGACAAGCCCTACATGAAGACCTCGGTGTTCGAGACCTTCCAGAAACGCATTCCGTGGCTTTTGTTCCTGATGATCTCCGCGACGTTCACGGGAAAGATCATTCAGGGCTATCAGGACGCGCTGGCGGCGTACGCGGTGCTCACGATGTATATTCCGATGTTCATGGACACGGGCGGGAACGCGGGCGGACAGGCGTCGGTGACGATCATCCGCAGCATATCGCTGGGGGAGATCGAGTTTCGGGACGCCTTCCGGGTGATCTGGAAGGAGATCCGCGTGGCGGTGCTGTGCGGACTCACGCTCGCGGTCGTGAATTACGGCAAGCTGCTCTTGTTTGACCATGTGGGAATGCAGGTGGCGCTGGTCGTCTGCCTCACGATGGTGGTGACGGTGGTCGTGGCGAAGATCGTGGGCTGCGTCCTGCCGATCCTGGCGAAACAGATGGGGTTTGACCCGGCGGTCATGGCGAGCCCGTTCATCACGACGATCGTGGACGCGATCTCGCTGGTGATCTATTTCCAGATCGCGACGCGGATGTTAAGACTCTGAAGATAGGAGAACGACACGATGAAGAAAGTGACAGTAGTGCGGCAGAACCGCTGCGACGAGGAGATGGGCTTTTTTCTGTTTGGCGGCTATTTTCTGTTCCTCGCCATGCAGAAACTCGCGGATCCCGCCGGTCGGTATGTCAACGCGGTCAATCTGGCGCTGTACTGGGTGTTTGTGCCGGGGTTCTTTTTCTGGCTGGGCTATCGCTGCAGTTGGCAGAGGCGCCTGGGGCAGGAGGGGCGCGCGCAGCGGTGGCTGAGCCGTGAGGCGCTCAAATATTTTCTGTATTTTCTCGGGCTGACGCTTGCCGACGGGATCCTGGAGAACTGGGTCGTGATCTTCCTGTCGGAGGACAAGACGACCCTCTTATCCGCCCTGTCGGAGACCCTTTCGCTGTCGCGGATCCCGTCGATCGCGGCGGTGTTTTTCGCGATGGCGCTCGTGCTGCTGTTTGCGCGAGTGTTCGGCGATGCGCTGGCGCGGCTTGCGGGGAACGGGAAAAAGCTGTTCCTCGTCGGGCTGGTGTGTCTGCTCGGCGCTTTTCTGAGGTCGCGGCAGGAGCTTTACCCGATCGCCGCGTCGTTTTTCGGATCGGATCTGCAGCCAGCCGTGCCGTGTGTGCCGTACTTTGCCTTCTTCCTGCTCGGCATGTGGTTCGAGGAGAAGAAACCGGGATTCCAATGGCGCCTGGCGCTGCTCTTCGCGGCGGTCACGGTGTTGTCCGTGGTCCTGTACCGCACGCCGCTCAAGAACCTGGCGTCCGTCGCGCTCTCGTTCCTTCCGGTGTATCTGGTCTATGCGTTGTCTGAAGGGCTCTCGGAGCTCACGCTGCGCGTGCGCGCGGCGCGCGGTGTCTGCAGGGCGATGGAACCGGCGTTCCCGCTGTATGCCCTTCTGATCCTGTTTCTGCGCATGGTCGGGGCGGGACCGTTCGGCACCTGGAAAACGCTTGCGCTCTCGGCGCTTTTGATCGTCGTGGTGCTTGTCGGGTTTCTGGCGGTCTGGGCGGCGTTTCGCTGGTATGCCGCCGCGGCGAACCGCTTTGCGCGGCGTACGCGAGGGAAGACGGCGCTGTATTTTGCTGTCTATACCGCTTTGTTCGCGCTGATGGCTCTTCTGGTGTTTTTCCCGTTTTTGCGGCACGGGAGGACGCTCGTGTGGAGGCAGGACTCGATTCCTCAATATTATCCGCGCGCGGTGTATTTTGCCAATTATGTCCGGGATCTGGTCTCGAATTTCCTGCACGGGAAATTTGAGCTCCCGATGTACGATTTCCGCTTTGGGCTGGGGAGCGAGGTCGTCTACAGCATGGAGCCGCTCTATTACCTCAACGCGCTTTTTGGGGCGGAGCATGCGGAGACGATGCAGACGGTGCTGATCCTGCTGCGGTTTTACCTCGCGGGGATCACGTCTTCGATCTTTTTCCTGTATTTTAAGAAAGACTATTTCACCACGTTTATCGCGAGCACGGTCTATGTGTTCTGCGGGTTTGCGCTGTACGGCGGCGCGAGGCACCCGATGTTCATGATCGCGATGGTGCTGCTGCCGCTTTTGATCCTTGCGATCGAGGAGATCCTGCGCGGCAGGAGATGGTATCTGTGCACGATCTTCGTGGCGCTTGCGATGTTCAGCAACTACTATTTCCTGTACATGAGCACGTTCGGCATGGGCGTGTATTTCCTGGTGCGTTATTTTGCCGGACCGGGGAAGAAGAGCTTTAAGGGCTTTATCGGGAAGGGGCTGGTGATCAGCGGCAGCTATCTGCTGGGAGCGGCGATGTCCTGCATCATTCTGGTGTCGAACATCGGCGTGTATGCCGGATCGGGGCGCAGCGGGAGCGCGATCATCAAGACGCCGTCCCTGTTCTATTACAACGCGCAGTGGCTGCTGCGCTGTTTCCTGACGCTCCCGACCACGGTGAACGCGCCGGGGGACTGGCTGAGGCTCGGATTTCTTCCGCTCTCATTTTTCGCGATCGTCTTCCTGTTCCTGCGCAAGGGGCGCAAGGAGCTGAAGATCCTCTCTGTGATCGCGGCGGTCATGATGGCGCTGCCGCTCTCCGGGTTCGTGCTTTCCGGGTTCAGCTCTGTCACCAACCGCTGGTGTTATATGATCGCGTTGCTCGTGGCGTACATTGTCGCGGACTGCCTGCCGGAGCTCTTCCGGATGAGCAGGAGGGAGCTGACGGTCTGCGCGGCGGCGGTCGGGCTCTACGCGTATTTCGCCTTTTTCGGGGACTGCCTTGTCACACAGTACACGAAGATCGCGGCGCTGTTCCTCGGCGTGGTCTTTGCGCTGCTGGTGCTGATGCAGGAGAGACCCGCGCGGCTGTCGCGCCGCGGCAGACAGTGCCTGCTGTTGCTTTTGACGTTTGCGATGGTGTTCTACAACGGCTTTACCCTGTTCGAGCTCAACGGCGTGTACAAGGAGTACGCAAGACCCGGCTATGTGCAAACGGCGGCGGAGGATACGCCGATGGCTGCGGTGGAGACGCTGGGGGACGACAGCTTTTACCGCGTCGGGACGCCGCGGCTTGACTATGATACGATCTCGTCGTCGATCCTGTATGATTACAACAGCCTCTATATGTTCAACAGCACGATGAACGGGAGCATTCTGGAATACCTCGAGAAGATGGGCGCCACATCATACAGCGTGACGCAGTTCATGGGCTTTACGAACCGCGTGTTCCTGAACGCGCTCGCCGCGGTGAAATATTACGCGGCTTATGCGAGCAGCAAGCGTCCTCTGCCTTACGGGTATGAGGAGCTGCAGCGTGTGGAGGTGAACGGGAAGGAGGCGGTCGTGAGCGAGAACAGGAACGCCCTTCCGCTCGGATATACCTATACGGACGCCATCACGGAGGAAGAGCTGGAGCAGTATGACGTGACGCAGCGCCAAGAGGTCCTGATGCAGAGGGTGGCGCTCGGCGACGAGGAGGAAGTGCAGCGTCTGCGCGGCGGCAGGACAGCGGAGGAGCTGTCGCTGACGGCACAGCGGGTGAAACTGGAGTCCACGGAAGAGCTGGGAATCACACTGCTTGAGAACGCGATGACGGCGGGCGGGGATCGGAAGAAGTTCCGGCTGAGACTGGGATTCCACGGTCTGCCGAACTCCGAGACCTACCTGGTGCTGAAGAACGCGTACATCGAGGGCGACATGTCGGAGGAGGCGATCAATGTGAGCTACCAGGTGGGAAAGGTCCAGTACGAATACAAATTCCGCCCGGACGATGACCGCTACAGCTCGCAGCAGCAGGACTATGTGTTCAATCTCGGCTATTCCGAGGAGGCGATCGATTCCGTCCTGCTCCGCATGAGCCGCGCGGGGACGATCCATTTCGACAGCCTCGAGCTTTACTGTCAGCCGATGGACCGCCTGGAGGAGTATACACAGGCGCTGACGGAGGACGTGCTGGAGCAGGTCGAGCTCGCGACGAACCGTGTCTCGGGGAAGATCTCTCTGGAGCAGGACAAGATCCTGGTGCTCTCCATTCCGTATCAGAACGGCTGGACCGCGCTTGTGGACGGGGAGCCTGCAAAGCTGCTGCGCGCCAATTATATGTATATGGCGCTGCCGCTTACAGCCGGGTCGCACACGGTCGAGCTGAGCTATGCGATCCCGGGCGCGAAATATGCACTTGTCATCATGCCGTGCTCGGTGGTATTATTAGTTATACTATGCTTTGGATCCTTCCTGGTTCGCAGGGGGAAGAGACGGAAGACGTCGGGAGAAGATGTAAATTGAAATACTCGATTGTGATTCCCTGCTACAATTCGTCCGCCACGATCCGCAAAGTGGTCGAGATGACGATGCAGGAGATGGAAAAACTGAATAAAAGGGATTACGAGTTTGTCCTGGTGGACGACTGCTCCCCGGATGGCGGGAAAACGGTTGCCGAGCTGCTGTCTCTGGTGCGGGAGTATCCCTGTGTACGGGCGGTGGAGCTTGCGCGCAACGCGGGACAGCACAACGCGGTGCTTGCCGGGCTGAATACCGCGGACGGGGATGTGTTTGTCGCGATGGACGACGACATGCAGACCCACCCTTCGCAGCTGCAGTATCTGTTCGCGGAGTTCGAGAAGGGGTACGATATCGTCTACGGATATTACCCGCAGAAAAAGCACAGCAAGTTCCGCAATTTCGGGAGCTATGTCAACTACATGACGCTGCGCATCTTCCTGAAGAAACCGAAGGATCTGCGCACGTCGAGTTTCTGGGTCATCCGGCGTTTTGTCCGGGATTACGCGATCCAGTACAAGAGCGCGTACACGCACCTGCAGGGGTTGTTCCTGCGCACGACGCGCAACATCAGCTCCGTGCCGATCCAGCATTTTGAGCGCGAGGTCGGCAGCTCGAACTACACGTTCAAAAAGCTGGTGCAGCTGTGGTCGAACATCATCGGGTTCTCGATCGTGCCGCTGCAGATGGCGATCTACACCGGGTTTCTGTTCGCGCTGCTGGGCTTTCTGGGAGCGGTCGCGGTCGTGATCATAAAGATCGTGCGTCCGTGGACTTACGTGGGCTGGCCTTCGATGATGGCGGCGATCTGCTTTTTCTCGGGGATCAATCTGCTGTTCATGGGGATGGTCGGAGAGTATGTGGGGCGTATTTTCCAGGGCATGAGCCGGAACCCGCAGTATGTGGTGCGCAGCATTCACGCGCATGGGGACGCCGATAAGGAGCTGACGCAGGATAAGGACGCGCAGACGGACGCCGGGCAGGTACAATCGCAGGGAAAGGACGCGTAATCAAGGCTGTTGCATCAGGAAGGAGAACGCATGAAAAAGTTGATGATTATGGGCGCCGGGATCTATCAGGTGCCGTTGATCAAGAAGGCAAAGGAGATGGGGATCTACACGATCGCGGTCAGCATTCCGGGCAATTATCCGGGATTCGCGCTCGCGGATCAGGCGTGCTACGAGAATACCGTGGACTATGAGCGCATTCTCGAGGTGGCGAAACGCGAGAAGATCGACGGGATCGTCACCGCGGGGACCGATGTGGCGGTGATCACGATCGGAAAGGTCTGCGATGAGCTGGGGCTGCCAGGGCTGAGCTTTGAGGCGGCGAAGATCGCCTCCAACAAGATCCTCATGAAAAAGAAATACGAGGAGTACGGGGTGCGCACCGCGCGTTTCCGCGAGATCTCCTTTACAGACGATATGAGGGAGAAGACAGAAGGGCTGAATTTCCCGCTGATCTTCAAGGCGGTCGACACGTCCGGCAGCCGCGGGATCATCCGCGTGAACTCGGTCGAGGAATTTGAATCGGCGCGTGCGCTGGTGAAGGCGAACACGCGCACGGACTTTTTCATCGTGGAAGAGTTTATCGAGGGGGAGGAGTTCGGCGCGCAGGCGTTCGTGTACCGCGGCGAGGTGAAGTTTATCCTGCCGCACGGCGATTATGTGTTCCAGGGGGACACGGGCGTGCCGATCGGGCATTTCGCGCCGTACGCGCTCGCGCCGGAGATCGTCGAGGACACGAAGGTGCAGCTTACGAAGGCGATCGAGGCGATGGGGCTGGGCAACTGCGCGATCAACGCGGACTTTATCCTGAAGGACGGCAAGACTTACGTGCTGGAGCTCGGGGGAAGATCCGGGGCGACCTGTCTGGCGGAGCTCGTCTCGATCTATTACGGCTTTGACTATTATGAGAAACTGATTCAGGCTGCGCTCGGCGAGGACGTGGAGTTCCCGCAGGAGCATGCGGTCGCGAACGCGAGCATGCTGCTGCGCAGCGATAAGGACGGGGTGATCACCGCGATCGAGAACGCCAACGTGCCGGACGAGGACATCTATGAGATCCAGTTCGATTACGGCGTCGGGGACGAGGTGAAGAAATTCCATGTGGGCCCGCACCGCATCGGGCACGTCATCGCGAAGGGCGAGACGCTGGAGAAAGCAGTCGCGAAACTGGACGAGGCGCTTGCGAAGATTCGGATCACTGTGGAATGAAATGTGGGGAAACTGCCAATCATGGGCAGGATATGACGATTTGCAGCAGTTTGGGATATGGACTGTCAGGCTGGTGATCGTTTGACGTATGGGGAGGCGGCAGAATGAAGAGAGATGTGGAATCAATCAGAGCGGCGGTAAGTCCGATTGCCCGGGAATATGGTGTGAAACGTGTTTATCTGTTTGGCTCCTATGCAAAAGGTCTGGCGACAGAGAAAAGTGATGTAGATTTGCTGATCGAAAAGGGAAAACCGATGTCTTTACTGAAACTGTCCGGCATGCGTCAACAGTGTCAGGACGTACTTCAGACTTCGGTGGATCTTCTGACCTCGACAGGAATTGAAGATGATTTTCGCAGCCGGATTGCAGGAACTGAGGTCTTGTTGTATGAAGAATAGAGATGAGATAGTATTAAAGAAAATACTGGATTATTTCTTCTTCAGGATTTTGAGAACAGTTTTCAGCTGTGGCAGGGCGAAACGCGCGCCGAGCGGCAGCAGGATCACAAAGAGCGCATAACGCGCGAGCGGCGGAGCGCCGAAGAGAAACATCGTCGCGACGCAGAGAACAAAATACGCACAGGAGAGAAACGCCGTCCGGGGCAGCGGGATCAGTTGTTCGCCGGTCAGGCGTTTTTCCATGTAAGCCTGCATGCACATGAGCACGAGGTAGCTGAACGCGGTCGTGTAGGCGGCGGCGCGGTAGCCGAACAGCAGGATGAAGACGTAGTTCAGCACGACGTTCAGGAACATGACGGACACGGTCGACGCGGCGACAAAGCCAGTCTTCTTGTGGTAGTTCTGGATCGCGGTGTAGCTGTAGCTGTAGAAACGGAACAATGTGCCGGTCACCATCGGCGCGATCAGGTAGATTGCCTCGCGGTAGCTTTTGCCGCCGAGGATCAGGATGATCTCCGGGGCGAAGAGCACGAGCAGCCAGGAGATGACGCCGAAGATGTGCATGAGGATCTTCCAGTAGCGCGCGATGTCCTTTCCCTCGCCGCGGGAGATCTTCTCGTACATCCACGGGAGCCACGCGTTCCAGACGGCGTCCTCGAGGATCCAGATGATGTAGGAGACGGTCGTCGCGAGCGAGAAAATCGCGCCGCGGATCGCGCCGGTGATGGAATTGACCATGAGGCGGTCCGCCTGGTTCATGATCTGGATGGACAGCACTTCCGGGATCAGCGGAAGGCTGAACTTCAAGGCATAGCGCCAGTAGCCGACATTTATGATCTTTTTTCCCTGCGCGATCATGAGCGCGGCGACGAAGAAACCGCCGAGGATCATTGGGATATAGTAGCCGCCGATGCGCAGAGCCACGAGGGCGTCCTCATGACCGCTCTTTTTGCCGAGCCAGATCAGCAGGACGGAGAGCAGCGTCGCCGGGATGACGGTCGCGGCGGTGAACAGGGTGCTCGCCTTGTAGCGCATCATCTGTTTCTCGCGCCGCTGGAAGTAGAAGATACTGGTGTGCGCGTAGAGATACAGGAACATGATGTACAGCATGAAATCTGTCAGGACGAAATTCATCGCCAGGCAGAGGTTCTGGATCGGGTTTTTGAAAATCAGGAACAGCCCGAAAAACACGCTGATCGAGAGATAGGACAGCGTCTGCACGCTGGAGACGTACTCATTGAAACGCTCCTTCACATCGTATTTCGCGCGCTCGACGCTGCGCCACAGGCAAAGGGAGAAGACCGGCATCAGAATCAGCAGCCAGGACTCGTAGATCTTGACCTGGTTGAACTGAGGCTTGGAGAGCAGACGGGTATAGACCGGAGTCATCAGGAATGTGATGCCGCGCACGAAAAGCTGTGCCACGACGTAAAAGATCCCGGCGGTGAAGGCGGTCTTGTTCAATGATTTTTTCGACTGCTCGGACATGCTATTCTCCTTTGCGATAAACACGACCTCGATTCAGAACGCCCGCACAAAGCAGCGCAGTTTTCCGTTCGGATCAGGCGGAATGACGTCAAGCCACTCGATTCGGACGCGGAATTCGTCGCCGTAGAGCTGTGCCAGCCGCTCGCGGAAAAACGCGGAGATCTCCTCGTCGGAGAAGGTCGCGTCCTTCGGGTCGCGCACGAGCTCGACGCGCAGGTCGTGGCACGATTCCTGCACGTAGCGGAACTGGGCGATTCCGGTGATGCCGTTCGGGATCTTGCGCAGCTCCAGGACGGAGGTCTCGCTGCCGTCTTCGTGCCGGATCATGTCGTTGAGCCTGCCGTGGATCTTCGTGATGTAGCGCAGCCCGTCCTTTTGGTAGGAAGACGCCTCGTCTCCGATGTCGTAGTTGATGAGCGGAAAGTCCGTCTTGAACAACGGCGTCAGGATGACGCGACCGTTGTCCGACAGATGGTTGTCAGAATCGTAAATATTGACGACATGGGTGTCGTTGCAGATGACATAATAGTCCTTGCCGGGGTGCCGGATGATGCAGCTGCCGGTCTCGTCGCTGCCGTAGGCGTCCACCAGATTCGGACCGAAGGTTTTCGCGAGCGTGTTCACCGTGATCTCATCGACCATCTCGCTGACCGGAATGTACCATTTCGGGCGGTGAACCGTGAGCCCGTGCTGCTGCGCGAACAGGGCGATGCGCACGATGCAGTTCTTGCGCAGGCAGATCAGGTCCGGCGCGTATGCATTGATCTCGTCGATGACCTCGCGCATGCCCTCGTCGGTCTCACAGCGCTTTTCGGAGAGCTTGCGGCGGCGCAGGATGCCGAACCGCTGGACGATGGAATCGCGCGCTTTTTTTTCGACGCGGTAGCTCGACTCGAACGTGAGCATTTTCCCGGAGAACGGGTTGTAGCCGAACGACATCAGGACGCGGATCCAGTTGGCGTTCGTGTAGGCGTGCTCGCGCTGGGACTGGTAGAGCCGCAGCGGGACGCCGGTCGAGCCGCTCGTGCTGGTGGCGTCCCAGGAGTCGCGCGTGTCCGGGTGCGTGTCGTAGAGCTCCTTCATCCAGGCGCGCAGCTCGTCCTTGGTGAGCAGCGGGAACTTCGCGAGATCCTCCGCGCAGTGGAAATCGTCCGGCGTCAGGTGGTTCGCCTTGAAACGCTCCCGGTAAAACGGAATCTCGTAGGCGGCTTTCATGAGCTTATGGACGTTGCGGTTCTGCCGCGCCCGGATCTTTGCCGGGTCGCCCGTGAGCTTGCGGTCGAGCCGCAGGAGATAGACGAATGTGAATGCGTTGAACAGTTTTTTTTGCAGCGAAAATCCCATAGTAGGAGGCTCCTTCGTGTATAGTAAATTTTCCCGGACGCCCTCACAGGAGTTGTCAATGCCACGGCAAACACGCTTTCGCTCGAATCGGTCACGCAACGGTACTAAGTTCACGCTGCGCGTTCACTAAGTACCGGCGGACCTACACGGTTTGCCGTTGGCATCGCAACTCCCTGCACGGGCTGGTAAGCACAGCAGATTGTACGGCGGAACATCTGCAGCCCCGCACGCGTTCGAAAAAATCATTATACACGAGTATATCAGAATTCGCCGCGGGTTACAAGAATTTCAATTTTTTTAGTAAAATTTCAGAATTTAGAGGGTTAAAAAATGCGGCAAAATATGATACGATGTTTGCGGTAACTTTGATGATCAAGCAGGAAGAGGATCTGAGTGTGGAAAACGAAGAGCGCAGCGTAGAGGAGTTTGAGGAAGTTAAACCAAAGGAAAAGCAGGGCAAGGATCTCTGGCGCAGTATCAAGTCACTTCAGCAGAAACTGCTGCGGACGAAGGTGATCCCGGAGGAGTTCCAGCTCCCGGAGCAGATCATTCCGCCGCTCAAGCGGTACACGCCCGCGGTGACGGAAGGGCTGACGGAGGCGCAGGTGCAGGAGCGCATTGCGCAGGACGCGGTGAACCGTGCGATCGAGGCGCCTTCCAAGTCGAAACGGGAGATCATCTGCAGCAACATATTTACGTATTTCAATCTGATCTTTTTTGTGATCGCCGTGATGCTCATCATGGTGGGATCGTTCCGTGACCTGACGTTCCTGCCGGTCATCATCGGCAACACGCTGATCGGCATCGTCCAGGAGCTCCGCTCGAAGAAGGTGCTGGACAACCTGCGCATCCTGAACGCGCCCAAGAACACGGTGGTGCGCGGCGGCGCGGAGAGACAGGTTCCGGCGGAGGAGCTTGTGCTGGACGACATCGTTGTCTTTGCGGCGGGGAATCAGATCCCGGCGGATGCGGTCGTGGAGGAAGGGGAGCTCCTTGTCAACGAGTCCCTGATCACGGGCGAGGCGGATTCGATCACGAAGAAAAAGGGCGATATGCTGTTCTCGGGCAGTTTCGTTGTCTCGGGACAGGGGCGCGGCAGAGTGGAGCGCGTCGGGGAGGACTCCTATGTCTCCCAGCTCACGCTGAAGGCGAAGGAGATGAACGACGAGGAGGTCTCGGAGATGATCCGTTCGCTGGATCGTCTCGTGAAGATCATCGGCGTGCTGATCATTCCGATCGCGATCATTCTGTTCAGCCAGCAGCATTTTATCAACAATACGTCGATTAAGGACAGCGTGACGGCGACGGTCGCCGCGATCCTCGGCATGATCCCAGAGGGATTGTACCTGCTCGCGAGCGTGGCACTGGCGGTCAGCGTGATGCGGCTCGCGATGCAGAAGGTGCTCGTCCACAATATGAAATGTATCGAGACGCTGGCGCGCGTGGACGTGCTCTGCGTCGATAAGACCGGGACGATCACGGACAACACGATGACGGTCAAGAAGGCGCTGCCGCTGCGCGCCGGGCTGAAGATGACGTGGGAGGAGCCGACGGCGGAGGACGGAACGGAAGAGCCTGCTGCAGTCCCGGCTAAGAGCGCGGACCATGCGGTTGCCGCGCAGCAGGGTACGGATGCTGCCGTCGCGGAGAGCGCAGCGGCGCCGCAGACCCCGGAGATCCCGGCGTTCTCCGCGGAGGAGTCCGCCGAGTTCGAGCTTGCCATGGGCGATTTTGCGGCGGCGATGGCGGCGGACAACATTACCATGAAGGCGATCAAGGACTATTTCCGCAAGCGCAGCGGCAAGCGCCCGGAGAAGGTCTATTCCTTTTCCTCGGCGACGAAGTACAGCGGCGCGATCTTTGAGGACGCGAGCTATGTGCTGGGCGCGCCCGAGTTTATCCTTCGGGATCGGTTCGGGGAGTACGCGTCTCAGATGGAATACTGGAGCCTGCAGGGGTACCGTCTGCTGGTGTTTGCGCGGTACTTAGGAGAGCTGGACGGGAAGGCTCTGACCGGGGAGGTGGAGCCGCTGGGACTTCTTCTGCTGGCGAACCCGGTGCGCGAGAACGCAAAAGAGACCTTCTCGTATTTTGCGGAGCAGGGCGTGGAGATCAAGGTGATCTCCGGCGACAACCCGATGACGGTCTCCGAGGTGGCAAAGGAGGCGGGGATCCGCGGCGCGGAGGCGTATGTGGACGCCTCGTCGCTCTCCGATGACGAGCTGGTCGCGGCAGCGCGCCGGTACGCGGTGTTCGGGCGTGTCACGCCGGATCAGAAACGCACCCTCGTCAGCGCGCTGAAGGACGCGGGACATACGGTGGCGATGACCGGGGACGGCGTCAACGACGTGCTGGCGCTCAAGGACGCGGACTGCAGCATCGCGATGGCGTCCGGCAGCGACGCGGCGGCGCAGGTGGCGCAGCTCGTGCTGCTTGAGTCCGACTTCTCCAGAATGCCGGCGGTCGTGGCGGAGGGAAGGCGTGTCGTGAACAACATCGAGCGCACGGCGAGCCTGTTCCTTGTGAAGAATATCTTTTCCCTGTTTCTGTCGATCCTTTCGATCGTCCTGATGGTGAATTATCCGCTGGAGCCGTCGCAGATCTCGCTGATCAGCATGTTCACGATTGGCATTCCGGCGTTTGTGATGTCGCTGGAGCAGAACACGGAGCGCATCAAGGGGCATTTCCTGAGCAACGTGCTGTTCAAGGCGCTGCCGGGCGGTCTGACGGACTTTATCGTAGTCAGCGGGCTGTACCTGTTCTGCATGGAGTTCGGCGTGGGCGCGAACGACGTCTCGACCTCGTCGACGATCCTGCTGGCGATCGTCGGGCTGATGATCCTCTACCAGATCGCCTCCCCGATGACGAAGTATCACTGGTTCCTGTGGTTCGGCATGGTGGCGGGGCTTTTGTACTGCATGATCTTTGTCAGCAGGATCTTCGCGATCACCTCGATCTCCAAGAAATGCGTGATGCTTTTGGTGATCTTTGCGATCATCACGGAGCCGACGTTCCGCTATCTGAGCAGCGGGGTCAAGCGATTGTCGCAATTCTATATGAAAAAAAGACAAAAAGCGGATACGGTTTAGCAAATTGTAGTGGATTTTGTCCGTTGATTTTGATATACTCGTGGTAAGCGCGGATTTATAGGGCGAATGCCTGCGACCTCGGAAAGCCGGAGGCTTTTCAAGGCTGGCACGGCTTAGCTCAGAGAATTTCAATGAGCAAAAATGTCAGAAGGGAAGAAAACCATGAAACGTGTACTTTTGAAACTGAGCGGCGAGGCGCTCGCGGGCGGGAAGAAGACCGGGTTCGACGAGCCGACGGTCACGAAGGTGGCGCTCCAGGTGAAGACGCTTGTGGAGCAGGGAATGGAGATCGGCATTGTGATCGGCGGGGGGAATTTCTGGCGCGGACGTTCCAGCGAGCATATCGACCGGACGAAGGCGGACCAGATTGGGATGCTGGCGACGGTCATGAACTGCATCTATGTGTCGGAGCTCTTCCGTTCGGTCGGGATCCGCACGGCTGTGATGACGCCGTTCGCGTGCGGCGCGTTTACGGAGCTGTTTTCCAAGGACAAGGTGATGGAGTATTTCGCGGAGGGCAGAGTCGTATTCCTCGCGGGAGGGACGGGACATCCGTATTTCTCGACGGACACGGCGACGGTGCTGCGCGCGGTCGAGATCGAGGCGGAGCTGATCCTGCTCGCGAAGTCGGTGGATGGGGTCTACGACAGCGACCCGAAGGACAATCCGCAGGCGAAGAAGTTCGACGAGATCTCGATCCAGGAGGTGATCGACCGCAAGCTCGGCGTAGTGGACATGACGGCGTCGATCCTCTGCATGGAGAACCATATGCCGATGCTGGTGTTCGGGCTGAATCAGGAGAACAGCATCGTCGACACGGTGAACGGAAAGCTGAGCGGGACACGCGTGACGGCGTAGTTTGAATTATTATAATGGGAACAAATGCGCAGGAAAGGCGCGAAAGGCATTTTGAACAGGAAAGATTATATACCAGGAGGGAAGAAAGATGGATGAGAGAATCAAGGTTTACGACGAGAAGATGACGAAGACGCACAAGAATCTTCTGGAAGAGTTCGGGACGATCCGCGCGGGGCGCGCGAATCCGAATGTGCTCAACAAGATCCGGGTGGACTATTACGGCACGCCGACGCCGCTGCAGCAGGTGGGCAACATCACGGTTCCGGAGCCGCGCGTCCTGCAGATCCAGCCGTGGGAGGCGTCGATGGTGAAGGCGATCGAGAAGGCGATCCTCACATCTGACCTCGGGATCCATCCCTCGAACGACGGCAGGATCATCCGTCTGATCTTCCCGGAGCTGACCGAGGAGCGCAGAAAGGATCTGGTGAAGGACGTCAAGAAGAAGGGCGAGGCGGCTAAGGTGGCGGTCCGCAATATCCGCAGGGACGCCAACGATTACCTGAAAAAGCTTGGCAAGACGGACGTGTCCGAGGATGAGATCAAGGATCTCGAGGACAGCATCCAGAAACTGACGGACAAATACATCAAGGAAATCGATAAGTCTGTGGAAGAGAAATCAAAGGAGATTCTCACCGTATAAGATTCAGTCGAATGCATGGGCGCGACCGCTGTATGGGCGGTTTCGGCGCCGAAAAGGGCAAGATCATCTCCGGGCGGACACCCCTGTAAGTCCTTTCCGGAGACGCCTTGCCCTTTGTCGGTTGTATTCTGACTCATGCCGGTGGGCATAAAATATATTGGCGACGGAGGAAAACATCATGGTGATTCCGCAGCATGTGGCGATCATTCTGGACGGGAACGGGCGCTGGGCGAAGAGCAAGGGCATGCCGCGCAACTACGGGCATGCGCGGGGCGCGAAGAACCTGGAGACGATCTGCAGGGATGCTTACAATATGGGCATCAAGTACCTGACGGTCTACCTTTTCTCGACGGAGAACTGGAAACGCTCGAAGGAAGAGGTGGACGCGCTGATGAAATTGTTCCGCAGCTACACGAAGACCTGCGTGAAGACGGCGAGGGACAACAACATGAAGGTGCGCGTGCTCGGCGACCCGACCGCGCTCGACCAGGATCTGCAGGACAGCCTCGCGCGGCTCGTGGAATCCTCGAAGGACAACACCGGGCTGAATTTCCAGATCGCGATCAATTACGGCAGTCGGGACGAGATTGTCCGGGCGATACGGAAGGCGGCGCAGGACTGCATGGACGGGAAACTGCAGCCGGAAGAGATCACGGAGGAGCGTTTCGCGGGCTATCTCGACACGGCGGAGGTGCCGGATCCGGATCTGCTGATCCGCACGAGCGGGGAGCAGCGGCTGTCGAACTATCTGATGTGGCAGCTCGCGTACACGGAATTCTATTTTACCGAGGTGCCGTGGCCCGCGTTTACGAAGGACGACCTGTGGCAGGCGATCGAGAAGTACAACAGCCGTGACAGACGCTACGGCGGAGTCAAGGAGGAATGAGATGTTTCGTACAAGACTGATCAGCGGGATTGTGCTGGTCGCCATCGCGCTTGTGGTGATCATTACCGGAGGACCGGTGCTTGCCGCGACGCTTTTGGCGGTCTCCATCATTGGAATGGACGAGCTGTACCGCGCGCTGGGGATCGACGACAAGCGCTTTTCGCCGCTTGCGGTCGTGGGCTATCTCGGTTGTTTTGCCTACTATCTGATAGTAATTTTGGGACTGACGGCATATACTATGACAGTGTTGATCGCTCTTTTGATCCTGTTCATGGCGGTGTACGTGTTCACCTACCCGCGCTATCAGACGCAGCAGGTGACCGGCGCGTTTTTCGGCGTGGTCTATGTGGCGGTAATGCTTTCCTGCATCTACCAGCTGCGCATGATGACGGACGGAGCGTATCTGGTCTGGCTGATCTTTCTCGGCTCGTGGGGCTGCGACACCTGCGCGTACTGCGTGGGGATGCTGATCGGCAAACACAAGATGTCGCCGAAACTGAGCCCGAAGAAATCAGTCGAGGGGGCGGTCGGCGGCGTCGTCGGAGCGGTGCTGCTCGGCGTGATCTACGCGGCGGCGGTCTCCGAAAGATTGGGGACAAAAGGAAACCATATGCTGTATTTTGCCGTGATCTGTGCGGTGAGCGCGTTGATCTCGATGGTGGGTGACCTGGCGGCGTCAGCGATCAAGCGGAACCACGGGATCAAGGATTTCGGAACGCTGATCCCCGGACACGGCGGGATCCTGGATCGGTTCGACAGCGTGATCTTTATCGCGCCGGTCGTGTATTATCTGGCGCAGGCATTTTTCCTGTTTCACTGAGCGGGCGTTGTGAACGCGCGGACATTTCCGCGCAGACCGGGGCAGCGCCCGGCGGGCGGAATTCCGCATAGACCGGGGCAGCGCCCGGACAGACGGAATACGATACGGCTGGCGCAGTTTTGTGTGCTGCAAAAGTGCGGGATACGAAAGGATGAGGTGGAAGTGAAGAAAATAGCGATCCTCGGCTCGACCGGGTCGATCGGGACACAGACGCTCGAGGTGGTGCGGGCAAACGGGGATATACAGGTGGCGGCGCTCGCTGCGGGGCGGAATATCCGTCTGCTGGAGCAGCAGATCCGCGAGTTTCTGCCGCGCATTGCGGCGGTCTGGGCAGAAGAGGACGCGAAGGCGCTGCGCGTGGCGGTGGCGGATCTCCCGGTGGAGGTGCTCTGCGGCATGGACGGTCTGAAGGCGGTGGCGACCTGCGCGGAGGCGCAGACGCTTGTGACCGCGATCGTGGGAATGATCGGGATCGTGCCGACGATCGAGGCGATCCGCGTAGGCAAGGATATCGCGCTCGCGAACAAGGAGACGCTCGTGACGGCGGGGCATATTATCATGCCGCTTGCCAGGGAACACGGTGTGCGCATTCTCCCGGTGGACAGCGAGCACAGCGCGATCTTCCAGGCGCTGAACGGGGAGGACCGCGGCGGGATCGACAAGATCCTGCTGACGGCGTCCGGCGGACCGTTCCGCGGCATGACGAGGGAACAGCTTGCGGCAGTGCGGCTGGAGGACGCCCTGAAACACCCGAACTGGGCGATGGGACAGAAGATCACGATCGACTCGGCGAGCATGGTGAACAAGGGACTCGAAGTTATGGAGGCGCGCTGGCTGTTCGGGACGGAGCTCGATCAGATCCAGGTCGTCGTGCAGCCGCAGAGCATCATTCATTCGATGGTGCAGTTTGCGGACGGCGCGGTGATCGCGCAGCTTGGCACGCCGGATATGAAACTGCCGATCCAGTATGCGCTCTACTATCCGCAGCGGCGTTATCTCGCGGGCGAACGGCTCGATTTTGCGAAGATCGGCGCCATCGCGTTTGAGGAGCCGGATCCGGAGACCTTCCTCGGACTGAAGTACGCGTTTGAGGCGGCGCGGCTGGGCGGCTCGATGCCGACCGTGTTCAACGCGGCAAACGAGCGCGCGGTGGCAGGATTTTTGAAACGGAAGATCGGGTTCACGGACATTTACGGGATCATACGGTACTGCATGGACCGGCATCGCGTGATCGCCGCTCCGGACGTGGAGGAGATCCTCGCGACGGAGCAGGAGGTATATGAAATGATTGAAAGCAGGTGGGCGATTTGAAGATCATCGTTGCGCTGATCGTGTTCAGCGTCATCATCATCATACATGAGATGGGGCATTTTCTGCTCGCGAAGAAGAACGGGATCGTGGTCGAGGAATTTTCCCTCGGCATGGGACCGCGCATTTTGAGCTTTGAGGCGGGCGGGACGCGCTACTCGTGGAAACTGCTGCCGTTCGGCGGCTCGTGTATGATGCTTGGCGAGGACGGCGAGGACATGAGCGAGGGTTCGTTCGGCAGCAAGTCGGTCGGCGCGCGGATCGCGGTGGTGGCGGCAGGTCCGCTGTTCAATTTCCTGCTGGCGTTTGTGCTGTCGATTTTTATTGTGGGAAGTATCGGCTATGACGCGCCGATCATCAAGGATGTGACGGAGGGCTATCCGGCGCAGGCGGCTGGGCTGCGCGCGGGCGACCGGATCACAAAGATGAACGGCAAGAAGATCCGCCTGTACCGGCAGTTTTCCAATTACGGCATGTTCCACGAAGGCGAGACGGTGCGCTTTGAGTATGTGCGCGACGGGAAGACGTACGAGGCGACGGTCACGCCGATACTCACGGATTACGGATACAAATACGGAATCCAGGGGAGCGTCAATTACGCCCGCGTGCGGACGAATCCCCTGCAGACGCTGGAGTACAGTGTGTACGAGGTTGGCTACTGGATCGACACGACGCTGCAGAGCCTGAAGATGCTGCTGCGCGGAGGCGTCGGGCTGGACGATATGTCGGGTCCGGTGGGAGTCGTGCAGGTGATCGGGGACACCTACGAGGAGAGCAAGCCGGAGGGCACGCTGTACGTCTGGCTGAATCTGTTCAACATCTCAATTCTTCTTTCCGCCAACCTCGGCGTGATGAATCTGCTGCCGTTTCCGGCGCTGGACGGAGGCAGGCTCGCGTTCCTGCTCGTTGAGGCGGTCCGCAGGAAACGGGTGGAGCCGGAGCTGGAGGCAAAGGTGCATTTCACGGGTCTGATGCTGCTGATGCTGCTGATGATCGTCGTCATGTTCAATGACGTCAAGAAAATTTTTCATTGAGGATAGGGCGCACGGGAATGCGTGCCTGTCTGCGCGGGGGAAAATGATTCTCTGGGGATATGGCGCGCGGGAATGCGCGCCTGTCTGCACGGGGAAAATGATTCTCTGAGGATAGGGGAACATGTGCTTGTCTGTGTGGCGGAAAATGTCGAAGAAAGCGGGAAGGAATTGCTTGACTTTCTATTTACATACTGATAATATGTGAATGAAAGAAAACGTTTTTCGCACATAACGAGCAAAAAGAGAAAGCACGCGTGAAAAAACTGCTTGACAAGAGAGGCGGTTTGTACTAGGATTAGAACAGATACGAACATAAGTTCGAGAGAAGGAGAAGGGAAATGGCACAGGAGGATAAGCTGAAGGCATTGGACGCTGCGCTCGCGCAGATTGAGAAACAGTTTGGAAAGGGCTCTGTCATGAAACTCGGGGACACGGGAGCCAATATGAATATCGAGACGGTTCCCACCGGCTCGCTGAGCCTGGATATCGCGCTCGGACTTGGCGGGATCCCGAAGGGGCGTATCATAGAGATCTACGGTCCCGAGTCGAGCGGCAAGACGACGGTGGCGCTGCATATGGTGTCCGAGGTACAGAAACGCGGTGGGATCGCCGGTTTCATCGACGCGGAGCACGCGCTGGACCCGGTGTACGCGCGCAACATCGGCGTGGATATCGACAACCTTTATATCTC
>CANQYP010000029.1 GCA_947628045.1 uncultured Lachnospiraceae bacterium | reverse complement strand
TCCATGAACCTGCTGAACGGCTTTACGGGACTGTTCTCCCTCGGGCAGGCGGGTTTCATGCTGATCGGCGCCTACGCCTACGCGGTGCTGACGATCCCGGTCGCGGAGCGCGACTCGGTGTATATGTATTTTGACGGCGGCATCATTCAGTTCTCCGTTCCGGTCTTTGTGGGACTGTTGGCGGCAGGTCTGCTGGCGGCGCTGCTCGCCTGGCTGATCGGACTTCCGGTGCTGCGATTGAAGAGCGATTATCTGGCGATCGCGACGCTCGGCTTTGCCGAGATCATCCGCGCGTTCTTCCAGTGGGACAAGCTCGGCGTGCTCACGAACGGCTCAAACATGCTGCGCAAATACCCGACCTTTACGACGACGCTGTTTCCGTTCCTCGTGTGTTCGGCCTGCATCGCAGTCATCGTGCTGCTGATCCACTCGTCCTACGGGCGCGCGTTCCGGGCGATCCGAGACGATGAGATCGCGGCGGAGGCGATGGGCATCAACCTGGCGAAACACAAGAGACTGTCGTTCTGCATCTCCTCGTTCTTCGCGGGCGTGGGCGGCGGTCTTCTGGCGATGTACCAGACGTCGATCCAGGCGATGACCTTCAAGTCGGCGATGACCTATGAGATCCTGTTGATCGTCGTGATCGGCGGGCTCGGTTCCGTGACCGGCAGCTGTATCGCGTCGTTTTTGTTCATTGCGTCTTCCGAATGGTGGCTGCGTTTCCTGGACACCGAGATGACGATCGGGAATTTCAAGGTGCCGCTTTTGCGCGCCGGGTTCCGCAAGGTCGTGTTCTCCATTATCATTATGGTGATTGTGCTGTTTGCCCGCAAGGGGATTATGGGAGACCACGAATTTTCCATCGACGGGATCTGTAATTTTTTCAAGAGATCAGGAAAAAAGAAGGAGGTTAAGTCATGAGTACGAACGTCCTCCGGGTAGAAGACGTCACCATGCAGTTTGGCGGCGTGGTGGCGGTAGACAACCTTTCCCTCGAGGTGAACGAGGGTGAGATCGTGGCGTTGATCGGGCCGAACGGCGCCGGCAAGACGACCGCGTTCAACTGCATCACCGGCGTGTACGAGCCGACGAACGGCAAAGTGTCGTTTTACGGCAAGGAGCTCGTGGAGAGCTATCCGCACGGGAAAATGAAAAAGACTTATATCGGCGAGAACGGCGGGAGATACACGAAACGTGTCGTGCCGACGCCGGACAAGATCACGAAAGAGGGAATTGCGCGCACGTTCCAGAATATCCGCCTGTTTTCCTCGATGACGGTGTTTGAGAACGTGCTGATCGCAAAGCACATGCGCGCGAAACAGAATTTCTTGACCGCGACCTTCCGCCTGAACCATGCGGAGGAGAAACGGATGCGCGAAGAGACGCTGGAGCTTTTGAAAATGCAGCATCTCGACCATCTGAAGGACGAGATCGCGGGCTCCCTGCCCTACGGCATCCAGCGCCGCCTTGAGATCGCGCGCGCGCTGGCGACAAATCCGAAACTGCTGCTGCTCGATGAGCCAGCCGCGGGCATGAACCCGCAGGAGACGCTGGAGCTCGCAGAGTTTATCCGGCAGATCCGCGACGAATACAAGCTGACGATCTTCATCATCGAGCACCACATGGATCTGGTCATGCAGATCTCGGATCGCCTGTACGTGCTGGATTTCGGCAAGCTGCTCGCGCAGGGCACGCCGGAGGAGATCCAGAACGATCCGCGCGTCATAGACGCTTATCTGGGGGTGAGTGAAGATGCTTAAGGTAAACGATCTGAAAGTCAACTACGGCGGCATCGAGGCCGTCAAGGGAATCAGCTTTGAGGTGCCGGAGAAGAGCATCGTCACGCTGATCGGCGCGAACGGCGCGGGCAAGTCCACGACGCTGCGCTCGATTGTGTCGCTCGTGAAACCGGCGTCCGGGACGATCGAGTTCATGGGCGAGAACATCACGGGCAAGGATACGAACGAGATCGTGGCGAAGGGCATCACGCTCGTCCCGGAGGGGCGCAAGATCTTCCCGGACCTGACCGTGCTCGAGAACCTGAAGATCGGCGCTTACATGCGCAAGGACAACCTGACCGACGACCTGAACTGGGTCTACGACCTGTTCCCGCGCCTGAAAGAGCGCCACTGGCAGCCGGGCGGCACGCTCTCCGGCGGCGAGCAGCAGATGCTCGCGGTCGCGCGCGCGCTGATGAGCCGTCCGAAACTGATCATGATGGACGAGCCGTCGCTCGGACTCGCGCCGCTGATCGTGAAGGGGATCTTCGACATCATTAAGGAGATCAACAAGCAGGGCGTGACGATCCTGCTGATCGAGCAGAACGCGAACATGGCGCTGCGCACGGCGGATATCGGCTACGTCATGGAGACCGGCAGCATCACGATGACCGGCAGCGGGGCGGAGCTTTTGGTGAACGAGCAGGTGCGCGCGGCGTATCTCGGGAAATAGGGGATCGGATGTCCTAAATGGGACATTCCCTGCATACAGATATAAAATGGTGGAAAAGCACTTTTGGGCGGTTGGTATCATAAGATATCATAAAACCGCTTAGAGGTGCTTTTTTGAAAACATTTAAGAAGCCGCTTTCTCCGGAGGAAGAGAAATATTATCTGGAATGTTACAAGGGAGGAGATACGGCAGCCAGGAATTTGCTGATCGAGCACAATCTAAGGCTGGTTGCGCATGTCGCGAAAAAATATCAGGCGCCGGAGCATGACACGGACGACCTGATCTCGATAGGAATCATCGGGCTGATCAAGGCGGTGATGACCTTTGACAGTGAAAAGAACAACCGTCTTGCCACGTACGCGGCGCGCTGCATCGAGAACGAGCTGCTCATGATGCTGCGCTCCCGCAAAAAGCTGACGCGGGAGGTCTCCATGTACGAGAAGATCGGAACCGATCAGGAGGGGCGCGAGCTGCAGATCATGGATGTGCTCGAGAGCGAGCCGGTGGACGTCGTGGAGAACCTTGAGACGCAGAAGAACATCGAACATCTGCAGAAATGCCTGGCGGACGTGCTCGACGAGCGGGAGCTGCTGGTGATCTGCGAGCGCTATGGGCTTTGTGGAAAGAAGGAACGGACGCAGCGGGAGATCGCCGCATCGCTGGGGATCAGCCGTTCCTATGTGTCCCGGATCGAGAAAAAGGCGCTGGAGAAACTGCGCGCGGAGTTTCGCAGGTACGATCAGGAAGGGTGACAGGAGCGGAAAAAAATGTTATACTGTGTGCGAGGGTAAGCAGGAGAGATAAATGCGGATATCGCGGGGCGCAAGGCAGAGTTGGGCGTTGCCTGTGCAGGCATGCGGAAGAGGTAGGTGCGGGTATCGCGGGGCGCAAGGCAGAGCTGGGCAGTGTCTGTGCAGGTATGTAGCAGAGGAAAAGTGCGCCGGGGAAGGAAACGATGGAAAGCAAGATTTATGTGAGAGAGTACAGGAACCTGGGTGACGCGGCGGATCCCGGGGCGGACAGCGGCAGTTCAGCTGACGACCACGCGCTGCAGGAGCAGGCGAAGGAACTGCCCCTGCGGCTCCCCGACGGCTGGACGGAAGGGCTGCGATGGAAGGTGAGCAGACCGCGGATCCTGGCGTGGCTGCTGCTTGGACAGGCGCTCGAGGAGCAGTTTGGCTATCCCTTCGCCCGGCTCGACATTCGGCGCGGGGAACAGGGAAAACCGTACAGCGCCGCGCACCCGGAGGTGCAGTTTAACATCAGCCACTGCAATGCCGCGTACGCCTGTATCGTCGGGACAGTTCCGGTCGGGATCGATGTGGAGCGGAAGTTTCACCCGAAGGACGGATTGATCAGGAAGGTCTGTCACCCGGAGGAGTTTGCGCGGCTTGCGCAGATGGAGGACAGGCTGCGCGCGCGGCAGTTCCGTTATCTGTGGTCGCTGAAGGAGGCTTATGTGAAGATGGACGGGCGCGGGCTCGGCTATGGCATGGACAGGGCGAATTTTGCGCCGTTCCTGCCGATTCAGGCGGAACCCGGAGCGCCGCTTGACAGGACGCTCGGCGGGGCGGAATTTATGCTCTGCGATCACGAACATTATACCCTGGCGGCATGCGAGATGCGGGAATCCTGAAGGGCGTCGGATGTCTGGGCGAAAGCGCGGGCACTGACGTCATATGAGATTCTGACGAAAAGACAGATAAAGGAGAAGACCATGACAAAAGCGGAATTCACGGAATTGACGGAACAGGGTGTTGTGCTGATGGACGGCGCGACAGG
This sequence comes from uncultured Lachnospiraceae bacterium, assembly GCA_947628045.1. GTDB lineage: Bacteria > Bacillota > Clostridia > Lachnospirales > Lachnospiraceae > Choladousia. The sequence goes on along the minus strand of CANQYP010000029.1, from coordinate 15,167 downwards.
CTCCAACCTGCGCAGGGCTGGGATGCCGGTCGGCGTGTGCACGGAGCAGTGGGTGCTGGAGCACCCGGAGATCATTGAAAAGCTGCAGCGCGCGTATGCGGAGGCGGGCAGCAGGATCCTCTATGCGCCGACCTTCTCGGCGAACCGCATCAGCCTGGCGATGCATGGACTGCAGGACAGGCTTGTGGAGCTGAATACAGGGCTTGCCAGGCTCACAAGGAAAACGGTCGAGGAGGCAGAGACGGGCGGCGCCCGTGTGTATGTGGCGGGGGATGTCACCACGACCGGGAAGATGCTGGAGCCGCGCGGGGACATCACATACCATGAATTATACGAGGTGTACTGCGAGCAGATCCGTGTGCTCGCGGACGCGGGCGTCGATCTGATCGGGGCGGAGACGCTGATGAGCGTCGAGGAGGCGCAGGTGATTCTCGACGCGGCACAGTCGGTCTGCGACCTTCCGGTGTTGTGCACGCTGACGCTGGAGGCAGACGGAAACGCGCTGTTCGGCGGCAATGCGGTCGAGCTGGTGGAGACGCTGCAGGAGATGGGCGCGGCGGCGGTCGGGCTGAACTGCTCGGTCGGACCGGACCAGCTTGAGTCTGTGGTGGCGTCGATGAAGGCGGTCGCGCGGATCCCCATTGTCGCGAAACCGAATGCCGGGATGCCGACGATGGACGAGCAGGGAATGGCGCACTACAGCATGGGACCGGAGCAGTTCGCGGCGTCCATGCTGCGCCTGGTCGACGCGGGCGCGCAGATCGTCGGCGGCTGCTGCGGCACGGATCCGAGCTATATTGCGGAGTTACGTAAGCGGTTGTCTGCAAGGTAGGTATCATGGAGCGGGCGCAGGCTTGCCAGGAGAAACTGATTTTACACAGGAGTATATTTTCAAAAAGGAGGAATTTGCCATGTCAAAAGTTACCGTTATGGATCACCCGCTGATTCAGCACAAGATTGGAATTATCCGAAGAAAAGAGACGGGGTCCCGGGATTTCCGCCAGATCATCGGCGAGATCGCGATGCTCATGTGCTATGAGGCGACCAGAGACCTGAAACTGCAGGACGTGGAGATCGAGACGCCCATCTGCAGGACGACGGCGAAGGAGCTGCGGGGGAAAAAGCTTGCCGTGATCCCGATCCTCCGGGCGGGAATCGGTATGGTAGAAGGCATGCTGACGATGATTCCTTCCGCGAAGGTGGGGCACATCGGTCTGTACCGTGACCCGGAGACGCTGAAACCGGTGGAGTATTACTGCAAGCTGCCGGGCGACTGCGGGGAGCGCGAGGTCTTCGTGGTGGATCCCATGCTGGCGACGGGCGGTTCCGCCGTTGCGGCGATCCAGATGCTGAAGGACAAGGGAATCAAGAAGATCCATTTCATGTGCATCATCGCCGCGCCGGAGGGCATCGCCGCCATGCAGGAGAAACACCCGGACGTCGATCTGTACATAGGCGCGAAGGACGAGCGGCTGAACGACCACGGCTACATCGTGCCCGGGCTCGGCGACGCGGGAGACCGCATATTTGGGACGAAGTAAGAAATTATAAAATACCTATTGACAAAGTAGGTTTTACATGTTATCATCAAAACCAACCTGAAAGGTAGGAGATAACATGGGAAATCACTTTGAGAAACTCGTAAGAGAAAACTTCCGATTCGGACGAATGTGTAAACAGGCTTGCTTTGTATGACAGGATTCGGATGACACTACACAATTCAGAAAAGACGAAAGGAAGTATGAAATATGGCTGATTACAAATTTGAGACTTTACAGCTCCATGTGGGGCAGGAAACTCCAGACCCGGCGACCGATTCCCGCGCAGTGCCGATCTATGCGACGACCTCCTATGTGTTTCACAACTGCGAACACGCGGCGGCGCGTTTCGGTCTGACCGATGCGGGTAACATCTACGGACGCCTGACAAATTCTACCCAGGACGTTCTGGAACAGCGTGTCGCGGCGCTCGAGGGCGGCGTGGCGGCTCTGGCGCTTGCCTCCGGCGCGGCGGCGATCACCTATACTCTGGAGGCGCTCGGTCAGAACGGCGGACATTTCGTGGCGCAGAAGACCATCTACGGCGGCAGCTACAATCTGCTGGCGCACACGCTGCCGAATTTCGGCATCACGGCGAGTTTTGTCAACATTCATGATCTCGATGAAGTGGAAGCTGCGATTCAGCAGGACACGCGCGCGATCTACATCGAGACGCTGGGCAATCCGAACAGCGATATCCCGGACATCGACGCGCTTGCCGCGCTGGCGCACAGGCACGGATTGCCGCTGGTGGTGGACAATACCTTCGGCACGCCGTATCTGATCCGTCCCATTGAGCACGGCGCGGACATCGTCGTCCACTCCGCGACCAAGTTCCTCGGCGGTCACGGCACCACGCTCGGCGGCATCATCGTGGACTCCGGCAAGTTTGACTGGTCGGCAAGCGGAAAGTATCCGGCGATCGCCGAGCCGAACCCGAGCTACCACGGCGTTTCCTTCGTCAAGGCGGCGGGGCCGGCGGCGTTCGTGACCTACATCCGCGCGGTGCTGCTGCGCGACACCGGCGCGACCATCTCGCCCTTTGCGGCGTTCCTGCTCCTGCAGGGCATCGAGACGCTGTCCCTGCGCCTGGAGCGCCACGCGGAGAACACGCGCAAGGTCGTGGAATTCCTCACGCGGCACCCGAAGGTGGAGAAGGTCAACCATCCGTCTCTGCCGGATCACCCGGATCACGCGCTGTACCAGAAATATTTCCCGAACGGGGGAGCGTCCATTTTCACTTTCGAGATCAAGGGTGGCGTGAAGGAGGCGCATAAGTTCATTGATAGTTTGAAGATCTTCTCCCTGCTTGCCAATGTGGCGGACGTCAAGAGCCTTGTGATCCATCCGGCGACGACCACGCACAGCCAGCTGAACGAGGAGGAGCTTGCGGATCAGGGAATCAAACCCAACACGATCCGGCTTTCCATCGGCACGGAGCACATTGACGATATCCTCGCGGATCTGCAGAATGGCTTTGACGCGATTTGATTTAGATACGGGCGCAGCCGCTTTGCCCGGCTCACTGTTTCGCAGAAAGAATAACAGGAGGGAACCATTATGTCCAATATTTATACATCTGCCGACCAGCTGATCGGCAGAACTCCGCTCTTGGAGCTCACACACATTGAGAAAGCGCTTGACCTGAAGGCGAAGGTCATCGCGAAACTGGAGTATTTCAACCCCGCCGGTTCCGTGAAGGATCGCGTAGCCAGGGCGATGCTCGACGACGCGGAGGCGGACGGGAGGCTGACTCCGGACTCGGTGATCATCGAGCCGACCTCCGGCAACACGGGGATCGGGCTTGCCGCGGTGGCTGCGGCGAGGGGGTATCGGATCATCATCGTCATGCCGGAGACGATGAGCGTGGAACGCCGTCAGCTCATGAAGGCGTACGGCGCCGAGCTGGTGCTGACAGAGGGCTCCAAAGGAATGAAAGGGGCGATCGCGAAGGCGGAGGAGCTGGCGAAGGAGCTGCTGAACAGTTTCATTCCGGGGCAGTTCGTGAACCCGTCCAACCCCAAAGCGCACCGGGAGACCACAGGACCGGAGATCTTCGCGGATACAGACGGCGAGGTGGATCTCTTTGTCGCGGGCGTCGGCACCGGCGGAACGGTGACGGGAGTCGGGGAATACCTGAAGGCGAAGAAACCTTCGGTCAAAGTCGTTGCGGTCGAACCCGCCTCGTCGGCGGTTCTGTCCACCGGCGTTGCCGGAGCGCACAAGATCCAGGGAATCGGCGCAGGTTTCGTTCCAGACGTTTTGAATACGGGTATCTACGATGAGATTTTCCCTGTTTCGAATGAGGACGCGTTTGCGACCGGCAAGCTCATCGGAAGGAGCGAGGGCGTCCTGGTCGGCATTTCCTCCGGGGCTGCTGCGTTCGCCGCGATCGAGCTCGCAAAACGCCCGGAGAACGAGGGGAAGACGATCGTCGTCCTCCTGCCCGACACCGGCGACCGCTATCTGTCGACACCGATGTTTGAGGATTGAGGAAAGAATCAGGTGCATGAAAAATTTGCACCTGATTTTTATAAGAAAGCATTTTTGATCCGCTGAAATGGAAAAACTGTTTTGGAAAATGACAGTGGATGAGAGGCGATAAGGGCGCAGAGGAGGGAAACGGAGTGATGATTTCGACGAGGGGTCGATACGCGCTCCGCGTGCTGGCGGATCTCGCGGAGCACGCGAACAGCGGGTATGTGCCGCTGAAGGAGATCGCCGAAAGGCAGGGGATCTCGCTGAAGTATCTGGAGCAGATCCTTCCTGTCCTGACCAGGAACGGGATCATCGAAGGGCTGCAGGGAAAGAGCGGCGGCTACCGTCTCCTGAAAGAACCGGCACAGTGCCGGATTGGCGACATTCTTCGCCTGACGGAGGGGAATCTCGCCCCCGTCGCCTGTCTCGTCTGTGACGCAAAGCCCTGCGAGCGAAAATCCGAGTGCAGGACCTATCCGATGTGGACGGAGTTCTATCAGGTGATCAACGAGTTCTTCGACAGCAGGACGCTTGCGGATATCGTCAGGGCGGATCGCGGTGATTAATTGCCCTTACAATGAATTTACAAAGACTTTACGCGGACCCGGTTTTGTATTTTACAAACCGGGTCTATTGCTATGTGAAACGGTTGGTCATTCCCGTCTGTTTGTATCAAGGAAATACGGGTTGATATTTTTGTATACATGATTGACAGATACACTCATTGAGTGTATCATATAGACGAGGTGATGAAGATGACGATTCGTGAAATGAGGACGAGACTTGGAGAAACCCAGAGCGAATTTGCCACACGGTATCATATCCCGTTCCGTACGATTCAGAATTGGGAAACCGGATTGCGTAAACCACCGGAATATATAGTAAGTTTATTGGAGACTCGGATTCGGGCTGATCTGATCAATCGCAGAACAACAGTGTTGCCGAAGTACAGCCCGCAAAAGAGCAATCTTCCCAAGCGGAGCGATTATATCGGGGCACTTGGCTGGCTGAACGCTGTCCGTGAATGTATCGGGGAGCCGGTTGTCTTCGCTTTGGACGAGGCTCTGATGTGTCAGGGATTATTCGGAGGACGAAACGATGAATTTGTCGTTTGGATCTACGGGGAGGATTCTGTCACTCGTTTCAACGGTGTCGTTTTGCTCGGTAATCGGGTCAGTTCCTACTGCGTGGAAGAAAGAAATGGTCTTTTGTATACAAATTTGAATCGGACGTTGGCGGATGCTTTTGCCAATGAATCCATTTTAGATATGCAAGGGATCACGGAGGCCGTCAGTAAACATTACTACCGCAACGGAGAGAGCTTTGGCGGAATTTCCGTCGTTCCGGAATATCAGGAGCGTTTTGAAAGACTGGCAAATGAGGCGATCGAATACTATGGAGACTGAGAGGTGGTTTTTGTGCGTATTACGCCGGAAGAAAAAATGATGTATGAAGTGATGAAGGCTGTTTATGACAGCGGGATCCCAGTCAGCTTTAAGGGTTCGATGGTTCTGAAAGCCTGCCTGATGGAAATGGGATATTTTGAAGAAACACGCCACACGGTGGATATTGATGCAAACTGGAACTCTGATACGCCGCCGTCCGCTGGGCAAATGACGGAGTCTATAGAAAAGGCATTGCAAAAGAGCGGGATCGAATTGGGTGTGAGTTTATACAGAATGTATGGAGAAAGCCGCTCGGCAGGTTTTGAACTGGCGGACAAAATTACGGGCGAAATTTTCTTTACGATGGATGTAGATGTAAACCGACCTGTTCTGCCGACGAAGATCTATGAGGTGGAGGGCTTTCAATTTCGTGGCGTAGCTCCTTCTCAGATGATTGCGGATAAGCTTTTGGTGGTTTCTACGGAGAAAGTGTTTCGGAGGATAAAGGATGTGGTAGATTTGTATTACCTGTCTAAGGTATTTCCCTTTGATACAGCGGCTGTGCGGCAAGCGTTGAATAACAGTGGAAAAGTATTGGGGACTTTTGATGGCTTTCTTCATGGAACCGAAAAGCTGCGGCATGCTTATGAAAAGTTTCGCTTTGAAGGTGGTGTGGGCAAACCGGCGTTTGAGGACGTGTATGAATCCGCAAAAGCATATATCAAAGGCGAAATTCCAAATATGGAGGCATAAGACGATATTCTTCGCCTTACGATGAATTTACCTGAACTTTACGCGGACCCGGTTTTGTATTTTACAACCCGGGTCTATTATTATGCCCGTAATCGCGCAGGGCACAAGGAAAGACGGAACGTCTGATCTGCAGGAGAAGGCAGGGACAGCGTCCGAACAGGCTGCGGAACATACAGGGAAATCAGGCAGTCGGGTGAAAACAAAATGCTGCGCGGGAAAAGGAGAAAATATTATGAAGAAAAGAATTCTTGCAATGACAATGGCGGCAGTGATGGCGGCAGGTATGGCGATGAGCGCCTGCGCGGCGGAGGGCGAGATCACGATTTGCTCCAGGGAAGACGGCTCCGGCACGAGAGGCGCGTTCATCGAACTGTTGGGGATCGAGGAGGAGAACGAGGACGGCGAGAAGATCGATAACACGACCGAGGCATCGAAGATCACGAACAGCACTTCCGTCATGATGAGCACAGTCGAGGGCGATGTGAATGCGATCGGTTATATTTCGCTCGGTTCTCTGGACGACAGCGTAACGGCGCTGAAGATCGACGGAATTGAGGCGACTGCGGAGAACATCCTTTCCGGCGACTACAAGGTGGTGCGTCCGTTCAACATCGCGACGAAGGATGAAGTCAGCGACGCGGCGGCAGATTTCATCGCTTACATCATGAGTGAGGAAGGACAGACGGTCATCTCGGAGGAAGGCTACATCTCCGTGGGCGAACCGGAGGCGTTCGCGGGCGGCGAGGCGGAAGGCAAGGTCGTCGTGGCGGGTTCCTCTTCGGTGACCCCGGTGATGGAGAAACTGGCGGAGGCGTATCAGGAGCTCAACGACAAGGTGGAGATCGAGGTGCAGCAGAGCGATTCCACGACGGGCATGACCTCGGCGATCGACGGGCTGTGTGACATCGGCATGGCGTCCCGTGAGCTGAAAGACAGCGAGCTGGAGGCTGGATTGACGCCGACCGTCATCGCGCAGGACGGCATTGCGGTCATTGTAAATAAGGAAAGCGGCGTGACCGAGATGACGAGCGAGCAGGTCAAGGCGATCTACACGGGCGAGATCACGACCTGGGAGGAGCTGCAGTAAGCAGACAAGAGAAAATCCGGCAGTGCCGTCAGAAGAACTTAGAGAAAGTGATCGGCTGGTGCTGGAAGAAAATGCAGACAGATATTCGGAGGCAGGGAAATGACTGGGAAAATTTCGGAACGGTTCATGCGCGTGGTGTTTCTCGCCGCGGCGTGCACGTCGGTGCTGGCGGTCGCGCTGATCTGCGTCTTCCTCTTCGCGAACGGGATTCCGGCGATGCTCGAGATCGGGCTGCCGGATTTCCTGTTCGGGCAGAAATGGAAACCGACGAACGATCTATATGGTATTCTGCCGTTCATTCTGGGAAGTGTCTATGTGACCGCGGGGTCTGTGGTGATCGGGGTGCCGCTGGCACTTCTGACAGCTGTCTTTCTGGCGTTCTATTGCCCGAAACGGCTGTACCCGGCGCTGAAGGCGATGGTCAACCTGATGGCGGGGATCCCCTCGGTCGTGTACGGATTCTTCGGGCTGATCCAGATCGTGCCGTTGATGCGGGAGCTCACCGGCAAGGACGGGAGCACGATGCTGACCGCGTCGATCCTGCTCGGGATCATGATCCTTCCGACCGTGACCGGCGTCGTGGAACCGGCGCTGCGCAGCGTCCCGACACAGTATTATGAAGGCTCGCTGGCGCTCGGGGCGACACACGAGCGGAGCGTGTTTTTCACGGTACTTCCGGCGGCGCGCTCCGGCGTGATCGCGGGCATCGTGCTCGGCGTCGGTCGCTCGATCGGTGAGACGATGGCAGTCATCATGGTAGCGGGCAATCAGACCTGGATGCCGCAGGGACTATTGAAAGGCGTGCGCACGATGACGACAAACATTGTTATGGAAATGGGTTATGCGGCGGACCTGCACCGGGAGGCGCTGATCGCGACCGGCGTGGTGCTCTTCGTGTTTATCCTGATCATCAATCTCTGCGTGTCGGCGCTGAAACGAAAGGAGACCGGCAATTAGCGTGGATATTTTTGTGGCGTACTGTCCGAAATGCAACCATGATTGCGAAAAGAGACACGTATTTAACATATTTTTTGGCATTGGGCAGGTTGATGAAAGGGATAGACAGCCAGCGGTGGAATGAAGAGCACAGAGCGGTCTGTTTATGAAGGGGACGAAGTCGGAGAATGGCTTATGACAGGCAACATGGAAAATGAAAAAAAAGAGAAGAGAAGAAACATGAACGGTACAATCCGCAGGGGCGGGAACCGTTGGGCGATCCGGAAAAAGAATATGTGGAAAAATCACCCCCTCTCGGCGCTTGTCTCGATGCTTGTGTGGAGCGCGGCACTGCTCGTGACGGCGCTGCTGGTTTTCCTGGTGGGGTTTATCATCGTCAAAGGCGTGCGCCATCTGTCGCCGGAGCTGTTCGCGCTGACCTACACGACCGACAACGTGTCGCTGATGCCGGCGCTTTTGAACACGCTCATCATCACGGGAATCGCGTTGCTGATCGCGGTTCCGATCGGGATCTTTGCCGCGGTCTATCTCGTGGAGTACGCGAAAAAGGGCAGCCGGATCGTTCGGCTGATCCGCGTCACGACGGAGACGCTGCAGGGCATCCCGTCAATCCTGTATGGATTGTTCGGACTTCTGTTTTTCAGCACCACACTGAAGTGGGGCTACTCGCTGCTGGCGGGGGCGATGACGCTGGTGATCATGATCCTGCCGCTCGTGATCCGCACGACGGAGGAGGCGCTGCTCGGAGTGCCGGACGCGTACCGCGAGGCGTCGTTCGGGCTGGGCGCGGGCAAGCTGCGCACGATCTTCTGTGTGGTGCTGCCCGCCGCGATTCCGGGGATACTATCCGGCGTGATTCTCGCGACGGGCAGGATCGTCGGTGAGACGGCGGCGCTTTTGTATCCGGCAGGTACAGTGGCGAACATCGGCAAAGGCAAGCTGCTGAACTTGTTCCGTTCCGGGCGGTCGCTGGCGGTGCACATGTATGTGCTCTCGACGGAAGGGCTGTACATGGAGCAGGCGTATGCGACGGCGGTCGTGCTGTTGGTGCTTGTGCTGGCGCTGAACGCGATATCAACGCTGTGCGCGCGTCGGCTGATGCGAAGGCAGGGGTAATGTTTCCGGTAATCGCTGTTTGATTTCCATGCACGCCGCATCCAGTTTCACATAAGCCTATATACCTTCTCTGGCTAAATGAACGGGATACCTTTGGCTTTGAATGGTTTCTATAAAACGGGCTATTGTATTTATAATTTCAAAAAAGTGAGGACAGTATGGGAAAGATCGACATACAGAATACCGACTTGTATTACGGGGACTTCCACGCCCTGAAAAAGATCAACCTCGAGATTCCGGGAAATCAGATCACGGCGTTCATCGGACCGAGCGGCTGTGGGAAGTCGACGCTTTTGAAATCGCTGAACCGCATGAACGACCTCGTGGAGGGCTGCCGGATCACGGGGCGGCTCACGCTGGATGGCGAGGACATCTACGGCGATATGGATGTGAACCTGCTGCGCAAACGCGTGGGCATGGTGTTCCAAAAGCCGAATCCGTTCCCGATGAGCATCTACGACAATGTCGCGTACGGTCCGAGGACGCACGGCGTCCGCGCGAAGGCAAGGCTGGACGCGATCGTGGAGAAGGCGCTGCGGGATGCGGCAATCTGGAACGAGGTGAAGGATCGTCTCAAAAAGAGTGCGCTCGGGCTGTCCGGCGGGCAGCAGCAGAGGCTTTGCATCGCGCGGGCGCTGGCGGTAGAGCCGGAGGTGCTTTTGATGGATGAGCCGACTTCTGCGCTGGATCCGATCTCGACGTCAAGAATCGAGGAGCTGGCGGCGGAGCTGAAGGAAAAGTATACGATCGTCATGGTGACGCACAACATGCAGCAGGCGGCGCGCATCTCGGACAGGACGGCGTTCTTCCTGCTCGGCGAGGTGATCGAGTACGACGATACGGGAAAGCTGTTTTCCAGACCGAAGAACAGGAAGACAGAAGAGTATATTACAGGGAGGTTTGGCTGATATGCGGGAACGGTATTTGCAGCAGCTGCGGCAGTTGCAGGGTGAACTGCTGGATATGGGGACGCTCTGCGAGCAGGCGATCGCGAGGACGCACCGTATGCTGATTTCCACGGAGCTGCGCCGGGAGCAGTTCGACGAGGTCAACGGCATGGAGAAGGAGATCGACACGAAGGAGCACGCGATCGAGGCATTGTGCATCCAGCTCCTGTTGCGGCAGCAGCCGGTCGCCTCCGACCTGCGGCACATCTCGGCGGCGCTGAAGATCGTCACGGACATGGAGCGCATCGGGGATCAGGCGACGGACATCGCGGAGATCCTGCGCACGGGCAGCATCGACGTGCCGATCCGGGACATTCTGATCCCGGAGATGGCGGAGCACACGATCGTGATGGTGAACAAGAGCGTGGAGGCATGCATCAACCGAGATCTGGAGCTCGCGCGGGAGGTCATCGACAGCGACGATACGCTCGATGAACTGTTTCGGACGGTGCGCAGGACGCTGGACGAGAACGCCGCGCACTACACGAGCGACCAGATCCTCGACCTGCTGATGATCGCGAAATACTATGAGCGCATCGGCGACCACGCGACCAACATCGGCGAGTGGGTAGAATTCTCGATCAATGGGATCCACCGCAACGGGGAGACGGTCGCGGACCTGTTTGTGTCATAGAAAATCAGAAGAGCCTGTCAAGAGACGCGCATGCCGCGTCTTTTGGTGTTCCTACGGAAAAGGCAGCGAGCAGAGTATTGCAGAGAGTTTCTCTTGACACAAACAGTAAACGACAGTAAAACGAAATGAAAACAGTAAAAGGAGAGTTTTTATTTATTTTAAGGAATGAAGAGAATATCGGCGGGAAACATTTAGGCTGTTTCTCGCCGATTGCGATTTCAGACTTCAAGTCTTGAAAAATCGATTGTCAGGTCATTATATATACGGGAAGGTACACCGTCGTGGAATGCGTATTCCTCTACATTCTCCCCTTCGAAATCCCATACGGTAATTCTATTCTTATTTGAATCGACGATCCAGTATTCGCGGACTCCTGCGGAGTGGTACTTGAATAACTTGATGTAATAATCCATCCTGCGGCTGTCGGGCGAGACGATCTCTATGATCCAGTCGGGGGCGCCGTTGCAGCCCTTATCGTTCCGTTTTTTAGGATCGCAGATCACGGAAATGTCCGGTTCTACATAAGTAGTATCATTTTCGCTCAGAAAGACGGCGAAGGGCGCAGGATATACCTCGCAGGAACATCCCTTGCGGTTGATGTAACCTGCAATAAGGCGTGACATGGCAAAGGAGATTTTTTGATGTTGCCGTAATGGCGGAGCTATATAATAAATCTGTCCGTCGATAAGTTCTGCACGTTCTCCGTCCGGAAGGGCATAAATATCCTCCAAAGTATAAATTCTTTCCTTCGGCAATGGCATGGCGGCACTTCCTTTCAGCATTCCATTTTATTCTATCGATTTACTGCTTTTAACTTATATTTCTGAGAATAACCAATTATATAAACTTGAGAAACTGATATAACTGGTGAGATTTCTCATCATGAATGGGTGTTGTAGTACGGACGTCAAACATCTTGAATTTGTGGCGGGTATAAAAATCTATAAGGAATTCATTGTCCTCACATTCAAGAAATTCCATAACCCCGCCAACAGAATACTTCAGTTCACTGATGATTTCCAGCGCAAAGCCTAAAAGAATGTCGCCTTCAATACGATTTTCTAGTGGAATGGAATAGTTTTTTCCCAATTGTGCGATTAAATACGCGGCGGTGGTATAGGAATGTGTAGTTTCGTCCAGAATACTAACTCGAGCCAGCTTTTTTGACATTGTTTTGCTGATGTTACTGGCATTTACAGAAATTGGCTTTATGGCAAGGGTGAAGTAACCAACAAGGGATGCATCATTTGTATTAAACACTAGATATGTGACAGATTGATCCTTTTTCGCAAATTCTATTGCATTATATAATAAAAAATGTTCAACATCCGTATTATAGGGGCAGGAAAAATCGGAGAGCAGTTCATAAAGACTATTCTCTCCGATGTAGGTTGGCTTGTCTTTATCCAGATATACTCGAATATTGACAGTGAAATATTTTTCAGACATTTATTTTTTCCTTTTTGACATAAGTGCTAATATTTCATCGGAGTCTGTGAGCTGACGTCCGGGAAGCGATTGCTTGGGAGCACGGTCATATTCAGCCTCTTCAATGGCCTGAATAAATCGTTTGACACTCTCCGGATCGGATACAACAAAATTGTGGGTGATACTTGAAGTAGCCATGGCAGCACCTCCTTTTGCGTTGTATATAGTTTTTTCTATAAATCATATTATAAATGGTTTAGCGATTGAAATCAAGTAAGAAAATATAAAATTATTTGACAAAGAAATTTTATATTTTTTTCGCAAGACTATTAGGCGTATCCTTTCGTACTATATGTTATGCAAACCGAAATACCTTTCCTTTTGCTTGAAACGGCAGTCGGTTTCCCTTTGGCATCAGGTACGCGTGCTCTCGGTGCACATACAGCCGATCTTCGATCTTTCCGTCTGTGATGATCAGGATTGGACCGTCCTTTGGGAAGTCGGCAGCCTCTTCGAGCAGCGTGACCGCGGGCTGGAGAATGGTTCCGCCGCGCCCTTTGACCTCGACACGCCCGGCGATCTCCTCCGGGGATAAATAACCAGCGTCGTAAGCCTGTGCGTCGCAGAAGACGACCCGCACGGTGGGGACGTCCTTTGAGACGGCGTAACTGGCGATCGCTCCGAGCGCGAGTCCGATCTCGTGGCTGGACATGGAGCCGGAGGTGTCGAGCACGACGCCGAAGGTGCGGTTTTTCAATTCGGACTCCAAGGGCATGCAGCGGGGGCGGGGGATGTCCGGCGTGGAACCCTGCCGTCTGCTTGGGCGCGCGTAGCTGCGGCGTTTTTCGAGCGGCGGGAACTGCTCGTTAAACCATTCGGCGAGCTGAACCTCCCACGGGATCGGCGGCATGGACAGCGCGCGGATCTCCTCGATGAGGGAGGCGGGCAGATAGCCGCGGTCCCGCGTCATGTGGTAGTCGAGCCCTTCCCGGAGGGCATTTCGGAAAAAGTCGTCCAGAGATATTCCCCGGTTCATTCCCTCGAAGTGAGGGCTGCTGCTGCCGAAGATGTCGCCGAGGCTGTAGCCGCGGAAGGTCGCCAGCTTTCCGAATTTTCGCATTTCTTTTACGATCTTGTCGTAGACGGATTCCGCAGACAGACCGTGCAGCGCCTCGTCGTAGAGGACGCCCTCCCGGGGAAGTTCTCCAATCTGCATTTCCACAAGCCAGTCGTTGACCACGTAATCACAGGCGATGTTCCAGAGGTATGGGTCGCGTCCCTGACAGCGCCTGTGATGCTGCAGACCTGCATGAAGATATTCGTGCGCGAGCACGAAACGCCATTCCTGTTCGTTCAGCCCGCAGGACGGGTTGGCATAGATTTCGCCGCGCGCTGCGTTCACCGCCGCGATATGGATCTGAAGACGATGGCAGGTCTCCACATTTTCAATGATCTGAAACGAGGCGGCGAGTCCGCCCAGAAGAGGGTAGTTCGCCAGGAACCAGTCTGCGGCTCGGCGGATGGGCGTGTCCTGACTTTCATCCCAGCCATGCGAGCTTGCGTCGCTGATGGTGCTTTTCACCGAGCATAGGATGGCGTGGGTGAACTGCGCTGCGCAGGGATTGCTTTCATTCGTTTTGTAGACGATCGGGTGCTCGACGCCGATCATATCAGGCTGATCTGCGTTGCAGCTATAGCTTTGCCGGAACGATGCGCTCTCAGTCCTGAGCAGGTATTCGTATATTTTCTCCTCGGAATTCAGCCGGATTGGGTATTCGTCCGCCGGGTCGGCAAAGATTGGTGTGCCGAAACCTATATCCGCCAGAAAACGCGTGACATAGATGTCGCAAGCTTTGCTCCAGACAGTCGGCTGATATTCCGAGGACTGCGGGATGCGATCCCAATCGAAGTGCCCGAATGCGTGGTGGAGCAGACAGTGCGCGAGGATATACGCCCATTCGTCTGCGCTCAGGAGGACGGCAGGGTTCGCGAAGACAGTGCCGGATCTCGTGACGCATGCTTTCGCCCCTTTTCTGCTCAGGTGCGAGGCTTTGGCATAGATTTCCCCGCGGAGCTGCCCGAACAGGGGATGCGCCTGAAGAATCTGATAGCCATCCGTGAGGTTGCGCAGTCCTTGCGGCATGTCGTCTTTTGAATAATAATATTTCGTGTGCAAATATGGCATAGTTCATTTCCCTTTTGCTTTTGAGTAAAAACTTTGTTCGCTTACTGCCCGCCGTTTCCGTTTACCAGCCGCGGCAGGTCGCGGATTACCTCCATCAGGAACCAGTCCGGAAGAGCGTGGTCGTCGTCGGAGGCGACGGTCATCTGCGCGATCTCGAAATTGATCACGGAGAGCTCCCGGATCATGGCTTTCGCGCGGTACACGAAGGAGAGCATATTGCCGGAAATGTCCTGCTTGCTCTTCGGGAGTTCCGCGATCAGTTTCGCGCGGAAGGACTGGGCGAGAAAATACAGGACGTCGCGATCCTCTGGCTTTGTGGGCCATTTTGCCTTCTGGGCGATGATGTCCTCCAGCATGTGGGTATTCCTGAGACTTTTGGTGTACGCCAGGAACATCCCCGCGTGAGAAGGGGTCAGGCAGGCGTAGGCGAGCATTTTCAGCGTATCGGAAGACAGTTCCCGCCGCCCGGCTCCGTATTCGGTGAGCGCGTCACTCAGCATGTGCCAGGAGCGCGGTGTGGAAAAGGGTTCTTCCGTCTTGGGCGGCTCCGAGAAAAGATGATCGGGGCGCTGGATGATGTAATCAATCACCCACGGGTGCAGTCCTGCGCCTTGTGCCCATTTGATCCACTGGCGCGCGTCCGCCTTCATCTGCACATG
>CANQYP010000028.1 GCA_947628045.1 uncultured Lachnospiraceae bacterium | reverse complement strand
TGACACCACAAGACAGAAGAGCCCGGGCAGCAGACTGAGCGCCATCTGCGCAAACGTCGCGGTACGCCCCGCGATATGCCCCAGGACAGCCAGCGCCAGATATCCTGCCGCCGCCGTTTTGTATATTTTTCTGCTTTTCAGATCCGTGACGGAACAGCAAAGCAACGCCGTCCCTGTCAATATGCGCTGATACATCTCTGATTATCCCTTTCCGCACTTGGAACATGCTCTCATATCTCCCAATTCATCCTTTGGCACCTGACGAACCGTCCGTTTCAGCCCGCTGCACGACAGCGAGCTGTGGCAGCGGTCTCCCTCGCTGGTAATATATACCTTTCCGTCGACCGCCTCTCCGCCACATCTTTCACAGTTGTGATATTTGCCGCCGCTATTGTTGCGCAGATGGGCAAGCTCGGACACGTCGACCTCGCGGATCGACAATTTCAGATGCGTGCAGTTCGGGTCGTCATGGTACACCGTTCCTGTCTCCGTGACGTACACACAGGCGCCGTCTTCTCCTTCGCCCTCCTCGCCGCCGTCTTCCTGCGTCTCTCTTCCCGTCCACGCCCGCACGCGGGCGCGCTGCAGGAAAAAACTTCCCGGCAGCTTGATCAGACTGACCGGAGAGCGGATCCGATAGGTCAGCACCAGATCAATCGTGTCGTCGTCCTCCAAAAAAGTCGACAACAATAAATTCATGTTTTTCACCGCGGAGACGTCCTTCGCCTGTGAGATGAGTCGCTGTTTCGCGTAGGTCGCCGAGAGCGCTTTGACCGCGATCTCCGGCGCCAGATCGAGATCCCCGCCGAACCGCGTCGCGTACGCCGCGGCAGCCATCTGTTTCCCGGTCTCCGAAAGGCTCGTCCCGAACCGGACCGCCGTCTCCATCACCGCCCCGTACTGCAGCGCCGCGACCATGGCGAGCAGAAATAAGGGCAGCACCACCGCCGCCTCCACCGTCAGGGTCGCGCGAAACGGGGCAAAAAAGAATGCTCTTATATTCCTGTGCATGGTACACCAACAAGGGGGAGAGTATTTTGCCTTTCTTTTCAAATTTTTATTTTTCGATTTTAGGACCTTAAATCGAAGACTGCCGAACGGCAGATTAGAATATATGTGCTTGAAATATAAGAACATTCTTTTTCACCTCGCTTTCCGATTCGACTTAAGCCTTCCCGTCCGTTTTCTATTTTTCAATTGCCCGCATCAGTACGCCATGCTGCTCTTCTGCTCAAACCGGGCGCTTTGAAACGACACCCCAAACACCGTTGACGGCAGCCCCGCGAACATCGGGCGGCAGCTCCAGCCGGTTGCGATCCTGACCGCCACGATACAGTTCTCCGCTTTGAACGCGGCGTCCTCCTCCTGCATCTCTGCCTGGATCATATCCAGCGCGCGCATCTTCTGATTTTTGATCGAGCCGAGGTTGAGCAGTACCCTGAGATATCCGCTGTAGGACAGACCGGTCCCGGCTCCCTGCCCTGCCGCTCCCTGCTGCAGCAGCTCGGCGATCTGCCCAAGATTTTCCAGGGACAGCGTCCACGTCGTAATATCTTTGAAGATCGGCACCTTTCCATTGTCCAGCAGCCTCCGCACATCGATCAGGCTTTCCCCGTATGCCCACGCAAGCATGAGCGCGTGGTTCGTCGCCTCCGTGAGCAGCGGCAGTCCCAGAAAACCCGTGAGCACCAGCGCCAGCGCGCCTGTCTGCTGGCTGATCTCCGGGGTCTGCACACAGTACAGATAATTCATTCCCTCCCGGAGCAGAAGGAGCCGGTTCACGACGTATTTCAGATTCTTCTCATCCGAACTTTTCCCGCCGAGGATATACTCGATCTGGTAGTCCAGCGCCTTCCCGGATTTCCCGTCCGCGTAGCCCGGAAAATGGGTCAGCAGGTACTCCCTAAAAATCAGATCCGACATCAGCCCGTGATATTTTTTCTCTACCTTGAAGTTCCCCTTCCTCACCAGGTTCTTGGAAGGAAAATTGCGTATATTGACCTTTTTGGCGGAAATCGCCTTGTCCCAGGTGACGATCTCCAGAGTACTTCTCTTTCGCAGTTTCGCGATCTCTTCCAGCGGATTTACTGTGGACTCCGGCAGCACTGTCACCTCGGTCCCCGCTGCAGCAGCCTCCGACTCCATCGTCTCGATCTTTGCCTGTTTCTCGCTCTCCATCTGGTCGATCTGCTCGCCGCTGCTCTTGAGACCTTTCTCGTACTCCTTCTCCCAATTGCTGATCTCCTCCGTATTTTTCGTGTACTCCAGCAGCTTGTCCGCCGCCATCGTCAGCGCGTTCGCCTTCATGTAGGCGACCGCCTGCTGATAGAACGGCTCTCCTTTGTCATCGGTCAGCAGCGCGTACTTCTCGACGCTGCTGTCCTCCAGCTCCAGCCTCCAGGGGTCGAAACATCCCGCCGAAAAAAGATCCTTTCTGGGATTGGCATTGTAGGAAATATAATCCTGCAGGCGTTCGTTTACTTTTTCGATCTGAAAGGACCCATTCCCGTATGTCCCATTGAAAGAAAAGATGCCGTATCTCTCCAACAATTCTTTTTCGAACTCCCCAAGCAGTGAAAAACTTCCCATACCCGCAATGTTGGCGGCTTGCGTCCGCGCCCCCTGGACTCTGGCGGATTCCACGACTGCACAGATCAGGGACAGGAACAATATGCACGCCAGACTGAGGAACACTGTAATTGAACCCTTGTATCCTTGTCTGTCCATCGTTTCTCCTTACACACCGTTGCTCTGGCTCACGATTTTTTTGAAAATACTGTTCACCAGACTGGTCAGCTGGTTCTTGAAAATCAGTACGAGGCTTATGAGGACCACGAGTATAAGTATGATCTCCACCACGCCGACGCCCTCCTCCTCGCGCACAAATGCTCTCAGATGTTCCATCGTCTCCCTCCTTTCCATAGTTTTGTTTTCAGAATGACAGGAAAGCCGGCACCATGAGGATCACCAGAACGATCCCAAGCATCAGGATCATCGGCAGCAAAAGCTTGGTTCCCGCCCGCTCCCCGATCTTGCGCGCATGGTTTTTCCTCTCGTTCAGGGACGCCTCAGCCTCTGTCTCCAGAAGACCGGTCAGTCCCTTCGCGCCTTTCCTGAGATTCTGCGACAGTACGGAGCCGAACCGTATGTACTCCGGGAGCTGGCAGCGCCGTCCGAAACGCTCGTATGCCTGTCCCTCCGGAATGCCGCTCTCCATCTCAAAACAGGCGCGCGCGATCTCTTCATACGCGTAGCTTGTCTGCCGTTTCCCGGCGCGCTTTCCGCCTTTTGCCCCGGCTGCCTTTTCCCTGCGGTATTCCTCCGCGATCCGCGCAAACGTCCCCTTGATGCTGAGTCCCGCGCCGAGCAGCATCGTCATCTTCCACATCAGGTCTGGGTAGGAAAGCATCAGCTGATTCTTCCTCTCCTCCGCCTTCTGGTGGATCTGACTGTCCATCTCCAGATATACGGCGGCAGCCAGCACAAACGTCAGGGCAAAGATCGCGGGCGCCGGGTCCTCGGAGGTCTTGCGCCAGGTCAGCTCCTTCCCGTCCACGGTCTCCGGCAATCGCAGCTCCTCCTCATGGCTTTCTTCTGCATCGACACGCTCGACTTCCTTCCGCACAGACTGACGAAAACGCTCCGGCTCCGGCACCTCGGGAGGAAACACTTTGGCATAAGCCGTGTAGGTCTCTTCCTTCCCGCCGCAGGTAAGAGTTCCCTGTATCTCTACCAGCGTGCCGTCCTCATTTTCCGGATTTTTGATCTTCCCGTTCTCGTCCACCACCCCGTACGGGATCGTCGACCATGACGCCGTGACCGCCCCGCCCTCCAGACTCTCCGGAAAGTACAGATCCTTCTGTACCCGGTCCAGAGACCCGTTTTCCCCGGGGAGCAGCTCGTCCAGCTCCTGCGCCGCCCGGTCAAGCAGTTCCTGCTTTTCCCGGTCGGTATACTTCCGCTCCTGCACCGTGACTTCAAGCTCCTGCGGCTCCTCCCCGTCCGCCTGGACGGTGAGCGCCTCCTTCCTGTCTCCTTCCCCATAGCCCGGCCGCTGGAGGATCCGCGTCGTGGCGTCGTCCCGGCATGCCACAGACACCGCCAGGCTGACGCCGGACAGCGCCAGTCCGGCAAGCAGAACCGTCAGCGAAAGCGAAAGCTTTCGGACATAGTAATCCCTGACGGCAGACTTTCCTTCCCCGGACAGCGCGGTCAGCTCCTCATGCAGCCGCTGCTTTCCCTTTCCCGGCTGATCCAGTTTCCACCGGTCAACCAGGAACGCACCCATTCGTTCCATCGCATTTCTGCGTTCTCTCTTTGCTCGTTTCAAGTACAATTCTCCTTCTGAATCTCTGCTCACACCTCGATCCGCACGATCTTCCTTCCCCAGAAATACGCCGCGACATACACCACAAAACAGACGCTCATGACCGCGACGCCCGTCACGTTCCCGTACATCGCCGTGAGAAATTCCGGGGAGGACAGCCGGATATACGCAAGGATCAAAATCGGGATCAGGCTCATGATGTTCTGCTCCATGACCTTTCCGGACAGACAGGTCTCGATCTCCTGCATAGTCTCCTGTTTCTGCCGGATACAGGACGCCGTGTTCCGAATGATCGCCAGCAGGTCTCCGCCGGAGCGTTTCGCGGTCAGAAATACCTCCGCAAAGCTCTGAATATCCTCGATGGCGCAGCGCCTCCCGAACTCCAGAAACAGCTCTTCCATGTTCCGGCTCATTCGGATCTGCGCGTCCATAAAACGGAACTCACGGACAATAAACGCGTCCGGCTCGTACACCTTCTGCAGTTCGCGCACCGCCTCCCGCAGCGCGTTCTCCGCCGAATAGCCCGCCTGCAGCGACGCCGCGAGCATCTGGATCCCGTCCAGGAACTGCTGCGTCATCTCCCGCGCGCGTTTCGCCTGCAGGGACCGCCTCTGCTCCGCGAGAAACAGGACCGCCCCCGGCAGCAACAATACAAACGCGATCCACGAGCAGAAGAAAAGGTAGCTGACGCAGCCGTCCAGAAACGCGTACAGCGCCAGATATTTTGCCAGCTCCCGCCGGGAAAAACGGTACACGGCATAGTCGGGCAGCTCCCTGTCCCGCGCCGTCTGCGCGCCCTGCCTTTTCAGCCGCGGTACCCCGCCCGCTCCAGCTTGTACCGCCTTTGCAGCTCCGCCTTCTGGCGAAGGTTCCCGACGATCCTTCCGCATGCGTCCTCCCCCTCCTCCTCAAATTCATACAGCGCCTGTGTGCGGATCTCCCCACTCTGGCTGTCGTAGCCGAGGATCTCCAGGATCTGCAGCACCTTTCTGCTCTTGTCCCGCAGCCTCCCCAAATGCACGATCACGTCGATCCCGGACGCAATCTGTCTGCGCACCGCGGGGAGCGGGATCTCCATTCCCATCAGGACCATCGTCTCGATCCTGGAGAGCATATCCTCCGGGCTGTTCGCGTGTCCTGTGGATATCGACCCGTCATGGCCGGTGTTCAATGCCTGTAAAAGGTCGATCGCCTCACTCGAGCGGATCTCCCCGATCAGGATACGATCCGGGCGCATCCGCAGGCTCGACTTGATCAGGTCGCGGATCGTGATCGCCTTCTCCCCTTCCGTGTTGGCATTCCTCGCCTCCATGCGGACCAGGTTCGCAACCCCCTGGATCTGCAGCTCCGCGTTGTCCTCGATCGTGATCACGCGCTCGTCCTTCGGAATATAGTGCGACAGCGCGTTCATAAAGGTGGTCTTGCCCGAGCCGGTGCCTCCCGAGATAAAAATGTTGTAGCCGGAGCGAACCAGTTTTTTCAGAAAATCGACCGCCTCCTGCGGCACCGTCCCCCAGCGCACCAGCTCCTCCATTCGGATCGGGTGGTCGGGAAACCGGCGGATCGTGATGACCGGACCGTTCAGCGCCACCGGCGGCATCACAATGTTGACACGCGCGCCGTTCTCCAGCCGCGCGTCCACGATCGGGACCGACTCGTTGACGATGCGGTTGCACCTGCCCACGATCTGCTGCGCGATGTCCTCCAGACGCTCGCGCGAGTGAAAGTTCTTATCCCAGCGCCGGAGCTTTCCATCTCGCTCGAAAAAGATCCCCTCCGTCCCGTTCACCATGATCTCCGTCACGCTGTCGTCGTCGATCAGTTCCTGAAGAATATCCAGCCGCCGCACGGAGTTGAACAGCTCCCTGCGCAGCTCATTGCGCTCAGAAAGCCGGATATAGAAATCGATCCCGGTCTGCAGAATCAGCTCGTCGATGCTGCGGTAGATCTCCTCGTCGCAGGTCTCCCGGTACCCCTCCAGCCGCTCCATAAGCTTGCCTCTCAGATAAATGAATTTCTGCTCGTCCATTGTCCTTCGCCTCCTTTCTGTCCCAGAGCCCTTTCCTTCAGGGCTCCTCCTCCAGCAATAGTTTCCGCACATAGTTCCCCATCTCGCCCCAGACGAGCTGCTGCACGATGTCCCCGTTCTCCCGCTGCAGCGGCTGCACCGGGAGCTTGAGTCTGCGCGTCTTCTCCAGGACGTCGCCCATGTCGAGCATGCCGATCAGCTTTTCGTACTGCGACAGCTTTGCCTGTGAGATCATATCCTCCAGAACCGGCTGGTAGATCCGGTCGCACGCGCGCAGGATCTGAAAAAGCTCATCTACCTGTTCGCTCAGGTCTAGGATCAGGATCTCATACTCCCCGTAAGCACTGAGCTCCTGCAGAAAATCCAGCCATTCCTGCCCCGAGACGTCCCGAATGTCCGCCGGGGACAGCGCCGGAGGAATGTAGTGCAGCTCGTGAAAGGTCTGCACCGTCGAATTCAGCCGGTAGATGAACCCGTCCTCCTTCTGGCGGGAAAAATAGATCAGGTCGGAAATGTCCGTGCGGTACTTCGCGCCAAACAGCTCCTCAAAGCCGGAAAACTCCTCAAAATTAAGATACAGCACCTGATGACTCTCCGAGAGTACCTCCCCCAGCGTCAGCGCAAAGGAAGTCTTCCGCGCCCTGCCGATAGGGGAATACACCCCGTAGATCCGCGTCTTATGGCTGCTGCCCCCGTATATGTACGGCTGCGGGTGCGCCTCCGCGTAATATTCCAGCACCTCGGACAGCAGCTGGTCGGACGACTGATATTTGTAGACATGCGGATAGTCGTCCAGATCCGGCATCTGCTCGCCCTCCGACAGCATAATGATCCGATTGATCGGAAGATCCCGGATCTCATTGCACATGGCGCGCGTCGAGATCAGGAGCACCTCGATCACATGCTCCTTCGCGTACGCCTCCAGGCTCTCCACGTTCGTGAACGCCTGTACCTCAAAGGGCGTCGTCTTCTTTCCGTTCAGATAGTCCATAAGGCTGCACGCGTAGGACGCGTCCAGGTCACAGACCGCAAAAATATTTTTCTTCAAATGCTCCCTCCTATCTGCCAGAGGATCCCGAGCAGGATCGGCACGGAGAAACAAAATTTCGCGTCCTCCCCGACGCCGCCCATGTAGGGCACCCACCGGCGGTCTTTTGAGCAGTGCTCAACATACTTCAAGAAATATGCGATCCTCGGCACAAGATTGTCCCGGCGCAGCATGCAGAGCAGGGAGAAAGCGCCTCCGAGCAGGATCGACCACGTAACACAGGCAAAGCTCCCCGACAGTCCCAGAAATCCGCCCGCCATGCAGAGCAGCTTGATATCCCCCGCCCCGATCATACGGAAATAGAAAAATACGCCAAAGAGCAAAATCGGAAGAACCGCGCCCCCAAAGCAGAGAACCACGCCCGCCGGTCCGTTCACAAAAATCTGATACAGAACGCCGCAGGCAAGTCCGACTGCAATGATCCCGTTCGGGATCCGCCCCGTGCTCAGATCGCACAGGACCGCCAGAACCGCCAGACACAACAAAAACAGAATCGAATAACTCTCCATCAAACCCGCTGCATTCCTCCTTCCGCAATCTCTCCTGCAATTTTTTCGCAAACTTTTCCGCGATTTTTCCGCGATCTTTTTCGCAAACTTTTTCGCGATCTTTTTGCAATTTCTTTCGCAATTTTTTTTGCAATCTCTTTTGCGATTTCTTCTGCGACCTCTTCTTCGCATTTCGTCTCGGGAACTTCGGTCGGAATCGACCTTGATCCTGACAGACTCTGCTGCTGTCCTCTGCAGCCTCGTCTTCTGTAGATACCCCTGAATGGGAGTCCGAATCGTAAAAAAATGTACCTTGCCGGAAGGCTTTGCCTCCTGACAAGATACATTATAACACGTTTTTGTGATTTGTAAAGTCTTTTTTGTGATATATTTGATTTTTTTGTGACATCGAAATTATGAATTGTTCTGTTCCATGAACTTCATGTAATTTACCACCATCATCGCGATCTTGAAGGTCATCGCATCCTCGAAGACGCGGATATCCAGCCCGGTGCTCTTCTGCAGTTTCTCCAGCCGGTACACCAGCGTGTTCCTGTGGATATAGAGCTGCCTCGCCGTCTCCGAGACATTGAGATTGTTCTCGAAGAACTTGTTGATCGTGGCGAGCGTCTCATCGTCGAAGGACTCCGGCGTCTCCGCGGTGAACACTTCCTTCATGAACATCTCGCACAGCGGCAGCGGCAGCTGGTAGATCAGCCGCCCGATCCCGAGCGTGTTGTAGGCGATGACCGCCTTCTCCGTGTAAAAGATCTTCCCCACGTCAAGCGCCATCCGCGCCTCCTTATAAGAGCGGGAGACCTGGCGGATCTCATCGACGATCGTGCCGTAAGCGATCTTCACGCTCGACATCGCCTCGGAATTCAGCATATCCCGCAGCGTGTGCGCCGTCCGCTCCGCCTCCTCGTAGCCCTCCTTCTCGCCAAGCTCCTGCACGAGGATAATGCTCTTCTCATCTACCGCGGTGATGAAATCCTTCGTCCGGTTGCCGAACAGTCCCTTGACGATCTCCATCGCGGCGTTGTCCTTCTCATACTTCGTCTCGATCACATAGACGATCCTGCGCGCCTCCGTGTCAATGTGCAGCTTTCTCGCCCGGTTGTAAATGTCGATGGACAGCAGGTTGTCCAGCAGCAGGTTCTGAATGTAATTGTTCTTGTCGAACCGCTCCTTGTACGCCACGATCAGGTTCTGGATCTGGCTGACCGCCACGCGCCCCAGCATGTAAGCGTCCTTCGACGCGCCCTGCGCGATCAGGATAAACTCCAGTTTCTTATCGTCAAACACCTTGAAAAAATGCGCTCCCTGCACGACCTGGCTGTCCGCCGGCGAGTCCGCAAACTGCAGGATCGCCTTCTCCTGCACCGTATCCTCCGGCAGCGTGGCTGCGATCAGGTTCGCGTGCACATCGGTCAGCGTAAAGTCCACCCGCGTGATCGCGTTCAGCTCGTCCAGCGTATTCTGTAAAATCTGACTTGAAATCATAGGCTCACATCCTTTTTTATTTCTGACATTTATCATACCTGATTTTCTAAAATTTGACAATAAAAAAGTGTACAAAAAGCAGAGCCTTTTCGGAAAAGCTCTGCTCCCTGCTCCTGTCTTTCTTACAACGGAAACACCGCGGTCCGTGATACATTCCTGTCCTTCTCAGAACTTGAACACCGCGGTCCGCGATACATTCCTGTCCTTCTCAGAACTTGAACACCGCGGTCCGCGATACATTCCTGTCCTTCTCAGAACTTAAACACCGCGGTCCGCGATACATTCTTGCCCTTCTCAGAACTTAAACACCGCGACCCCGTAAGGCGGCAGGTCGTAGGCGAAGGAATAATCTCTCCCGTCGCACTCCTGCTTGACTGCCTTGTAGATCTCCGGCTGCTCCTTGCCGCTGCCGCCGAACTCCGCCGCGTCGCTGTTGAGAACCAGCCTGTACTGCTTGCGTTTCGGCACTCCGACCCGGTAATCCGGGCGCGCCACCGGCGTGAAGTTGACGACGAACAGAAGATTGCTCTTACCGTCCTCCGAGTGCCGCACGAAACTGAAAATACTGCGGAAACAGTCGTCGGCGTTGATCCACTCAAACCCGCACGGATTGCAGTCCGCCTGGTACATCGCGGGCGTCTTCGCGTACAGGTGCAGCAGCGCGCGCACGTAATTCTGC
Organism: uncultured Lachnospiraceae bacterium; assembly: GCA_947628045.1. GTDB lineage: Bacteria > Bacillota > Clostridia > Lachnospirales > Lachnospiraceae > Choladousia. The sequence continues at coordinate 9,844 of CANQYP010000028.1, read as the reverse complement.
ATCTGGCGGTGTTTCTCCTCGCCGAGCAGGTACCAGTCGAGCTCCCGCTCCTCGCTCCACTCCTGAAACTGCGCAAAATCCTGTCCCATGAACAGAAGTTTCTTGCCCGGGTGCCCGAACATGAACGAATATCCCGCCTTCAGGTTCGCGAATTTGTCGTCGTACAGACCCGGCATCTTGTTGATCATCGAACATTTGAGATGCACCACCTCGTCGTGCGAGAGCACGAGCACATAGCGCTCCGAGTACGCGTAGGTCATCGCAAAAGTCATCTTGTTGTGGTTGTAGCGGCGGAAGTACGGGTCAAGTTTCATGTACTCGAGAAAATCGTGCATCCAGCCCATGTTCCACTTCATTGTAAAGCCGAGCCCGTCGTCCTCCGGGCGCCCCGTCACCTTCGGCCATGCCGTGGACTCCTCGGCGATCATCATCAGACCCGGGTATCTGCCGACCATGAGGCTGTTCAGGTGCTTGAAGAACTCGATCGCCTCGAGGTTCTTGTTCCCGCCGTACTCGTTGGCGACCCACTGCCCGTCCTGCTTGCCGTAGTCGAGGTAGAGCATCGAGGCAACCGCGTCCACGCGCAGTCCGTCCACATGGAACTGCTCCACCCAGTAGATCGCGTTCGCGATCAGGAAATTGCGCACCTCATTCTTGCCGTAATCGAAGATCTTGGTTCCCCAGTCCGGGTGCTCGCCCTTGCGCGGGTCCGCGTACTCGTACAGCGGCGCGCCGTCAAAGTTCGCCAGCCCCTGCTCGTCGCGCGGGAAATGCGCCGGCACCCAGTCCAGAATGACGCCGATCTTGTTCTTATGCAGATAATTCACAAAATACGCAAAATCCTCCGGCGTGCCGTAGCGCGAGGTCGGCGCGAAGTAACCGGTCACCTGATAGCCCCACGAGCCGTCGAACGGGTGCTCCGCGATGCCGATCAGCTCGACGTGCGTGTAGCCCATGTCCTTGATATACGCGACCAAAGAATGCGCAAAATCGCGGTAATTATAGTATCCGGCGCTGTCCGGACCGTGCGGGTGTTTCATCCAGCTCCCCGGGTGCACCTCGTAGATCGCGACCGGGCTCTTGTCCTGCTCAAAGCTTTTGCGTTTCTCCATCCACACGGAATCCGACCACTTGATCCGCGACAGATCCGCGACGCGCGACGCCGTCCCCGGGCGGAACTCCGCGTAATTGCCGAACGGATCCGCCTTATAGATCTTGCGCCCGTCCGGCGTGTGAATCAGAAATTTGTACAGCTCTCCCTCCTCCACGCCCGGAATGAACAGGTCGTAGACTCCGAGCGGTTCCTGGCGCTCCATCGGATACTGCAGCTCGTCCCAGCCGTTGAACGAACCGATGACATGGACGGAATCCGCGTGCGGCGCCCACACCGCAAAATACACGCCTTTCTTTCCGCCGACCTTCATCGGATGCGCGCCCAGTTTCTCAAAGATGTTGTAGTGCGTCCCCATACCGAACAGGTACTGGTCATAGTCCGAGATGAACTGCTCCGGACGTTTCGACGCCTTGTTTGCGACTTTCGCGTTTGCCTTCTCTGCCATTTCTAACCCTCTCCTTCGTTTTGTTGCTGTATTTATATTCTGTTCATTCCACTTAAGTTTATGTTCAACGAAACGCAATGTAACATCGACAAAAAACCATATTTTTCTCCGTAAATGTCGGCTTACACAACGGACAGCAGCCTGCAGCCGCCCGCCGGGAGCGTTGCGGTGATACGCCCGTTCTCCTGCGGGACTTCCGCCCCGGTCTCGAGGTCCGTGATCCGCTGCGCGCCGTGCGGCAGCGGCACGGACAGCTGCGCCTCATTCTCATCGTTGTTCACCATCACGACGACCGACTCCTGCTCACCGATCCGCGCAAACGCGTACTGGCGATTCGTCAGCAGCAGCTCGCGGTAACGTCCCGTTCCGATGACCGGATGCTCCTTCCTGCATTTCCCGAGGAAGATCAGAAATTCCTTCAGTCCCGGCACAGGCGGGTTCGCGTCCATCGCCTCCAGGTCAAGCTGCGGGCGCAGCGCCGGATCCCCGCCGTTCGCCTTCCGCCCGTCGACGCCCCACTCCGAGCCATAGTAGATCGACGGCAGTCCCGGCAGCGTGTAGAGCAAAGTGTACACCGGCTTGATGTGACGCTTGTCGTTCAGCTTTGAGACGATGCGGTCCACGTCGTGGTTGTCCACAAACGAGTAGAGCGTGCGCCCCCGGTAGATTCCGCCGTTCTCATCAAACTGTCTGCGGATAGTATGCGCGATCTCAAAATAATTATGGTCGTTGTGCCCGGAATACAAGCCCTTGTGCAGCTCGTAATTCGTCACGGAGTGCAGCATCTCCTGATTCGCCCAGCGCGCGTAATCCCCGTGGATCACCTCGCCCATCAGCCAGAAGTCCTGTTTCTCATTGCCCGTCATCCAGCGCATTTCCTTCATGAAATCAAAATCCAGACAATCCGCGCAGTCGAGCCGAATGCCGTCGATATCAAACTCATGGATCCAGAAACGGATCACATCAAACAGGTAGTCCTTCACCTCGCGGTTCTGCAGGTTCAAGTTCGCCAGCTCCACACAATTCCTCCAGGACTCATAGCCGAACCCGTCGTTGTAATAATTGTTGCCCCAGAAATTGACGCCCTTGTACCAGCCGCAGTAGCGCGAGCCCTCGCGGTTCTGTCTGATATCCTGAAACGCGAAAAACTCCCTGCCCGTGTGGTTGAACACGCCGTCCACCACGACCTTCAGCCCCAGCTCATGCGCCTGCTGCACGAAGGTCTTGAAATCGTTGTTGTCCCCGAGTCTGCGGTCCACCTTGTAATAATCCTTCGTGTCGTAACCGTGTGTCGTCGACTCAAACAAAGGCCCTATGTAGATCGCCCCGCAGCCGAGATCCCGAATGTGCGGCAGCCATTTCTTCAGCCCGTCAAAACGGTGCACGACCTCCTCCTGATTGTTGTCATATGGGGCGCCGCTCAGCCCAAGCGGATACATATGATAAAAGATGGCTGTCTCGTACCATGCACTCATATCAAAACTCCTTGTTCCTTAAATATATAATAAAACTGTACGAGCCGTGCAAGCTCGAGAGCTCCCGCTCTCTCGCTCACGGGCTGTCGCCCTATCATCCGTCGCCAAAACACAGGCTCTCGTGAGCAAGCTCCTGCGCTATAGCTACGAGCCGTGCAAGCTCGAGAGCTCTCGCTCTCTCGCTCACGGGCTGTCGCCCTATCATCCGTCGCCAAAACACAGGCTCTCGTGAGCAAGCTCCCGTGCTATAGCTACGAGCCGTGCAAGCTCAGATGCTCTCGCATCTTCGCTCACGGGCTGTCGCCCTATAAAGATGTCGCCTGACAAAACCGTCTGCAAGCAGCCGTTTTGTCATTCGGCATCTTTGCACGGCTCGTAGCTTACGTGAATATCCCATACATGAATTGATCGACGACGGACGCGATCTGTTCCCCGCCGATCTTTCCGGAGCTTTCCTCCGGGTCTGTCTCCCACTGCAGAAACAGATACTGGTGGATCGTGCCGAGAAATCCAATCGCGAACTGCCGCTGCCGCCCGCGCATATTTCCCAGTCTTCCCGCCTCGCGCTCGAACGCCTGCACGACGCTCTCGTATAGCTCGACAAAATACGGACGCACCGCCTGATACGCCTCATTCTCCCGCGCAGAGTAGAGCAGCGCCATCATCAGCATGTAAAACTGCCGATCCTCCTCATAGAACGCGCAGGAAATTTCTCCCAGCCGGTACAGCGTCCCCCGGATATCGCTCCGCGTCTCCGCCGCCTCCTTCACCTGCGCAAGGTAGCGCTCAAAACGCGTCTCGAGCAGCGTCCGCAGAAGACCGATCTTGCTGCCGAAATAATAATACAGCGTCGGTTTCGTCAGCCCGGCTCGTTCCACGATCTCCTGGACCCCGACGGCATCATACCCTTTCGCGTAAAATAATTCCTTCGCACATTCCATAAGAAACGCCTTGTTATTCATCTGGAATTGCCTCCCAGATTAATATACCGTTCGGTATACAAAATGTCAAGAAGATAAATAAACAGCTTGAACGGCTGGCTCTGCCTTTAGCGAGGAGTTGGTTACAATTTATAACCGACTTCAATCCTCGCTCTCTTTTACCTCTGCCCTCTGCCGCCGCACGCCGTCCCGGTCAAAGTTCTTCCGCAGCGCCATCTCTGTCGGAATGATCGACCCGATCAACGGCACCAGTTGGATAAATTCAATGACCGCGCCCACGTTTCCCACAACGTCCGAACCTTTATGAAATACAAATAACAAAGGAATCACAGACAGCGGCAGCAAGACCAGCCCGCCATAAAACCACAGCCTGCCGCAATACTTGTGCGCGAACTCCCAGGTATCTTTATTTTTCATCGACATGGAAGTCCGATAGCCGAAAACCACATTGATACTCCCCGGCGCTTTTTTCAGGAACAACCTGCCAAATCCGATCATCATCAAGGGAATGAGCAGAACCATAATCAGCATAAAAATCCAGAATCCCATATTGACCTCCTCTGTCTATTTTGCAATAACAGTTCCTTCAGACTTTTTATCTTAAAGTTCAGGAATGACATTTTTCTTATCCTTCTGCCTCAACGTACCTCCACCTGGCACATCTTCATCGCCTCAAGCGCGTTCGCGTGGCTCTGCGGCGTCACGCCCGCGCAACAGGATGCGTCCACCGCGATCGGGATCTCCGGCAGCTTTGCCTTCAGGATCATCACGTTCGAGATCACACAGATGTCCGTGCAGAGCCCGATCACCTCGATCTCCTCCAGCCCTCCAAGTCCCGCCGCGTACTCGGCGAGCTCCAGCGAGCCGAACGAAGGCTTGTCGATCACCGGGCAGCCCGCCTCAGACACCTTCTCCGAGATCTCCCAGCCGGACGTGCCTCTGATGCAATGTTTCACTGGGAGCTTTTTTCCCTCCTGTGTCTCCAGATAATGCTCCGGGTGGGTGTCTCTCGTGAAGACGACCCGGTCGCCGCGCGCCAGATACTCGTCGATCTTCGCGCGCACATTCGGCACGATCCGCACCGCCTCCGGCGTGCCGAGCGCCCCGTCGATAAAATCATTCTGCATATCAATGACCGCCAAAAGTTTCATAATCCATAGCCCTCCGCATTTCTTTTGCAAACATTTTACCATACCTTTTCACCGTTCACAAGGCATTCGTCTCTCCCTCCCGACTCATCATATTACCCTCACGATTTAACTAATTTGTAATAATTTTGTAAAAAATAGTTGAAAAACCTAAAAAATAGTGTATACTGAAACCATATGAACACGATAACACCATGCATTATGTAAGGGGAGGCTGCATAGACCATGGAAAAAAGAAATAAAAAACGACTGTTCCGAACGGCACTGCTGCTGATGCTTGTGTTCCTGGCGCTGCCTATGGGCGCGTCCGCCCAAGTTCGTTTGAATAAAAAAACCATCGCGCTGTCCGTCGGGGAAAGCTATAAATTAAAATTGAAGAAACTCACCGGCTACGAGAGCCTGATCGAATGGAGGGCGGAGGACGAGACGATCGCGGACGTCACGCAGGAAGGGTACGTGACGGCAAAGGCGTACGGCGCCACCGACATCGTGGCGGTCGTGGACGGGGTCGAATACCGCTGCCTACTGAACGTAGTACTGCAGAAACAGTCCATCCGGCTGAACAGCGTTTCCAAAAGCCTTCAAAAGGGCAAATCCTTCCGCCTGAAGGCGGCGGTGCAGCCCGAGGGCACTGCGAGCGCGCCCGTCCTCTGGAAAAGCAGCAACAAAAACGTGGCAAAGGTCAACGCAAAGGGCAAGGTGACGGCGATCGGCGCGGGCACCGCCAAGATCACGGCTTACACCGCGGACGGCATCGCCGCGAAGGCGGTATGCAAGGTCACCGTGACGCTCGCCCCGCTCCAGCTCAGCGAAACGACGCAGGAGCTTACCGTCGGGGAAAAGGCAAAACTCAGCATTGTTTCGGACAATACGGGCGATACTTATAAATGGAGCAGCTCGGACAAGTCTGTCGTGCGCGTGAAAAAAACCGGCAAGGTCGTCGCCAGAACGGAAGGGACGGCGACCGTCACGGTCACGCGGGAACAGGACGGGGCAACCGCGTCCTGCACGGTAACGGTAGCGCCGGAAACTGATTCGGAAACGCAGACTGAGATTCAGTCGGAGGTTTCGGCGGAGACGCCGGAGAGCGCCGTGCCGCAGACGCCGGCGCAGCCCTCGGCGTACGCGCTGCAGATGCTGACGATCCTGCAGAAATACTCCGACCAGGTAGCGCTCGACAATGCCGCCGGCATGCGGTGGGTATACAGCAACTCCGCAAAGAGCACCTGGGCGGACGCGCGCAAGGAGATCCGCAAGAAGAAAGTGACGCACATGAACTGCGCGCTCGGCTGCCGCTGGGCGCTGCGCGAGATGGGACTTCTGGATTCCTCCAATTTCTGGGGCGAGCCCGGCTATGTCGTGTACCACGGAACGTCGAAGGACCAGCTCCTCGCGCACTGCGACATCCTCACGGTCAACAAGACGCCCAACGAGCTGCTGGCGGAAGGGAACCTTCTCCCGGGCGACATCTGCACCTATGTGAGCATCGGGCACACAAACGTCTACGCGGGCAACGGTCTGTGGTACGAATTCGGGCGCTGCGCCCTGAACGGCAAATACGTAGACAATGAGTACGTGTTCGATTCATTCGGACCGGTCGCCGCCGTGAACATGTCAGACACGAAGATCGGCACGATCATCCGGCTCGTGAAATAAGGATAGAATAAGGAAGAAAACGCGATGAAAAAAACTGACAGAATTTCCGAAAAAAAATTCCGAAAGGCAGGACTTCTGTTTCTCATGATCCTGCTGCTCCTCGTGCCCGCAGAGGCGTCGGCGGCAGCCCGGATCAGCCAGAAAAATAAAACGATCCTGAAGGGGCAAAGCTTTATACTGAAGGTAAAGGGCAGCTCACAGAAGGCGAAATGGAGCAGCTCAAAGCGCTCCGTGGCAAGCGTGAACTCTGCCGGCGTCGTGCGGGGAAAAAAGGCGGGGTCGGCTGTGATCACCGCCCGGGTCGGCGACAAAAAATACAGCTGCAAGGTCACTGTGCGGCAGTCTGTCGCGATCGTGACGCTCAACAAGCTCACCATCTCCCTCAAGAAGGGCAAATCGACCAAGGTCAAGGCAAAGGTAAGTCCCGGCAGCGCCTACAACAAATCCGTCTCCTGGACGAGCAGCAACAGCGGCATCGCCTCCGTCTCCGCGAAGGGAAAAGTGACCGCGAAGGAGGCGGGGAACGTGATCATCACGGCGACGGCAAAGGACGGCAGCGGGGTATGCGCCTCCTGTGTGGTGACCGTCGAGGACGACCGAAAACCGCTGATCCTCTCAGAGACCGCCCTGACGCTCTATCAGGGACAGTCCCAGACCTTAAGCGTGTCCGGAGCGAACGCGCAGGTCCTCTGGGGGAGCTCCAACCAGGCAGTGGCGACGGTAGGCGCCGACGGCACGGTCGTCGCGGCAGGACCCGGACAGACACAGATCGCCGCGATGACGGCGGACGGGCTGCAGTACGCCTACTGTGATATCACGGTGCTCGCCGCCGAGACGAACCCGTCCGCGACGGCGCTGCAGTTCCTGAACGTTCTCGCCGGTTATTCGCAGGTCGTCACGGCACAGAAGGCGGCGGGACATTTCCTCGGCTACTCAAACAGCGGCGCGCTGGTGAAAAATACCTGGAGCGAGGTGCTGAACGACATGGTGCAGCGGGGGATCGGCTACACGAACTGCGCGCACACGATCTGCCTCGCGCTGCGCGACATGAACATCCTGGGGACGAACCAGTCCTTCTGGGGCGACGACGGCAAGATCCACTACGGCGCGGGCGTGCAGGAGACGCTCGAGCAGCACTGCCGGATCTTCTACGTCGACAAGACCGCGGATCAGCTGTTCCTGGAGAACGGGCTGCTCCCGGGCGACATCGTGATCTGGAGCGGCATCGGGCATACGAACGTCTACGCCGGGGACAAATGCTGGTACGACACCGGGCGTACCACAAACGGCAGCTACATGAAGATCAAAGAGCTGAAAGCCGCCGGTGTGCCGAGCCAGACCCTCACGGAAGACAAGAAAAACGATCATGATTTTCCAAAGCTGAACAAGCAGATCTATGTCTTCGACTCACTGGGACCGCGGGGGATCAACCTCGGGTCGGTGAAGGTCGGCTGGATCATCCGTCTGCTGTAATAAAAAAATCTGTCTCGGAAAGGATGCTTTATGGAGCCCGAAACTCTCAGCGTGAAAAAGAAAAACCGATGGGGCTGTTACGCCCGCTATACCGGCTGTTTCTGTCTTGTGCTGTCCGTGATACTCTATCTCTTTATCCGCAGCCATAAATCTATGGTGTGGGACTGCGACGGCGTTTATCAGCACTTCAACAGCCTGGTCTATTACGGGAAATACCTGCGGGACATCTTGAAAAACCTGTGGGAGAACCATGTGCTGTCCATTCCGCTGTGGGATATGAGCATCGGATACGGGTCGGATATCCTTACGACCCTGAATTACTATGTCTTTGGGGATCCGCTCGCCCTGACGTCCGTCTTTGTCCCGGCGAAATACACAGAGTATCTTTACGGGGCGCTGACGATCCTGCGGCTGTACCTGTCCGGCGTCTTTTTCCTGGCTTACTGCCGGTATCATCAGAACGAGACGCAGGCGTCTGTGCTCGGGGCGCTGACCTACGCATTCTCGGGTTTCGCGCTCTACATCTTTGCGCGCCACCCGTTCTTCATGAACCCCATGATGTACTTTCCGCTGCTGCTGATCGGCATCGACAGGATCTTTGATCGGAAAAAGCCGTGGCTCTTTATCTGGATCACGGCGCTCCTCGCCGTCAGCAACTTCTATTTCTTCTATATGGCGTGCATTCTGATGTTCCTGTACGCCGCGGTCACCTATGTGAAACGTTTCGGCAGGATACGCGTGAAGGAACTCGCGGGCTGGTTTTTCCGATTTGTCGGCTACTACCTCATCGGGGTGTGCATCGCGGCGGCGACGCTGCTCCCTTCCGCTGTGTACGTGCTGGGGACCGGCAGAATGAGCGCGGACAATCAGATCCCGAAACTCTATGAATTACCTCTCTACGCAAATTATTTCAGCGATTTCCTCCACACGGCGTACGGGACGGAGCGGGCTCAGAACTACACGATCCTGGGAATGGCGCCGCTGGCGCTGATCGCGCTCATGGTACTCTTTCTCAAGAGAAAGCAGTTCACGCACCTGAAGGCAGGGTTCCTGATCCTGACCGTGATCCTGCTGACGCCCTTTTGCGGGCATATCATGAACGGGTTCTCCTACGCCGCCAACCGCTGGATGTGGGGCTACATCATGCTCCTGTCCTACATTCTGGTCAAGATCTACCCGGAGCTTTTCCGCCTGAATCAAAAAGAAAAGATCGGGCTGCTGGCGCTGGTGGTGCTGTACCTCGCGGTGGCTTTGACGGTCCTGAACTTTGAGACGACCATCGCCCCGTCGGAGAAACCGCCTGTCGCGCTGTTTCTGGCGTTCCTGATGCTGGCTGCGCTGTGCTTGTCCGTGCTCTTCGCCGGGCATGCCCGGGTGCAAAAGGCACTCCCGGCGTTCCTGTCCGTGATGACGCTCGCCGGGCTGATGCTGAACGTCTGGGACCTGTATTCGCCCAACGGCTCGGCAGGCTATCTGAACAAGTTCCGAAATCAAGGGCAGCCGTACGCCATGCTCACAGACAAGAGCGAATGCTATCCGGTAAAAGAGCTGGAGGACGACTCCGGCTTTTACCGCTACGACCAGTACGGGGT
>CANQYP010000027.1 GCA_947628045.1 uncultured Lachnospiraceae bacterium | reverse complement strand
ACAGATGGACAAGCTTATGGCGGCGGTCGCGGACTGCTGTCCGGGGGTCGACGATAGGCTCCGCCATGTGCTCCGGATCGTCGTGCTGCTGGCGGTGCTGTGCTATGCCACGGCGGCTCGCAGGATGGGCGTCTCCACAATGGTGCAGTATGCGCCGATGCATATGTGGCTGGTCTGCGGCGCGTTTCTGGTTCTGACGGTTCTGTGCTGTGAGGAAAACGGGCAGAGGCGGCTCGCGGGCGGCGGACTGTTCCGGCTGACCGTTGTGTTCCTGCTGCTGGCGTGCGTGTCGGATCTGCTGGTCGTCAAAAAATTCCAATACGGGGGATTTTACCTGCTGGCGTTCGGGGGACTCTTCTGCAGGGCATGGTGCAATATGCGCAGACCGGAGCAGCTGCTGGAGGAATTTAAGGTCGCGTGCAGGATCTGGTTTGCAATGGTGCTGTTAGGCTGTGTGGCGCTCGCGCCGGTGGATCCCGGCGTCTGCTATGCGGGGATATTCACGGACGCGGGCTATCTGGGCGTGAGCATGCTGCTGGCGCTTGCCGTCTTCCTGAGCGGGGCAGCAGATCAAAAGATGGGGATCCCGGACGGGGTCTGCGCCGTCCTGGCGCTCGCGCTGATCTGGATGAGCCAGCAGCCTCTGATCTTTCTGGCGGCTGCTCTGCTGGTGGGATTGTATCTGGTCTTTTGGGTCAGCCTGTGGATCCGGGCGGACAGAAAGGAGAAGGGGAGACGGGCGCTGTGGCTGGTCTGCTCGCTTGCGGTCGGCGTTTCGCTCGTTTTCCTGCTACGTGAGCTGCTGTACCATCTCACCCTGCTTTTCGGGAACGGGATCGCCTCCGGGGACGAGCCGGTTCAGGAACCCATCGCCGAGGCGCTGTCCGGGGGAGGCTGGATCGCCCTGATCCGGGATCGCCTCTGGAACTGCAAGGAATATCTGAAACAGATGAATCTGTTCGGACACAAATACCTTGCCGAATTCGCGGGCAAAAAACGCTGGGCGCTCAACAGCGTCGCGATGAACGGGTTCCGCTACGGGCTCGCGGCGGGCGCGGCGTACGCGGCGATGCTGACGGTGTATCTGTGGCAGGCGGTGAAAAGCTCCCTCCGGGAGAAAAATTTCTTTGCCGTCGGGATCGCGGTCGCCTGCCTGGCGGCAGCCATGACGGAGGCGGTGGAGCAGCCGTTCGCGCAGGTAGCGTGGCTTGGATTATACTTTGGTCTGGCATGGATGCTTGTGTCGGGCCGCAGGGAGAAAAAGAATGCAGTTTCTGAACACGGAAGTCGACAATCTGAGCTTTGACGAGGCGCTTGCGCGGATCGACGATCTGGTGCGGGCGCGCGCGGGCGGCTATGTGGTGACGCCGAACGTGGACCATATCGTGCTGATCGAGAAGAATCCCGAGTTTCGGGAGGCATATCGGGACGCGGCACTTGTGCTCACAGACGGGCAGCCGCTGATCTGGATCTCCCGCTGGCTGAAACGCCCGATCCGGGAGAAGATATCCGGCTCAGATCTGTTTCCGCGCCTCTGCGCGCTGGCGGCAAAGAAGGGGTACACGATGTATTTCCTCGGGGCTGCCGAGGGCGTGGCGGCGGAGGCGGCAAGGCGGCTGAAGGAGAAGAACCCCGGTCTTCGCGTGGTCGGGACTTATTCGCCGGAGTACGGATTCGAGAAGGATCCGGAGAAGACGGAGGAAGTGCTCGCGAAGATCGAGGCGGCGGCGCCGGATATCCTGATCGCAGGGCTCGGGTCGCCCAAGCAGGAGCTCTTTCTGCACAGGCACCGTGAGCGCCTGAGCGGGATCCTTGCCTTCGGGATGGGCGCAAGCCTGGATTTCGAGGCGGGTAATGTCCGGCGTGCGCCGCGCTGGATGCAGAAGTGCGGGCTGGAATGGCTGTACCGCCTGTGCAGGGAGCCGCGGAGGCTGTTCCGGCGGTATCTCATCGACGATATGAAGATCTTTCCGCTGGTCTGGAAATACAGGAAACAGAGAAAGGGAAAGGCTGGGATCGGCATGAAAATCGCGGTGGATCTGACGGCGCTCGCTGACAATCTGTCCGGCATTGAGCGCTATGCGCGGAACATGACGCTGGAGCTGCTGAAACAGAATACGCAGGATACCTTCGAGCTGATCTTCAAGGGCGAGGTGTACCCGGATTTCCTCGCCTGGGCGGACAGCCCCGGTGTGCGTTTCCATGTCCTGAGACCGTGCAGAAAGCTGTTTTTCAATCAGTGGCGGCTGCCCAGGTACCTGAACCGGCTGCAGACGGACCGCTATCTTTTTCTTGCCTTTCCGATGCCGATACTGCTGCGCAGGAAAGCGGTGCTCGGGACGATCCATGATATGGGCTGCCGGGACTGCCCGGAGACGATGAAACGCCAGATGGCGTGGTATTTCCGTCTGTCGTACCGGTGGATGGCGAGACGGGCGGCAGGCATCCTCACGATCTCCGAATTCAGCAAGGGCAGGATCCGGGCGCTTTTGGAGGTGCCGGAGGAGAAGATCACCGTCGCGTACTGCGGTCTGTCGGAGAACTTTCGGGCGGACGGGACAGAAAGCGAGCGGATCCGCGGGAAATATCAGCTCCCGGAGCAGTATTACCTCTGCCTGTCCACGCTCGAGCCGCGCAAGAACATGCTGCTCCTGCTGGACGTGTACTTGAACCTATATCAGGAAGGCAGGATCCGCACGCCGCTTGTGCTCGCGGGGCGCAGGGGCTGGAAGATCGACGAGCTGCTCGAACGGGCGGCTGACTCCGCGGGAACGAAGGGCGCTCCGGCGCAGGTTCATGTGACGGGGTTCATCGAGGACGAGGACCTGCCCGCGGTCTACCGCATGGCGAAATGCTTTGTCTTCCCATCGCTCTACGAAGGGTTCGGCATTCCGCCGTTGGAGGCGATGTCGCAGGGCGTGCCGGTCATCGCGTCGGACGCGAGTTCGATCCCCGAGATCCTCGGGGATGCGGCGTTCTACTTCAGGAGCAATGATGCGGAGGATCTGCGGCGGGCGCTTTTGCAGATGGAGCAAAGCGATCCCGGCGACCTGGAAGAGCATATCAGGGCAGGGCTGCGCCGGAGCCGGGAATTCTCGTATGCGCGGGAGGCGGGGAAGGTGAGGGAGGCTATGCGCAAAGATATGGGAAATGAGGACGCGTAAAAGATGGCTGGTTATTTGGGCGGGATAAAATCAATTGCAAAACAGGTCATTCCCACGCCGGTGCTCCGCGCGGCGAAGGGAAGCGTTTTGCGCCGAATTGCAGATCAGATCGCGCGCGCCAGGATTGTGCCGTATGAGCAGGGGACGTATCCGCAAGGGATCAATCTGATCGGACCGATCGACAGCGCCACAGGTCTCGGACAGAGCATGAGGCTCCTGGAGCGTGTCATCGCGCAGTCGGGTCAGCCGTATCTGATCTATAATTTTGCGCAGACAACGCCGAACAAGGTAGATACAGACGATTATGCGCATGTTCTGCGGGATCAGCTGGACTATTCAGTCAACCTGTGGCATGTGAACCCCTCGGATTTTGCGGAGGCTTACACCGCGATGGGCAAAAAGGCATTTGACGGACGGTACAATATCGCGTTCTGGCTCTGGGAGCTGGAGAATTTCCCGGACGAGTGGGTGCCCTACATCCATCTTCTGGATGAAATCTGGACGCCGTCGGAATTCATCAGCAGGGGGATTCGCGGGAAAACGGATAAGCCGGTCTTTACCATGCCGTACTGTGTGACCGCCGAAGCGGATACGCGCCGCTACGGGAGAGCTTACTTCGGACTGCCGGAGGACAAATTTCTTTTTCTGATGATGTATGATTCCCTGAGTGTGAGAGAACGCAAGAATCCGGAGGGCGTCATCGAGGCGTTCCGAAGGGCGTTTTCTTCTGAGCGGCAGGACGTGGGGCTTGTGATCAAGGCGAATTCCGCCTCGCGGAAGGAACTGCAGGAGCTGCAGACGCGGATGGAGGGGTACCGGAACGTTTTTATCGTCAATCAGAATCTGTCCAGGACACAGGTGAACAGCCTGATCGCGTGTTCCGATGTGTTTGTATCGCTGCACCGGGCGGAGGGCTTTGGCCTGGTGCTGGCGGAGGCGATGCTGAACCGGGTGCCGACGATCGCGACGAACTGGTCGGCGAATACGGAATTCATGAATTCCGACGTCGCATGTATGGTAAACTATGAGTTAAGGACACTGAAGAAGGATATATATCCGTACAAACGGGGCTGCCGCTGGGCGGAACCGGATCTGGACGACGCCGCGCGCTATATGAGCCGGCTGGCGGACGACCGCGAATTCTATCAGAGGATCGCGGAGCGCGCGTACGAATACGCCACGGAAAAACTGGGGATGGATGAGGCGAAAAAAGCAGTCGGGGGACGTATCGAGGAGATCCGAAATGGGAAGTAAAAAACTGCGCATCGCGCTGGTGAACCAGCGATACGGCGAAGAAGTGAACGGGGGCTCGGAGTATTATACGAAAAAGCTTGCAGAGCACCTCAAAATGTTGTATGATGTAGAAGTGTTAACCACAAAAGCTATGGATTACATGACATGGCGGGATTACTATGACAGGGATACCGAGGTCATCAACGGGGTTACGGTAAGGCGTTTTTCTGTTACACGCAGGAGGAGCTTTCCTGCGATGAAGGTTTTCTGGCTGCTGCGAAAATGCCTTCCGTTCGGGAAGGCATTCTGGGAAGAGCTGTGGATGGACGCGCAGGGACCGTACTGCCCGGGACTGATCCGTTATCTGGAGACACACAAGGATGACTATGCGGTAATCATTTTTGTCACGTATTTGTATTATCAGACGGTGCGCGGGGTGCCGGCGGCAGCCGACCGGGCGGTCCTCCTTCCGACGGCGCACGATGAGCCCTACGTTTATATGAATATCTTCCGGCAGACGTTCGGACTTCCGCGGGGGCTGATCTACCTCACGCCGGAGGAAAAGTCTTTTGTGGAAACACACTTTCCGGTCTCGGACAAGCCGAACTGCGTGACAGGCGCAGGCGTGGACCTGCCGGAGCTTGTCGACAACGCCAGGTTTCGTGAGAAGTACCGGATCCGGTCAGAATATCTGATCTATGTCGGGCGTATCGAGCCGGGTAAGGGCTGCAAAGAGATGTTTGAGCTGTTCCGGCGCTACAAGAGCGCGCGCCCGGGCAGCGACCTGAAGCTTGTGCTGATGGGTAAGAGCATCATGGACATTCCGCAGAGCGAGGATATCGTTCCTCTCGGTTTTGTGTCTGAGGAAGATAAGTTTGACGGGATCTGCGGCGCACAGGCATTGTGGCTGCCTTCTCAGTTTGAGAGTCTCTCGATCGTTGTGCTGGAGGCGCTGTCGCTTGGCGTGCCGGTGATCGTCAACGGAAAGTGCGAAGTGCTGAAAGGGCACTGCGCGCGCAGCCAGGCAGGGTTCTGGTATCAAAGCGGCGACGAGGCCGCGGCTGCGATCGACGCTGTACTTCGCATCGAGGACCGGGAGCGCATCTCGGAGAAAGCCAGACAATATATTGCAGAGAATTATCAGTGGGACGCGATCGTGGGAAAGATCGGCCGGCTGATCGACGATCTGGATCTGAACGCATAAATGTGGAGAATATACCGGCATGAGTAAGTTTCAGGAGATATATCACTATCGTACGATGGTCACAAGCCTGATACAGAGGGACCTGCGGGGCAGATACAAGGGATCTGCGCTCGGTTTTGCGTGGACTTTTCTGAACCCGCTCCTTCAGCTGGGGGTGTATACAATTGTATTTTCGACGATCATGAGAGCAGGGATAGAGGACTATTACCTGTTTCTTTTTGTGGCGCTGATCCCCTGGATGTTTTTCAGCTCATCGTTGACCGGGGGAGCGAGCTGTATCCTTGCGCAGAAGGATATGGTGAAGAAAATCTATTTTCCGCGCGAGGTGCTCCCGATCTCGCTGGTCACCTGCCAGTTTGTGAATATGCTGCTGTCGTTTATCGTTGTGTTTGCTGTGATCCTCGTCTCAGGAAAGGGTGTTGCGCCCCTGGCGCTGCCTTATCTGATTCCGGTTATGCTGGTGGAGTATCTGCTCGCGCTTGGAATCGCATTTGTCACATCGTCGATCACGGTTTATCTGAGAGATTTGGAGCACATTCTGGGGATCGTGGCGATGGCATGGCAGTTTCTGACTCCGGTGATGTACTCGATCGATATGGTTCCGGAGAGGATCCGCCCGATCTTCTGGCTGAACCCGATGTCCTCCGTCATCATTGCGTACCGTGACATTCTCTACTACAAGAAAGCGCCGCAGCTGAATACGCTTTTGCTGGCCTCCGCGCTTGGCGCCGGGTTCCTTGTAGTGGGCTGGTTCCTGTTTGGAAGGATGGAGAAACACTTTGCGGAGGAAATGTGATGGAGCAGGAATACGCGATTGAGGTAAAGCATATATCTAAAAGCTTTAAGGTATATCTGGATAAGGGACATGAGCTGAAGGAACGGGTCATTTTCCGCAAACGCGGGCGGCATGAGACCAGAGAGGTGCTGAAGGATATCAGTTTTTCCGTAAAAAAGGGAGAGGCGATCGGGCTCATCGGGCATAACGGATGCGGGAAGAGCACGACGCTGAAACTGCTGACGAAGATCATGTATCCGGACAGCGGCACGATCACGATGCGGGGACGCGTGTCCAGCCTGATCGAACTCGGCGCCGGTTTTCACCCGGACATGAGCGGAAGAGAGAACATCTACATCAACGCGTCGATCTTCGGACTTACCAGAAAGGAGATTGACCGGCGGCTGGATGACATCATTGCATTCTCGGAGCTGGAGGAGTTTATCGACAATCCGGTGCGGACGTATTCCTCCGGTATGTACATGCGCCTTGCCTTTTCCGTGGCGATCAATGTAGACGCGGATATTCTGCTGGTGGACGAGATCCTGGCGGTAGGGGATGTGAATTTTCAGGCAAAATGCTTTAACCGAATGAGAGAGATCAAAGCGGACGGGACGACGATTGTGATCGTTTCCCATTCGCTGGGGCAGATTGAGCAGATCTGCGAGCGTTCGCTTTGGATAGACAAGGGGAAAGTCCGCGATGAGGGGATTCCGAAATATGTGCATGAGCATTATCTGAAAACAATGGAAGACATACGTCTGGAGCATGTTGAAAAAGAAACAGAAAAGGAGACAGAAAAAGAGCTGCAGGAGGAATTGCCCTCGTTTTGCAGTCCGCGGTCGATCCGCATAGGAAACAAACAAATCAGCTTTTCTGATGTGAAATTGACCGATCGTTTCGGAAACGAAAAAAAGATATTCAAAACAGGTGAGTCGTTCATGGTGAAAATGAGTTATGAGAGCCGGGAGAAGAACCTGCAGGCCAATTTTGGAATAGGTATTTTTCGTGACGACGGAGTTCACATATATGGCACCAATACTCTGATTGAATGTGATTGCCTTGTAGACATTGAAGAGAGCGGAACGGTTGCGATTACGGTGACAGATAATTGTCTCTTACCTGCAAATTATATGCTGGATGTGGCAATCCATTCGCGGGATGGAATACGATATGACGATATAAGAAATATCGTGCCATTCGTAATAACCGCAGCCAAACAGGACGTTGGCGTCTGCCGCCTGGACAATCATTGGACTGTGAATGGGGAAACTCTTGCAAAGAGATCTTACGAGAACTGAGAGGGAGAACAGAAAAACGATGAAAAACTATATCCGGCTGGTAGAGATGTTATCTGCAGAATTAGGTGCGTTATCTGCGGAATCGGAAAAGGAAAAACAGAAAATAACACAGAATCAGCAGCGCCTGGATCGGCTTGAGCAATTAGGTCTGGATAATGAAAAAGAAAAGGTGAGGCAGAACCAACTGCGTCTGGATAACCTGGAGAGGACCGTAAGAGCGCAAAAACGTGAAATTGATATTTTGTTAAATGCGGCGGTCAACAAGGATTCCGGGGTGAAAAGGTTCAACTTCCTGGATAAGACGACAAATTCTCAAAGCGGTGAGGACGCGATTCTGGCATATGTGGTTTCGCGTTTGGGGATTCCCTTTGATGAATGTACTTACCTTGACTTGGGGGCAAACAGACCGGTAGAAGGGAGCAACACAAACTTCTTCTACAACTGCGGAGCAAGAGGTGTATTGGTTGAGGCGAACCCGGAATTGATCCCGGATCTGGAAAAGGTTCGCAGCGAAGATACCGTATTAAACTGCTGTGTAGACACGGAGGATGGCGTTCAGCGTGAGTTCATTATCATGACTGACGACGGCTTATCGACGACAGATCCGGATGAGATAGGTTATATTCAGGCAGTCAACCCGGATATCAAAGTGAAAAGCCGTGTCATGGTTGAAAGCATTACGATCAATACGATTATGGAGCGATATTTTCCAGCCGCTCCGGTAATATGCTCGATCGATGTTGAGGGAAAGGATTTGGAACTTCTTCAGTCGATCGACTTTGAGAAATACCGTCCTCTTCTTTTGGTAGCTGAAATGATTGAGTATTCAAATGATTTGGCGGTAAACAGCAAGAATGAAGATATCTATGCCTATATGAAGAGCGTTGGCTATGAGGAATACGCATTTACCGGCATCAACTCGATCTTTATTGATACACTGGCGCTCAAAGAAAAATGGAATTATAAAACTATATAGGGATTTGTAAACGATACGGAGCGGTTATACAATGAAAAAACTGGGTTTTGTCACGCCGTGGTATGGGAAGAATATACCGGGCGGCGCGGAGATGGAATTGCGGGGGCTTGTCACACACCTGCACCAGGCAGGCGTGGAGCTCGAGGTGCTTGCCACTTGCGTGGAGAGATTCGCGAGCGACTGGAATCGGAACTTCTACAGAGAAGGGCTTGAGCTCGTCGATGAGATTCCGGTACGGCGGTTTCGTGTGCGCAGGAGGGATACCGTTTCGTTTGACCTCGTAAACGCAAAGCTGATGCAGAAACAGCCGATCACCAAGGACGAAGAAGAGATCTACATGCGCGAGATGGTGAACAGTCCTGCGCTGTATGAATACATCAAAGACCACAGAGATGAGTACGGCTTGTTTGTGTTCATTCCGTATATGTTCGGGACGACATACTACGGGATCCTGCAGTGCCCGGAACAGGCGGTTTTGATCCCGTGTTTCCACAATGAGGCTTATATTTATCTTGACATATATAAAAACGCGTTTGAGCAGATGGCGGGAGCGGTTTATCTCGCCCAGCCGGAATGTGACCTGGCGAATCAGGTGTTTGACTTATCGTCTGTGGAGCAGGCGATCCTGGGCGCGGGAGTCGATACGGATCTGACGTTTGACGCGGCGCGGTTTCGCGCGAAATACCAGATTGATGATCCATATCTTCTGTATGCGGGGCGCAAGGATGTCGGAAAAAATATTTATACATTGATCCGCTATTTCTGCGAGTTCAAACGCCGCCACGAGGGCGATCCGCTGAAACTTGTGCTGATCGGCGGCGGCGACGTCGAGATTCCGTCGGAGTACCGGGAAGAGATTCTTGACCTCGGATTTGTCGATATACAGGACAAGTATGACGCCTATGCGGGCGCGCTCACTCTGTGCCAGCCGTCCCTCAATGAGAGTTTTTCTCTTGTGGTGATGGAAAGCTGGCTCTGCGGACGTCCGGTGCTGGTGCACGGGAAATGCAATGTGACAAAGCATTTTGCGTCAGAGGCAAACGCAGGTCTGTATTTTGAGAATTATTTTGAATTTGAGGGCTGCGTCGAGTATTTTCAGAATAACGCGGGGATTGCCGATGCCATGGGAGCTCAGGGCAGGGCGTTTGTGCTGAAGAATTTCTCTTGGGAAACGATCGTGAAAAAATATACGGAGTTTTTTGAAAAGGTTTGTGACAGGTAAGCGCTTGTGTGAAAGGGGAACGCGGAATGGATACCGGAATACAGGAAATCAATGTAGATGAGATTATGCGGGAGATCCGGGAGAATATTAAAAAGAGAGGCTACTCCGACGAAATGCTGAGCTTTTCGGAGGTAGAATACGAGGGCGGCGGGGCAGGAGCGCCGGAAGAATGCCGGCTGGAGGATCTTCCCGAGTATCTGCGGCAGATAAACGGCGGCTGCGAGGTGTCTTATTATACGCCGATCCCCAAGAAAGGCATAAAGAATCTGGTGAAATGCGCGATCCGCAAAATCATGGCGTTTCTGATCCTTCCGATCCTTGCACAGCAAAACAGGTTCAATGTAGCAGTGACGAGGAGCCTGAACTGCATCGGGAACAATATGGATACGCTGGGGCTGGATGGCGCAGGGAAGGATTCAAAGAGCTACTTTGAAAACCAGGAGCGCCAGACCGAGAGGCTGGAGACAAAGGTACTTCTGCTGGAGCAGGAGATCGCGGAGCTGAAAAAGCAGCTGCAGAGCCGGAATGGGTAGGAGAGGGCGATGAAAAGAAAACTCTGTTTTGTAGTTCAGCGCTATGGTCTGGAAGTGAACGGGGGAGCAGAGCTGCTTTGCCGCCAGCTGGCTGAGAAAATGTCTGCCTGGTACGAGATCGAGGTGTTGACGACAAAAGCGATTGACTACATGACGTGGAAGGACGAGTACACAAAAGAAAATGAAACAATAAACGGGGTTTCCGTGCGGAGGTTTTCCGTAGAGAAACAGCGGGTGCAGGCGGAGTTTGACGCGATAAACGCGAAACTGATGCAGGGATGTCTGCAGGAGCAGGAGGAGCAGGAATGGCTGGACAAGCAGGGACCATATGTTCCGACGCTGATTGAGTATATTAAGAAGAACAGAGATGCCTATTCGGTGTTTGTCTTCTTTACGTATCTGTATTATCCGACCGTTATGGGCGTCCAGGAAGTGAAGGACAAGGCGATCGTTGTGCCGCATACGCATGATGAGCCGTTTCTCAGGATGAAGCTGTACGAGCGCGTGTTTTTATGTCCGCGTGCCTTCTTCTTTAATACGGACGAGGAACGCCTGTTGGTGAGAAGAAAATACCATAATTTCCACATTCCTTATAAGATCGGCGGAGTCGGGGTGGATGTCCCGGAAACGGTCTCAGGGGAGACATTCCGGGAGAAATACCACCTGGGTTCCTACATCGTCTATGTAGGGAGGATCGACGAGGGAAAGAACTGCGGAGAGCTGTTCGATTTCTTTATCCGTTATAAAAGACTGCATCCGGGAGAGCTGAAACTGGTTCTGATGGGAAAACCGGTGATGCAGGTTCCGGTCAGGGACGACATTGTCAATCTGGGATTTGTCAGCGATGAGGACAAATTCAACGGGATAGCGGGAGCCGAGTTTCTGGTACTGCCGTCCATCTTCGAGAGCCTCTCGATCGTGGTGCTTGAGGCGTTCAGCCTCGGGAAACCTGTTCTGGTGAACGGGAAATGCGAGGTGCTTAGGGGACATTGCGACAAGTGCGGGGGCGGGTTTTATTACCGCGGGTTCCGGGGATTTGAATCCAGGATGCTGCAGCTCCTTGTCAGCGAGCCGTTTCGGCATGAGATGGGTGAGAAAGGCAGACGCTATGTGGCGGAGAATTTTCAGTGGAGCATAATAGAAAAGAAATTTTCTGAGCTGGTTGAGGATGTAGCAGGTCTGCAGGATGCGTGAGGAGAGCAAGATGGAGATCATTCAAATGCTGCCGACAATTTCATATGGAGACGCGATCGGGAACCATGTCCTTGCGTTGGCGGACGCATTGCGGTCCGCCGGGTATAAGACAAAGATATACGCGGAGAACATTGACCGGCGCCTTCCGAGAGGAACCGCGAAAAAAGTCGAGGAATATAAGGACAAGTCGGACAACATCATCCTCTTTCATCTGTCGATTGGAAGCAGGATAGCGGATACGTTGCTGGAATATAAGGCGCGGGTCATCATTGTTTATCACAATGTGACGCCCCCGGAATTTTGGAGACCCTATAGCGCGCAGTCAGGGCAGTTATGCGAAGAAGGGCTTGCCTGTGTGAGAAGGCTGGCGGGACGCCCGGAATTATGTCTGGCGGTTTCCGGCTTTAATAAAAAAGATTTAATTCGTCTGGGATATCATTGTCCGATCGAGGTACTTCCAATCCTGATCGCTTTTGACGACTACGCGAAGAAACCGAGCCAGTCTGTCATAGAAAAGTATCGTGACGACGGCTATGTGAACATATTATTTACGGGCAGGATCGCGCCGAACAAAAAGCAGGAGGATCTCATTGCGGCATTCTACTATTATAAGAATTACATCAATCCCAAATCGAGGCTGTTCATCGTGGGATCGTTTCAAGAAGGAGACGTGTACAGCGGAAAACTGCAGAAATATGTGGATGAGCTGGAGCTGAACGATGTCGTCTTTACCGGACATATCCCGTTTGATGAGATACTGGCGTATTACCATGTCGCGGATCTGTTCCTGTGCCTCAGCGAGCATGAAGGATTTTGCGTGCCTTTGGTGGAGGCGATGTATTTCGGGATACCGATCATAGCCTATGACAGCTCCGCCGTGGGGGAGACGCTGGGCGGAAGCGGTCTGCTGCTGCAGGACAAGGATCCGAAGGTCGTGGCGGAGGCGATGAACCGGATCGTGGAGGATCGGGAGCTGCGGGAGAAGATCCTCCGAAACGAGAAAGCGCGGCTGCGTGATTTTGACAACGAAAAAATCAAAGAGAGATTTCTGGAGATTATCGACCGATTTATAAAGCAGTGAAAGACAATGCCTGACAAGGAGAAATGGATTTGGACATGAATTCAAACGAGAATTCTGCAAATTGCGTGCAGGAGAAAAGAAAATATCGCGAATTGCCGGTGCGGGTCATACTTGTGGTTGTTTTGCTGCTCGTCGGCGCGCTGGAACTGCGCATGGCATATTTTGAACCGGCGGAGGATTCCCTTGCGTATGCCGAGAAAAACGGCGTGCTTTCGTATCAGCTCGGAGAAACGCTCACATTCTATGATACGGCGACGGCTGCCCCTTACTGCAGGTCTGGTTTTTCGCTGAACGAGGGCACGCACACCTGGACCGAGGGGAATTTTGCCAAAATGTATTTCCAGTTAGAGGGAGAGCATGAGGATCTGGCTCTTGATTTTAGCTATACGATGGTGTATGGTTCATCTCAGAGGGTGATCGTTTACGCGAACGGCTATGAAACCGCGAACCTTACGGTCACTGAGCCGGGGAGCCAGACGGTTCGGATCCCGAAGGAGTATGTTGCGGATGATTGCCTGGAACTAGAATTCCGGCTCCCGGACGCGGTGTCGCCGGCAGATAATGGAGTTTCTGCCGACACAAGATTTTTGGCGCTTGGTATGTCGGAGCTGTGTATAGAGAGGGAGAGCAATGGACAAGAGTAAAAGATACAGTCTCACGTTCTGGCTATGGGTGTTGTTTGCCGCCAGTGTATTGGTTCGGTTTTATTTTGCCATAAAGACAGGCGTGATCAATACCTATCACGATGAACCCTGGTATTGGAGTATAAGCCGGGCGCTTATGCATGGGGAGCCACTGATTTATCGTGGAGTTACACAGATAGTCAAAGACATCTTTTATCCGATGGTTCTTGCACCAGCACATTTGTTTCGGGATTTTGACAGCGCTTATCACATGATGTTGCTGATCAATGTCTTACTGATGTCATCGGCTGTTTTTCCGGCTTATTTGTTGGCAAGAGCTGTTTTGGGAAATCCGAAATGGGCATTTTTGATCGCGATCATCAGTATGATTTTGCCAGAGATGTTTTATTCTGCCAAGCTGATGCAGGAAAGCATATATTATCCGTACGTCATGTGGATGCTCTGGCTGTTTTTTGTCTTTTTGTTGAAAGACAAATACAGTATTTTGCGGGTCGCCCTGTTTTCTGTGTTGCTGTGTTTTGCATTTTATATAAAAGGCATCGGGAATTGCATGGTTCTTGCGTTCTTCTCTTTCTACGTAATCCAGATTATGTTCTGCGGAACGTTCCGGCAAAAGCTGAAAAGTGTGATCCTTTTGGCGGAATCAGTGGTAGTATGCCTGATGACCGATCACGCGATTACCGTTCTGTTGGGGAGAAACAGTGATTTGTCTCTCGGCAAAACGGTTATGAATCAAGTGGTCTGGGTTATTTACAAGCTGTTCGGATATACCATTACCTCATTTCACCAGTTGATTTTTCCTTCTCTGGTGGGAATTGCTGCGTTGCTGTTGCTGGCGACAGGAATAAAATATTGTGAAAAGAAACTGCGTCGTTACCGATGGAGCTCGATTGCGTTTCAAATCGGGCTGGTGTTTCTTATGGCAGGTGCGGGGATAGTATTGCGGCATCTGGGGTATTTTCGACCGTTTTCCACGTATGTTATATTCAGCTGCATTTTCTTTGGAATCTTTCCTGTCGTGCTGCCTGTGGTACATGCCGGGAAACTGTCGGAAAAGGAGCGGGATTTTTTGCTGTTTCTTCTGGCTTTCTGGTTGATTCCTATGACAGCATCTTGTTTCTCAACGCTTGACATACTGAAGGAAGTAAGCAAGGAGTCCATACGGTTTCATTATCGCTACTTTTTTTATCCGGCAATTGGTTTCTTCGTGCTGTTTCTGGCTTTATGTGAAAGGACAAAAGGAAAAGACAGAATCGGTATTTCTGCTATCTGGAGTGCTCTGGGTGTTCTGTTGCTGCTCATCATCACACCGGCGGGGCAGGGAAGCATGCTGGATGCGATTCCATTATATGGGATGCAGATGTTTCTGACTTCTGCGAAAGGTGTTATTTTCCTGAGAATTTTGTTGATTGTTTATTTTCTGGCAGGAAACTTTGCATTCTGGAAAGGTCATGTGAAAGGATTTTGTACAGGAATATTTTTCCTGCTGAGCTGCCTTTATCTTATAAGCACACGAGGCGTATATCTGATGCATGAGAATCAGCAGCAGCTCCTGCTGGGGAAGAACCGGGATGGCGAGCGTCTGGCAGAGTATTTTGCAGATAAGGAGATCCTGGAGGATGCCAGCAGCATTCTGATCGTTGGAGATTCCTGGATCAACAGCACAGAGACGACGGAGGTGCATCTGGATGTGCCATATCGTTTTTGCCTGTGGCAGGATCTGACAGCGACTGATGTGTTGATTGACGGAGAGATACAGGGTGGACTTTTGGCGCTATATGAAGGAGCATATAGCTGGCCATACCGTCTGGAGGGCTATTCCGCTCCCCCTTACATCGTCTCACTGCACCCGATCGCGCTCGCGGGCTATGAGATCGAGCAGATCGGATTGGAGAACTATTATCTGTATGTACGCTCAGGCGCCTAAAATCATAGGACGTTTCGGCTATGGTATAATATAAACTCGAAATATACGTTAGAGGACGAGAAAAATGAAAAACAAAGCATCACTGTTTTACAAAATACTGCTGATCATACTGGACGCCTTGAGCGTGGTGGCGGCAAGCTACGCGGCGCTGGCGATCCGTTTCCGGGTCGACGGGCGCTGGATTCCGGTGGAATATCTCGAATCGGTAAAGTCCTTTATGCTCGCCAACATCGTTGTCAGCATATTGATCTTCGCTTTTCTGCGGCTGTACAACAGCCTGTGGAGGTACGCCAGCCTGACGGAGCTGGTGAACATCCTCGTTGGCAGCGCAGCCAGCGTCCTGTTTAACGTAATCGTGTATTATTTCAGCCTGAAACCGATGTTTCGCTCCTACTACATCTTCTATGGCATTGTGCTAGCCACATGCCTGTTCGTCAGCAGGTTCGGGTACCGATTTTTCCGCAACCTGTACCGTGCGCGGATGCATGGGGCACACATGCGCCGGACGATGATCATCGGAGCCGGCGAGGCGGGGAACATGGTGATGCGAGAGCTTGCCTCGAGCGACAAGCTGGACGCAAAGGTCTATTGCATCATAGACGACGACGAGCGGAAACAGGACACCTATATCCGTGGTGTGAAGGTGGTCGGCGGCAGGGAGCGGATCCTTGACTGCGTCAGGAAATACCAGATCAATGAGATTATCATCGCCATGCCCAACGCGTCCAAGAAAAATGTCCGCGAGATCGTGAAGATCTGCCAGCAGGCGGACGCAGACCTGAAGATCCTGCCCGGGATCTACCAGCTGGTGACCGGGGAGGTTGCGATCGAGAGCCTGCGGAAGGTACAGATCGAGGACCTGCTGGGACGGGAACCGGTGCGGACCGACCTGCATGAGATCATGACCTACGTATGCAACCGCGTCGTGCTGGTGACCGGCGGCGGAGGTTCGATCGGCAGCGAGCTCTGTCGGCAGATCGCCGGATATCATCCGAAACAGCTGATCATTCTGGATATTTATGAGAACAATGCGTATGATATCCAGCAGGAGCTGAAAAAATCATTTCCGGAGCTGAACCTGGTCGTCCTGATCGGTTCGGTGCGCAATACGCACCGTATGGAATCCATCTTTGAAAAATACCATCCGGAGATCGTATACCACGCCGCGGCGCACAAGCACGTGCCATTGATGGAAGACAGCCCGAACGAGGCGATCAAGAATAACGTATTCGGCACCTACAAGACGGCGGCGGCGGCGGACAAGTACGGGGTGCAGCGGTTCGTGCTGATCTCCACGGACAAGGCGGTGAACCCGACCAATATCATGGGCGCGTCTAAGCGGATGTGTGAGATGATCATACAGATGTACGCCCGGCACTCAAAGACCATATTTACGGCGGTGCGTTTCGGCAACGTGCTCGGCAGCAACGGCAGCGTGATCCCGCTCTTCAAGAAACAGATCGAGGAGGGTGGTCCGGTGACCGTTACCCACCCGGATATCATTCGTTACTTTATGACGATCCCGGAGGCGGTCTCTCTGGTGCTGCAGGCGGGAGCCATGGCGAAGGGCGGCGAGATCTTCGTGCTCGATATGGGAGAACCGGTGAAGATCGTAGACCTGGCACGGAACCTGATCCAATTGTCAGGGCTGAAGGTAGGGGAGGATATCCAGATCGAGTTCACCGGGCTGCGGCCGGGCGAAAAACTCTATGAGGAGCTGCTGATGGCGGAGGAAGGGCTGCAGAAAACCGCAAATCAGAGGATTTTTATTGGGAAACCAATCGAGTTTGATGAAGAGAAATTTCAGACTATGCTTGACAATTTGAAAAAGCTTTGTAATAATGATGTGGAAGAAATTAAAGAAGAAGTTTGTAAGATTGTGCCGACTTATCAGGTCGATCATAATAAGGAATAAGGAGTGTGTGGGCGATGAGCGAGTATGAAAACACCTACGAAGAAGAAATCAATCTGACGGATCTGTTGTTTTATTGCCTGAAGAAATGGAGATGGATCGTCGCGGCGATGCTGATCGTGGCGGTGCTGGCGGGAGGGTACAAATACTATTCTACCGTGAAGAGCAACCGTGCCACGCTGGAACAGTGGGACAAGGCAGAACCGGAAGAAAAGGAAACCCTGAAGAAAAAATCGTCCGTTGACAATATGAGCATTTTGCAATATTATCAGTCTGTGATTGATCAGAAGTCACAGGCGCTGGAGGAGCAGGAGGATTATGTAGAAGAGTCTGCATTGATGCGTCTGGATCCTAAACAGCTCCAGAGAGGGACACTGAGCTTTGTCCTGAAGACGGAAGACACTGATCAGAATGTAAATCTTTTTACGACCTTGATCGCTGCATTCGAGGCATATGTGACAGACGGACGTCTCGCGCAGACGCTTTACTCTGAGGATAAAGAGATGGCGATTTCGGATTCCAGATATCTGCTCACGTTTTCCATGGACGATAGCTTGGTATTGAATACGGTCGGAGCAAACAATGTGATTCGACAGCCCGGACAGGGAATTTTTCAGGTTCAGATTGTTTCGGGGGATGAAAAATCATGCAAGGAACAGATCAAGACGGCGACACAGGAGTTGCAGGCATACAGCGAGGAGCTGCAGGAGCAGATAGGAGCGCATGAGCTGACGCTGCTTGCCACCAGCATTGCGGAGAGTCAGGATGATAGCATTCAGGTCAGCCAAACGAATGTATTGAATACTTATATTGCTGCGATACGGGATCTGAATGCGCTGCGGACAGAGGCAAAAACTTTTGCGGATAATCTTGAAACAGAACAGGCAACCGAAGTGCCTACTGCACCGGTGCTTGCCAGCCCTGCCAAAGCAGCAGTCAAATATGCCATTCTGGGGCTCGTGCTCGGCGCTTTTCTCGCCGGATTTGTCCTGGTCGTGCTGTTCCTCATGAGCGACCGGCTGCGGAGCACGGAAAACTTCGAGCGGAAGTTCGGCATGCGTCTGCTGGGACGCGTAATCGCTCCCGCAAAGGGCAAGGGACCGTTTGGCATTCTGGATCGGAAATTCCAGCGGCTGGGAGAGGGCGCATATGCGGATCTTCCCTATGACGAGCAGATCAAGATCGTTGCGACGAATGTGAAGACAGCTATCTCGGCGGCAGCTTCCAACTCCCGTATTATGCTTGCGGGCACGATTGCCTCGAAGGATGCCGCGGAGATCTGTACCGCCGTCGGGAAGGAGACCGAGGGCGTTGCCTTCTCTGATTACAGCCAGCTGATTTTCGACGCGTCCGCGCTCGGAAAGCTGAGCGGCTACGACGGGGTCCTGTTTATAGAAAAAAAGGACGTCTCATCTGCGCGCCTGATCAGCCAGGAATGCAAAATGG
Organism: uncultured Lachnospiraceae bacterium; assembly: GCA_947628045.1. Lineage (GTDB taxonomy): Bacteria > Bacillota > Clostridia > Lachnospirales > Lachnospiraceae > Choladousia. The sequence goes on along the minus strand of CANQYP010000027.1, from coordinate 1,377 downwards.
CGGCGGATCGGAATATTCCGGTTCTGGGCGCAGTTGTGATATAATTTAAGACCATAAGATAAGCAAGATAAATTCGGACAAACCCGCACGGGAAAACATGGGTCTGGCGGCAGTGTTTTCCCAAACGGCGTTATATTGATGTTTTCCATCCGGGCTGTTTTTCTGTAGGAGCAGGTCGGAATGGCGAAGCTTTGCCTAACAAAAGGGAGGTCAAAAAGGATGCTGCATTGGTATGTCATACAGACCTATACCGGAAGAGAAGAAAAACTGGTGAAGATGGTACAACGTGTCGTTCCCAGGCAGTTCTATCAAGGCTGTTTTGTGATCTATCATGAACAGCTCTGGAAACGGCAGCAGGAAAATCAGGTTCATATCCGAAGGTCATTCCCGGGCTATGTATTCATTACCTCCGAGGATCCGGAGAGCCTGTTCCTCTGTCTGAAGAAGGTTCCGTCCATGTCAAAATTACTGGCGGATGGAGCGCTTGCCGAGACGGAGTTCACATTTATTCCGCTGCACCAGGAAGAGGCGGCTTTCCTTGAGCGCCTTATGGACGAAGACCACATTATCCGGCTCTCCTACGTGGCGACGGATGGGAAAGATCATATTACTTATATCTCCGGTCCATTGGAGGCGTGTGGAGACAGTAATGTAAACTACCGTTTCCGGAAACGGTATGCGTCAATCAAGCTGATGCTCTCAGGGGAAGAGAAAGAGGTTCGCCTGGGGCTGATCTTAAACGACGATATCCGCAGGGAGCTTTCCTATGGAAAGGTCGAGGCGCCGGTGCATGTGCCGGAGGAATACCGAACGCCGGAGAAACCGCAGGAGCCCGGAGCGCTCTTTGTACCCGGGGAAGGCGTGATCATAACGGAGGGAAGTCTCGCCGGGCTGCCCGCGATCGTCAGCCGGGCGGAACGGCAGGAAGTGAAGATAAAAGTACATCTATTCGACCGGGATCTGGAGATGAAGGTGCCGACAGAGAGTTTACGGAAAATTTGAATCCCGTTTTTGTCTGAATATAGTTTTACGGCAGTAAGAGGAAGTACGTTTTATGAGCGGACTTCCTTATTTTTATGGAGAAAAACAGAAAGGAAAGGAATATGTCCGTCCAAAGGACGATAGCATTCAGCCCGCCGGACATCGGCGAGCGGGAAATTGAAGAGGTGGCTGCAGCGATGCGGTCCGGTTGGATCACGACCGGTCCGAGGGTCAGGCAGCTTGAGGAGGAGCTCGCGGAATTCTGCGGGACGAGCCGTGTGGTCTGTCTCAGCTCCGCCACAGCCGCGGAGGAGCTGAACCTGCGCATTCTGGGCGTGGGGGCTGGGGATGAGGTCATCGTCCCGGCATATACGTACACGGCGACAGCGGCTGCAG
>CANQYP010000026.1 GCA_947628045.1 uncultured Lachnospiraceae bacterium | reverse complement strand
GGACGCGCGCAGCACCCCGGCGGCGACCCTCAGCCCGATCAGGGTGGGGACGATCCGGACGACGGTCTGCAGCCCCTCGCGCGCGCCGCGGACGAAACTGTCGTAGACCGGCACCTTCGCGAGCAGCCCGCAGCCGATCACGTAAAAGATCAGAAACGGGATCATGAACTGGGACAGATAGAGGACGAACTGCATGGGGAGCTCCTTTCCGGCGCGTCTACCGCCTGTCTGCGTTCGCGTTCGCGGCGCTGAGAACCCTTTTTCGCAGGAGATCAAACGGCGCGGGACCGGTCTCGAGCACGAGGCGGTGAAATTCCTTGAGGGAGAAATGTTCCCCCTGTGCCCGCTGCAGCTCGTCGCGCAGACTGCAGAAATTCATGCAGCCCACGTAGTACTGCAGGTAGTTGGCGGGGGACTCCAGGATCGTGCGGTACAGCGATTCCGCCGTGTCTTCCCCGAACCCCAGCTGTTCCAGGAACGCTTTGACCTGGTCGAGCGAGTAGCCGCGGTAATGGATGCCGATGTCGAGCAGGGAGGCGAGCCCGAGCGTGAACGAGCGGTTCCGCTGCGACAGCGCCGCGCGCGCCGGGTCGTCCTCCCAGAGGGAGTAGGCGTACATTTCGACGTAGGTCGCCCAGCCTTCTGTGTACCCGCCGACGTCGAGCAGATTCCGCAGCAGCTCCGGTTTCTGCGCGCTGAAATAGACGGACTGGAACAGATGCCCCGGGTATCCCTCGTGCGCGAGCGTTGTGAAGAGCTCGAGGTCGTTGTAATTGCTCGCCGGGTTGATGTAGATGACGTTATTGGCATAGTCGTCGATCGCGGGCGACAGGTAGAAGGCGGGGCTCAGGTAATCCTGCAGGGATTCGTGGACGTACTTGACTGTGCAGGACACGTCCGGGAGCAGCGGGAAGTCCTGCGTCACCTTTTCCCGCAGCTCGGCGAGCATTGCCTCCGGGTCGCCGGAATCCGTTCCCGCGTCGCCGTGATAGTTCTGCATCAGCTCCCGGATCGCCGTGAAATCCCGCACCATCTGCAGCTTGACCGCCTCCTCGATCTCCTCGATCGGGCGGCTGTCGCCGACGGTGCTTTTGACGAGCCAGCGGTAATAATCCTTCCCTTCCGGGTAATAATAAAGTCCCTGCGCGTTCGTCCCGCTCCCGCGGAAACGCTCGAGCGCGCCGATCATCGTCTCGTAGGCGGGGATCACGTAGCCGCTCAGGATCGAGCGGTTGCGGCTCTTGTAGGAGATTTTTTCGTCCGCGGTCAGGTTTTTCACCGCGTCGATCTTTTCCTCGAAGAGCTCGATCAGGTAGTTGGATTCCGGGTTCGCGATGAATTCGCGGCACTGGCGTATGACCTCGTCGGCGCACGCGTCGCTCATGAACAGCCCTTCCCCGACCTTAGCCTGCTCGAAGGCGAGGACAGAGGAGAAATAGTCCGGGATCTGGGAGAGGAGCGTCAGGTAGTCTTCTATGTCGCCCTTGGTTCGGAACGCGTACTCTGCGAGCAGCACCGGGAGCTGCGCCTGGATGCCGAGCGTCGGTCCGAGCGGTTCGTCGTAGAGCAGCCAGGACGCCCCCGCGAGCTCGGTCTTCAGGCAGTCGCGGAAAATATCGTAGGTGAGCTGATGTTCTTCGGAAAGCTTTTCATAGTCGAAACGCTCCAGCGTGTCCAGATAATTCTCCGCCGACGCGAGGGATTTTTTGCGTGCGCCGAGGCTGCCGTCCCCGAGCGTCACCTGCTCTGTGTCGAGCTTGCAGGCGGAGGGATCGGCGACCACATAGTGCCGGTTCAGCGTGTTGCTGTTCATCTCGTCGCGGAAGACCTGATCCGTGAAACGCTCGAATTTCCGGTTCTCGGAGAACAGAAACGCCGGGAAGGAGTGGGCGGCGCACAGCCGCGCCACGAGAAAGAGCAGGAGGCAGACGAGCGCCGGGACGACGAGCCGCGACAGCTTTTCGGCGGCGCCGACAGGAGCGTTCTCTTGACGGGCGTTTCTCCGTGCGCGCGCCGCGCGGAAGAAGGCGTTTCGCTTTGATTCAGGGATCGAACATTGCTTGGACATGGGGATTACTCCGGGAGATTCTCTTGGAACATGTTTATGATGAGAAAAAAAGGAACATGCCTTGACAGCCAAATTCCGTTGTGGTAAGTTAGAGGACAGAACAACCCAGCGACGAAAGGAGTACGCGCGCAGGAACGTTACAGAGAATCTTCCGGCGGTGAGAGGGAGAGCGGAAATGCGTGCCGAAGATGGTTTCCGAGGGGTGCAGCCGAGCGGCGGTTTGCCTTTAGGCTGCGACAGGTCCGCCTGTTACAGCGGCAGGGTATTGTGGTATGGTATGCGTACCCGCAGAGGTCTGCGCCGCGAGGCACAGGCGAAGAGAAGTGGTAACACGGGCATGCTCGTCTTCTTGTACAGGGAAGATGAGTTTTTTTGTGCGCTGATTCGCGTGCGGGGATCGACAGCCGTCAATGTAAGGCGGGGTCTTTTCGGATTGCGGCACGCGGGCTGCGCGGCGAGTAAGGGAAAATGGATCAAGGGAAACTCTAAAAGGAGGAACAAAAATGAGCAAACCGAAGTATTATATGACGACGGCGATCGCCTACACGTCGGGCAAGCCGCACATCGGCAACACCTACGAGATCGTGCTCGCGGACAGCATTGCGCGTTTCCGCAGGGAGCAGGGGTACGATGTGTTTTTCCAGACCGGCACGGACGAGCACGGGCAGAAGATCGAGCTGAAGGCAGCCGAGGCGGGCGTCACGCCGAAGGAGTTCGTGGACAATGTGGCGGGCGAGATCCGGCGCATCTGGGATCTGATGAACACGTCCTACGACAAGTTTATCCGCACGACCGACGCGGACCACGAGCGCCAGATCCAGAAGATGTTTAAGAAGTTTTACGAGCAGGGCGACATCTACAAGGGCGCGTACGAGGGGCTGTACTGTACGCCGTGCGAGTCCTTCTGGACGGAGTCGCAGCTGGTGGACGGCAAGTGCCCGGACTGCGGGCGCGAGGTGAAACCGGCGAGGGAGGAGGCGTATTTCTTCAAGATGAGCAAATATGCCGACCGCCTGATCGAGCACATCAACACGCACCCGGAGTTCATTCAGCCGGTGTCGCGCAAGAATGAGATGATGAACAATTTCCTGCTCCCGGGTCTGCAGGATCTCTGTGTGTCCCGCACCTCGTTCAAGTGGGGCATCCCGGTGACCTTCGACGAGAAACACGTCGTCTACGTCTGGCTGGACGCGCTGTCGAACTACATCACCGGCATCGGTTACGACTGCGACGGCGAGAGCACGGAGCAGTTCAAGAAGAACTGGCCGGCGGATCTGCACCTGATCGGAAAGGACATTATCCGTTTCCACACGATCTACTGGCCGATCTTCCTGATGGCGCTCGGGCTGCCGCTGCCAAAGCAGGTGTTCGGGCATCCGTGGTTGCTGCAGGGCGACGGTAAGATGAGCAAATCGAAGGGCAACGTGCTCTACGCAGACGACCTTGTGGACGTCTTCGGCGTGGACGCGGTGCGCTATTTCGTGCTGCATGAGATGCCGTTCGACAACGACGGCGTGATCTCCTGGGAGCTGCTGGTGGAGCGCGTCAATTCCGACCTTGCGAATACGCTGGGCAATCTCGTGAACCGCACGATCTCGATGACGAACAAATATTTCGGCGGCGTGGTGGAGGACCGCGGCGCAGCGGAGCCGGTCGACGAGGAGCTGAAGGCGCTGGCGCTGGCGGTGCCGGGAACCGTGAGCAAGAAGATGGACGACCTGCGCGTCGCGGACGCGATCACCGAGATCTTCACGCTGTTCAAGCGCTGCAACAAATACATCGACGAGACGATGCCGTGGGCGCTCGCGAAGGACGAGTCGAAACAGGACCGCCTCGCGACCGTGCTCTACAACCTGACCGAGTGCATCGCGATCGGCGCGGCGCTGCTCGAGTCGTTCATGCCGGAGACCTCCGCGAAGATTCTTGCGCAATTGAACGCGAGAAAGCGCTCGCTCGACGAGATGGCGCAGTACGGTCTGTACGAGTCCGGCACGAAGGTGACGGAGAAACCGGAGATCCTCTTCGCGCGCCTGGACTTCAAGGAGGTGCTGGCGAAGGCGGAGGAGATCGCGAAGGCGCAGGCGGCGCAGAACGCGGCGGAAGAAACCGCGAAAACCGACGCGGGTGCTGCAGGAACAGGTGCAAATGCCGGGGAAGGCGCGGCAGAGTCCGCGATCGACCTTGAGCCGAAGGCGGAGGTCACGTACGACGACTTTGCGAAAATGCAGTTCCAGGTGGGCGAGATCATCGCATGCGAGGAGGTTCCGAAGTCGCGCAAGCTGCTCTGCTCGCAGGTGAAGATCGGCAGCCAGGTGCGTCAGATCGTGTCCGGCATCAAGGCGCATTACACGGCGGAGGAGATGGTCGGCAAGAAGGTCATGGTGCTCGTGAACCTGAAACCAGCCACGCTGGCGGGCGTGAAGTCCGAGGGCATGATCCTCTGCGCCGAGGACGCGGACGGCAAGCTGTCCCTGGTGACGCCGGAGCGCGAGATGCCCGCGGGCGCGGAGATCTGCTGAGCCGGTGGTTTCTCTGCATTGAATGCATGGTTTAATTCTATTACAGGTATATCGAATGGAGCTGATCCATATGGACAGAAATGAAGTCCAATATAAGAAGATGACAGAACAGCCGGTCTCCCGGCTGATTCTGTCTCTTGCGGTGCCGACGATCATCAGCATGATGGTTACCGGCATCTACAATACGGCGGACACCTATTTCGTGTCGCAGCTGGGCACCAGCGCGTCCGGGGCGGTGGGGATCGTGATGTCCCTGATGGGGCTGATCCAGTCGTCCGGTTTCCTGATCGGCATGGGCGCCGGGAGCTGGATGTCGCGCCTTCTGGGCGAGAAGAGGGATCAGGAGGCGTCTGAGGTGGCGGCGAGCGGGTTCTACTGCTCGCTTGTCCTGGGGGCTCTGATCGCGGCGGCTGGCACGGTCTTCCTGAGACCGATCGTAGCGCTGTTGGGCGCGACGGAGACGATACAGCCCTACGCGATGGATTACGCGCGGTACATTCTGTACGCGGCGCCGTTTCTGATCGGTTCGCTGACCTTGAACAAGATGTTGTGCGCGGAGGGCAAGGCGCGGTTCGCGATGGTCGGGATCGCCTCGGGCGGCGTCCTGAATATAATACTGGATCCCATCTTTATTTTTGTGTTCCATCTGGGGATCGCCGGCGCCGCGATCGCCACGGCGCTGAGCCAGGTTTTCGGTTTCCTGGTGCTTTTGTACATGTTCGTGAGCGGGCGGACGATCGCGAAACTGGGGATTCGTTTTGCGGCGAAGACTCCGGCGCGCTATATTCAGATCATGAAGTTCGGGCTGCCGTCCTTCTTCCGCCAGGGGCTTGCCAGCGTGGCGATGATCGCGCTGAACATACAGGCGGCGGGCTACGGGGATGCGGCGGTGTCCGCCATGGCGATCGTGAGCAAGGTGTTCATGCTGATCTTCTCGGCGGTCATCGGGTTTGGGCAGGGCTACCAGCCCGTGGCAGGCTACAATTACGGCGCGAAGATCTATGACCGCGTGAAACGCGCGTTTCTCTTCATGACCTGCGGGGCTACGGCTTTCATCACTGTAGCTGCCGTGGCGGGCTATTTTGCCGCGCCGCAGATCATACGGCTGTTCATCGACAGCGACCCGGAGGTGATCCGCATCGGCACGGAGACCATGCGCCTACAATGCCTCGCGCTGCCGCTCCAGCCGCTGACGGTCTGCTGCAACATGACCTTCCAGAGCCTCGGGAAATCTGCGGTCGCCACATTTCTGGCGTCGGCAAGGCAGGGCTATGTGTTCCTGCCGCTGATTCTCCTTCTGCCGCGGATACTGGGACTGCACGGCGTGGAGCTGGCGCAGCCGCTTGCGGACGCGATCACGTTTTTCGTCTGCATTCCGTTCGCGGTGTCGTTTTTCCGGGAATTAAATAGAAACAGCATGAGCCGGACGGAGTGAGATACAGGCTTGACATCGCGGGGGATATCTCCTAAAATAAAGCGAGAATTTGCCAGTTTTACATATGGGAGGAGCGAAAAATCATATGGAACGGAAAAATGCGTGGACGACATACAGCGAGGAGCAGCAGCAGGAGCTTGAAAAGCTCACCGGCGCCTACAAGGCGTTTCTGAATGCCGGCAAGACGGAGCGCGAGTGCGTGAAGGAGGCGGTGAGGCTTGCCGAGGCGCAGGGCTATGTCAGCTTGGAAGACGCAAAGCGCGCCGGGAAGAAACTTGCGGCGGGGGACAAGGCCTATGCGGCGTATATGGGCAAGACGCTCGCGCTGTTTCACATCGGGGAGAAACCGCTTGAGGAGGGCATGCGCATCCTCGGGGCGCACATCGACTCCCCGCGCCTCGACCTGAAACAGAATCCGCTGTATGAGGATTCGGAGCTGGTCTATCTTGACACGCACTATTACGGCGGCGTGAAGAAGTACCAGTGGGTGACGATCCCGCTCGCGATCCACGGCGTGGTCGCGAAGAAGGACGGCACGGTGGTCGACGTCTGCATCGGCGAGCAGGAGGACGATCCGGTCGTGTTCGTCTCGGATCTGCTGATCCACCTGGCGGGCGAGCAGCTGGAGAAAAAAGCGCGTCTCGTCATCGAGGGCGAGAATCTCGATATCCTGATCGGCAGCCGTCCGGCGCCGGGCGGGGCAGACGAGGGAAAAGAGGACGAGAAGAAACAGAAGGAAACCGTCAAGGCGAACATTCTCGCGATCCTGAAGGAGAAGTACGCGATGGAGGAGGAGGACTTCCTCTCCGCGGAGCTGGAGATCGTCCCGGCGGACAAAGCGCGGGACTGCGGGCTCGACCGCAGCATGATCCTTGCCTACGGGCAGGACGACCGTGTCTGCGCGTACACCTCGCTTGCGGCACAGCTTGACACACAGACACAGGCTTACACCTGCTGCTGTCTGCTCGTGGACAAGGAGGAGATCGGGAGCGTCGGCGCGACCGGAATGCAGTCCAGGTTCTTTGAGAATACCGTCGCGGAGCTTATGGAGCTCACCGGAGCCTACAGCGAGCTGGGGCTGCGCAGATGCTTAAGCTCCTGCCGCATGCTCTCGTCCGATGTGAGCGCGGCATACGATCCGCTGTACGCGTCTTATTTTGAGAAACGCAACAGCGCTTATTTCGGAAAAGGGCTTGTGTTCAACAAGTACACCGGATCCCGCGGCAAGAGCGGGAGCAACGACGCGAACGCCGAGTATATGGCGCAGATCCGCGCGATCTTTGACAAACACGGGGTAGCGTTCCAGACCGCCGAGCTCGGCAAGGTGGACGTCGGCGGCGGCGGAACGATCGCCTATATCTCCGCGCTGTATGGGATGAACGTGATCGACAGCGGCGTCGCGGTGCTGAACATGCACGCTCCGATGGAGGCGACGAGCAAGGCGGACGTCTTCGAGGCGTACCGCGGCTACCGGGCGTTTCTGCAGGAGGCGTGAATCAGTTAGTTGAGGCAACATAAAGTTAGTTCATGATACATCTTGACAAGAATCCGGACAGCTGATATTCTTTTTGGAAATGTATGAGCTGAACAGGCGGCGGCGTGAGTCGTCGGCCGGGTCTTTACAGACAGTGGATGAGAGGAAGAGGCATCTGCGGGACAGTGGGTTATGCGTGTTCCGCGGGTGCTTTTTCGTTTCACGGGGATTGCAAGGGAGCTTTTTGAAAGGTGCCTCGGGAAGGCGCCTCGTCGGGGCGGAGGCGGTCGCCGATGCGCGTCGCCGACATACAATAAAAAGGACGGACAGAGGGAACTATGGGGAAATTAAGGGTGAAGGAAAAGAACATCAGCGCGATGGAACAGACGGCGATGCGCGTGTCGCGGGTCAGCATTGCCGTGAACCTGCTGCTCTCGGCGGCAAAACTCGCGGCAGGGATCCTGGCGTCGTCCGGCGCAATGGTCTCCGACGCGGTCCACTCCGCCTCGGACGTGTTCAGCACGATACTGGTTATGATAGGGATCCGTCTTTCGGGCAAGGAGGCGGACCGGGAGCACCCGTACGGGCACGAGCGCATGGAGTGCGTCGCCGCGATTCTGCTCGCTGTAGTTCTGGCGATCACAGGCTGGGAGATCGGAGTGTCCGGGCTGAAAAAGATCGCGGGCGGACATTATGAGGCGCTGGCGGTCCCGGGCGTCCTCGCGCTTGCCGCCGCGGTGGTCTCCGTGGCGCTCAAGGAGTGGATGTACTGGTACACGCGGTTCTATGCGAAGAAGATCAACTCCTCCGCGCTGATGGCGGACGCCTGGCACCACCGCTCGGATTCGCTCTCGTCAGTAGGTGCGTTCGTCGGCATCCTCGGCGCGCGTCTGGGGTTCCCGGTCATGGACCCGCTCGCGAGCGTTGTGATCTGCCTGTTTATCCTCAAGGCGGCGTATGATATTTTCCGGGACGCGATCGACAAGATGCTGGACACGGCGTGCGACCCGGAGCTGGAGGATGCGCTGCGGGAGTTTGTGCTGGAGCAGGAGGGAGTGCAGGGCGTCGACCTTCTGCGCACGAGGACGTTCGGCAGCAGGATCTACGTGGACGTGGACATCACGGCGGACGGCTCGATGACGCTCAGGGAGGCGCACGGGATCGCGGAGCGCGTGCATGAAGGGATCGAGCGGCAGTTTGGACAGGTAAAGCACATCATGGTGCATGTGAACCCGTGCTGAGGGCGCCGCGCGGAAGAATTTATAAAATTGTAAAAAACAGCATGCATGGACAATATCATGTTATCCCCGGGATTTTCATATAGTTTAAGTGAGAATGCCCGGGGCGGATCTGACATGATGGAGAAAGAAATTTATTTTGCGTGGTATCGTTTGAGGGGACTGGGACTGGTGTGCCTGTGTTCCTTCGTATTTTTTTTCGGAGCGTATCTGGCGAACCAAAGGAGCATGGCGGTGAGCGGTCCTGCCGGCGCGCAGACCATGCCGATTGACTGTGTGGAACGGGAGGATAACAAGCTGGCGCTGAGCTTTGACGTGACGGACGGCAGCGGCAGCGTGGAGACGCTTTTGAACCTTCTTGGACAATATGGGGTGAAGGCGACGTTCTTTGTGACGGAGCGCTGGATGGACGCGTACCCGGAGGAGACGAAACGCATTGTGGACGAGGGGCATGACCTCGCGAGCCGGGGGACGGACCGTGAGAGCATGACAAGACAGACGGACGCGAAGACGCGAAAGCTGCTGCGCGCGGCGCGGGAGAAAGCGGAGGCGCTGACCGGGACGCAGATGCGTTTGTTCCGCGCGCCGTACGGGGAGTATGACAGGGGACTGCTCGGAGCGGCTGCCGCGGAAGGGTTTTTGCCTGTCCGCTGGAGCGTGGACTCGGAAGACTGGAAGGATTACGGAGCCGAGTCGATCGTGAAACGGGTGACGGAGCACAGAAACCTTGGCGCCGGAGCGATCATACGGATGCACGGCGGCGCCAGCCAAACGGCGCATGCGCTGGAGACGATCATCACCGATCTCCGGGAGCAGGGCTATGAGCTGGCGCCGGTCTCGCAGCTGATGGAGTAGTGAAAAGGCGGGTCATCTGCCGCGTACGGGGTAATTCATGCGCAGGTACGCGTCCTTCTTCCAGCCGCCGCTCACCGGGGATATGAGAACTTGGATTTTTTTCACGGATTTCCGGTACGCCCAGTTCGCGAGCGACACGCCGAGGTTCACCGGGACGTCGCAGGGGATCACGCGGCTGCACTCGAGGATATTCTTGCCGCTGTAAAAGCGCACGGTGACCTGCGCCGTCCCGGCGGCGGCTCCGTGCAGCAGCAGCGTCGTGTAGAAACACGGGTGGTCGGTAAATTTCTGTTTCTTGCCGAACGACTGGGAGAAACCCCAGAGGCTGTTGCGGTTCTTGCTGGCGTTGTGGTTCACCGTGGCGCCGGTCGCGTCGCCGACGTCGGACGAGACCGCGCCGTAAGCGCTCCAGCTCTGCGACAGACCGGCGGTCGGCTGGTATGCGCCGACCATGTCCAGCGCGGCGGCTGCAAAATTATATTTTGCAGCTTTTTTCTGCTTGAAACCCGGCACCACCTTTTTCCATTTGCTGATGCCGATGACGGCGCGCGCGTCGGCGGTGACGCTGCTGCCGAGGTTCGTGTCCATGTACTTGAAGACCTGCCAGGAGTCCTTCTTCGTGTCCGCCCACTCGGGGAGACCGCTGGAGCTGTCGGTCGTCCACAGCCCGAGGTCAAGCCCCTGGTCGATCTCCGCCTGATGGTCGACGTGGCGGTTCATGATGAAGGAGTCGATCATATTGTTCGACTCGGTCAGATAGTAGCTGTAGGCGATCGCCGCCGACTGCTCCTTCTGGGCGTCGATTTTGGAGCCGGACGTGTGGCGCACGGAGGTGTAGCCCTGCTCGGAGAGGATAATGCGCGTTTTTGAGCCGTAGTTCTCACGGATGAAGGAGGTCAGGACGCCGATATTTTTCATGCTGATGACGGGAGAAGTCAGCGTTTGCTGCGCCTGTCCGTTGACGTCCGCCCAGAAACGCGGCTCCGTCAGGGGAGAGCCGTAGGGGTGGAACGCGAGGTTCCAGTTGATGTTGCCCTGTTTTTTGAGCAGGGAGGCAAAGGTCGTCAGCATCTCCCGCGATGTGAAACTCCCGCCCACGCGAGTGTTCCACAGGTGGTCGAGCGAGATGTAGACGCGGGCGTTGGCGTAGATGCTCGTCATTGTGTTGTACGTCATGCGGAACGCGTCCGCGTAGACCTGGGCGTACTGTTTCAGGGGCAGCTGCCCCGCGTAATTGTAGACGCTGTAATTGTTGACTTCGTTGCCGACGATCCAGTTGACGATGCGCCCGTGCTCCGCCTCCGCGGTCCCGTAGCGCGACCCGAGGAAGGAGAGTGTCGCCTGGAGCTCTTCCCGCGCCGAGGCGTTCGACGTGTTCCAGGCATAGAAACTGTGCCCGGACGCGCGCCCGGACGGATAGATCAGGGATTTGAGGTCGTCGCGCCAGCCGAGCAGCAGGATCGCGCTCACCGTGACGTTGTTTTCCTTCAGCGCGGTGAGCTGGGCGTCGTAGCTGTTGACGAGCGCCTTGCGGAACCAGTAGGTCTTTCCCAGATAGTCATACGGGATCGAGAAGGCGTTGTTGCGCTCGGCGGGGGACGAGATCAGCTCCGTGAACACGATGTTCATCGCGGAGTGCTGAATGTTCAGGTCGATCGCGTCCTCGAGCATGTTGGAGCTCACCTGCAGCCCTTTCTTGGAGACCGCCGTCGGAAATGCATATTTATACTTTGCAATCTTTTTGGGGTTGGAGATGTAGCGCGTGTTGCTGACGACCCGGTAGACGCCGCCGCTCTTTGCGGCGACCACGAACCTGGAGTACAGAAGGTCCGCCGCTCCCGCGCTGCCCAGCCGGACGGAAAAGGTCATCTTCTTCGCCTTATTTACGGAGGCGAGAGGCACCGCGCCCGCGCCGATGCCGGAATCGGAAAAGGACAGCGCGAACAGATAGCATTTTTTGCCGCTGATCTTTTTGGGATCGGAAACAGAGACCTTGACCTTGACCTTGCTTGCCGTGGCGAGTTCACAGCTTGTGATCTTTGCCGGATTGCCCGCCGCCAGGACGCGCCCCGGCAGCGCCGTCAGAGCCAGCAGAAAAAAGACGGACAGAATGATCCGCCGACAGTTCTTAAAATAACGCATAAAAATCCCCCCCTGATATGCTCCCCGATCGGTTTTCTTCAATTCTAGCATTGTTTCTGCCCGCTGTAAATGGAGAAACTTGCAGAAAGAAAAAACTTATGTTATGATTTATCTTACTTATAGCGGATAATTGTGAAGAAAAAAGGAGGCTGCTGAATGGGATATGAGAAGAACATAATGGATTACGCAGGAAAAAAGGAAGATTTATGCAGAAAGAACGATCAGATCTCCGATCATCTGTTTCAGGAATACGGGGTGTACCGCGGACTCAGGGATCAAAACGGAAAGGGCGTCGTGACGGGGCTGACGAGCATCTCGAAGATCGTCTCGTTTCAGGACGTGGACGGGGTCAAGACGCCGTGCGACGGTCAGCTCTGGTACCGGGGCTATCCGGTGCAGCACCTCGTGCAGGAGCTGGACAGGGACAGCTTTGGTTTTGAGTCCACGGCATATCTGCTGCTGTTCGGAGAGAAACCGAGCGCGCAGGAGCTGCTGGAATTCCGGCAGATTCTCGCGGAAGGGCGGGACCTGCCGACGAATTTCACGAGGGACGTGATCATGAAAGCGCCGAGCCGGGACATCATGAATTCCATGATCCGGAGCATTCTGACGCTGGCGTCCTACGACGAGAACGCGACGGACACGGGGATTGCCAACAGTCTTCGGCAGTGCATTCAGCTCATCAGCGTGTTTCCGCTGCTCGCGGTGTACGGCTACCACGCGTACAACCACTACGAACACAACGACAGCATGTATATCCACCGCCCGGATCACGCGCTCTCCACGGCGGAGAACCTTCTGATGATGCTGCGCCCGGACCGCTCCTACACGAAACTGGAGGCGAAGGTGCTCGACATCGCGCTGATGCTGCACATGGAGCACGGCGGGGGCAACAACTCCACCTTCACGACGCGCGTCGTGACGTCCTCCGGCTCCGACACGTACTCGGCGATCGCGGCAGCGATGTCGTCGCTGAAGGGACCGAAACACGGCGGGGCGAACATCAAGGTCATGGAGATGATGGAGGATATCCGCAGCCATGTGCGGGATTATGAGGATAAGGACGAGGTGGAGGCGTATCTGGCGAAACTGCTCGACGGCGAGGCGTTCGACCGCCAGGGGCTGATCTACGGCATGGGACATGCGGTGTATTCGCTGTCCGATCCGCGTGAGCGCATTTTCAAAGGCTTTGTAGAGATGCTCGCGACCGAGAAACACCGCCAGATCGACATGGCGCTCTACAACAACATCGAGGAGCTCGCGCCTAAGCTCATCGCGAAGAAACGCAAGATCTTCAAGGGTGTCAGCCCGAACGTCGACTTCTACAGCGGTTTCGTTTACCAGATGCTGGGGATTCCGGTGGAGCTCTACACTCCGATCTTCGCGATCGCGCGCATCGTCGGCTGGAGCGCGCACCGGATCGAGGAGCAGATCGGCATGAGCAAAATTATTCGCCCGGCGTATCTGAGCGTGATGAAGGAGCGAGAGGCGTTGTAAAGTTTGCCGACCAGCCTGAGCGTTAATGGAGAGTGAGACTTACCCGGCGAGAGATTTGTCCGGAGCGGGATTTCGCGCGGGGCGATCAAGGGAAGGCATACATTCTGGATAGGAAAGAGGAACACATTCCGTATGTTGGGAACGATTGTAAATACAGGGACGATCCTGACGGGCAGCGTGCTCGGGAGCGTCCTGCGCAAAGGGATCAAGGAGAAATACCAGGACGCGCTGTACACGGCGATGGGGCTGGCGGCGACGGTGCTCGGCATCAATTCCGTCGTCAGCAATATGCCGAAGAGCAAGTACCCGGTGCTGTTCATCGTCAGCCTTGCGATCGGCAGCCTGATCGGCTCGATCGTCGACCTGGACGCGAAATTTCAGGGGCTGGTCGGGAAATATTCCAAGTCCAATCTGGGGCAGGGGCTCTCGACGGGCATTCTTCTGTACTGCATCGGGACGCTCTCGATCCTCGGTCCGGTGATGAGCGCGTTGCACGGGGACAACACCTACCTTTTCACGAACGCGACGCTGGATTTCGTCACGTCGACCGTGCTGGCGTCCACCTACGGCATCGGCATGGCGTTCGCGGCGCCGGTCCTGTTCTGCTGGCAGGGGTCGATCTGGCTGATCGCGCGCAACCTGTCCGGGACGTTTTTCTCGGAGGATATGATCGCGGAGCTCTGCATCGTCGGCGGGGTGCTGATCTTCAGCTCGGGGCTCGGCATCCTGAAGATCAAGGACTGCAAAGCGCTCAACATGCTGCCGGCGCTCGCCGTGCCGATTCTGTTTTTCATTGTAAAGGGATTCTTTTGATTACAAAGATTTGGGCGAGTCGATCATAGACGTGTCGGTTTTGTTTTTTCTGGTAGAGGGATTCTTTTGGTGCAGAAGTTAGGATGGGACAACTGTGGACGTATGTATGTCTGCCGTATTGATTTTGCTTTTTACATAAAGGGATTTTTGATAGGCAGATTGGGGCGCTTGCCGATGAGAGGAGAATGCGGGATGAAACATGATGCGAAGAAAAAAGGACTGCTGTGGCTGGGCAGCTTTGTGCTGATCTTTCTTCTGGGATTCGGTCTGCTGAGCTGCACGGCGGGCGCGACGCCGGTCTCCGAGAATGGGGCGCTCTCGGTGCAGGGGACGCGGATCGTGAACGCGGGCGGCAGCACCTTCCAGATCAAGGGCGTCAGCACGCACGGGCTTGCCTGGTTCCCGGAGTATGTCTCCTACGCGGCGTTTCAGGATCTGCGAGACAACTGGGGCGCAAACACCGTCCGCCTCGCGATGTACACGGCGGAATACGGCGGGTACCGCTCGGGCGGCGATCAGACTGCGCTGAAGGCGAAGGTCGAGGAGGGCGTGAAGGCGGCGACCGAGCTTGGCATGTACGTAATCATCGACTGGCATATCCTCAATGACAACAACCAGCCGTTCGGCGCGGCGGGACAGAAGGCGGCGATCGCTTTCTTCGAGGAGATGGCGGGCAAATATAAGGACTACAACAACGTGCTTTACGAGATCTGCAACGAGCCGAACGGCGGCAACGGCGGGAGCTGGGGCAATATAACGGGCTACGCGAACGCCGTGATCGGGGCGATCCGCAAAATCGACGGCGACGCGATCATCATCGTGGGCACGCCCACCTGGTCGCAGGACGTGGATGTGGCGGCGCAGAGTCCGCTCTCCGGCGGCAACCTCGTGTACGCCCTGCATTTTTACGCGGGGACGCACAGGGATTCCTACCGGCAGAAGGCGGAGACGGCGATCAAGGCGGGACTGCCCTTGCTCGTGAGCGAGTTCGGCATTTCGGACGCGTCCGGGAACGGTTCGCTGGACACGGCGGAGGGCGACAAGTGGATCCGTTTTCTGGATCAGAACGGGATCGGTTACGTGGCGTGGAACCTTTCCAACAAGAATGAGTCCAGCGCGCTTTTGAAGAGCGGCATGGGGAAGACCTCCGGCTGGACCTGGGCGGACCTGAGCAAGTCCGGGAAATGGCTGGTGAAGAAATACGGCGGAGCGCTTGCCGGGAGCGCCGCGCAGACGTCGGCGAAGACGACGACAGCGTCAAAGAAACCGACCGGCAAGAAGACCACAGCGGCGTCGAAGACGACGTCAAAGAAATCGACCGGCAAGAAGACTACAGCGGCGTCGAAGACGACGTCAAAGAAATCGACCGGCAAGAAGACCACAGCGGCGTCGAAGACGACAACGTCAAAGAAATCGACCGGCAAGAAGGCAACGACGACATCGAAGAAGACGACCGCAAAAAGCTCGTCCGGCAAGACGTCCGCGAAGACCGTGAAGGCGACGTCAAAGTACGCGAAGGCGACCGTACAGGCGACTGGCTCGTGGTTCGACGGACAGCGCTATTATACGCAGTACAAGCTTACAGTCAAAAACAAGAGCAAGAAGAAGATCTCCGGCTGGAAGGTGAAGGTGAAGTTCCAGAACGCGGTTCAGAAGTCCAGTGAGTGGAACGGGAAATTTACGTTCAGGAACAACAGCATCACCGTCAAACCGCTGTCCTACAACAAGAAGATCGCCGCGAAAAATTCCGTGACGGATATCGGCTTTATCGTGAGCGCGGCGGTGCCGGACAACGCGGTGATATCGGCGAAGATCGTGAAGTGAAAATCAGGGAATGGAAATTTGAAAAGAAAATAAAAACGAGAGAGGCGCTGTCCGCGAGGCGGCGCTTTTTGCATTGTGGATCGTGTGAAAAATCAGGCATCAGGAGAACCGGAATGTCAGAAAAGCTGGAGCGTCAGGACAGCTGGGGCGTCAGGAAGTCAGGGTGTCAGGACAGCTGGGGCGTCTAGACAGCCGGAGTGGGCTGCCAGGAGAGGCAGATTGCCAGGTTAATCAGAACTTCGGGACGGCTGGAGCGTCAGGATAGTAAGGAAAGGGGAAACGAGACGGTAAAGGTCGCCCCTCCGCCCGGGGTATCGGTGAGCGTGATCCGCGCGTGATGAAGGCGCGCGATCTCCTGCGCGATGCACAGTCCCAGCCCAAAGTGCGTTTTGTCCGTGTGGGAGCGGTCGAGCCGCTGGAAACGTTCAAAGACCGCCTTTTTCTGCTCGTCCGGAATGCCGGGACCGTTGTCGCTGACGGTGATGCAGAGGCAGTCGCGGCGCGCGGGGGTTGAAAAGAGCGCCAGCTTGACGCAGCCGCCGGACGGGGTGTACGAGAACGCGTTTTCAATCAGAATCGAGAGGAGCTGGCGGATGCGCTCCTCGTCGCAGGCGCAGCGCGGCACGGGAGCGTCGGGCAGCGAGATCTCCCAGCGGAGTCCGCGTGAGGCGGCGAGCGGCTCGAACTGCTCCCAGACCTGCAAAAGCAAAGTGTCCATTTCGACTTCGGAGGGGCGGATCGACCAGCTGTGATTGTCCGCGCCCGCGAGCTGCAGCATGTCTGAGATCAGCCGGGACATGCGGGTCCCCTCGGTGTCGATCACGTCGAGAAAATGCGCGTCCCCTTCCATTGCGCCGTTTCGGACGGCGGCGACATTGCTCAGGATCACCGTGAGCGGCGAGCGCAGCTCGTGCGAGGCGGATGCGACGAACTGCATCTGCTTTTTTCGGTTCTCGATGAGCGGTCGGAGCATCTTTTGGGTGAAAAGCCAGAAGAATACGCCGAGCAGCGCAAGCGCGGCAAGGTCGGCGAGCAGAAACGCGAGGCGCTGCCGGAGAATGCGCCGTTCCATCTGTGCGAGCGGCTGCAGCACAGTGACGCCGATGTATCCGCTGCCGCGCGGGATCAGACCGACGGAGGCGCGGTAATGCTGTCCGTCGCCGCTCAGGGAAAATTCCTCGTGCCGCGTCAGGACGCTGAGCGTGCCGGGGTTCTTCAGGTCGACGCCGAAGTCCGCGCGCGCCTTTTCTTCAGCGGAAGTCCAGAGCTGCTGCGGAATCGAGACGTCGTCGAGCTCCTGGAAAAAGAGCGGCGCGCCGTTGTCGGTGATCCGCAGGTAAAACTGGTGGTTGTGCTCCATCTGCCGCACCCAGGTGTGGGACAGGGAGGTCTGCTGCTCCATATTCTGGTACATGGTGTCGAGGCTGGCGAGAAAGGATGCCTGCTCCTGCTTGCGGATGCCGGATTCGGAGATAAACAGGCAGATGCATGACAGGACGGCGAGCGCCAGCGCGGTGATCGCGATACAAAGCGCGGTGAGCTGGAGATGTAATTTGCGGAACATGGGAGGACCTCCTCTATAGGTCAGAGCACAGCACATACCCGACGCCGCGCACGGTGCGCAGCTCTACGGCGCTGCCGACGGAATGAAGGCGGCGGCGCAGAAAGTGAATATAGTTGTCGAGATTGCCTTCCTCGATCTCGGCGTCAGGACCCCAGACGCGCAGCAGGATCGTCGCGCGCGGGATCGTCTGTCCGGTATTCTGCAGAAAGAGCAGGAACAGGTCGCCCTCACGGCGCGAGAGCGTACAGCTGCGGTCTTTGCATTGAAGAAGATTCTGTTCCGGGTGATAGGTGAGGTCGCCGAAGGCAAGCCCCTGAGGCCCGGCAAGGCGCTGCGGGCGGCGGCTGACGCAGCGGATGCGCGCCATCAGCTCCTCGAACGCGAACGGCTTGACGATGTAGTCGTCCGCGCCGCAGTCGAGCCCGTCGATCCGCTCGTCGAGGCTGCCGAGCGCCGTCAGGAAGATGACCGGGACCGTCACATGCTGTTTCCGCGCGAGCCGCAGCACTTCCATGCCGTCCATCTCGGGCAGCATCCGGTCCAGGAGCACCAGATCGTGCGCGTTTTCCAGAAGATAGAACAGCCCTTCCTCACCGTCATGTGAGACCGTCACGTCAAAGCCCTGCTGTTCCAGCATAGATCGCAGGGAGCGGCACAGTTCCTTGTCGTCCTCAATCAGCAGTATGCGCATGTCGTCGCCTCCCATCTCTGTTTGTCTGCCTGAATACGATAATATTTTATTAGTATAGCACAATATTCTCTAAGCTTTCTATAAAATATAAAAATCACATAAGAACAATTGACTTTTAGAGTCATATCATATATATTATAAGATATATATAATAATGTATTTAACCGGGCAGCCGGGGGACGTGCTCTCACTCGTTCCGAGTCCTTGCGGAAAGGAGTGATTATTATGAGTACATACGAAGAATTTGCAATCATCATCGGTGTGGCAATGCTTATCATAGCAATTCTGAGTTATACAAATAAGAAATAGCCGTTCTGCTCTCCGAAGGTTGAACGGCTATTTCTTATAGTCCAGTAAATCGCCGGGTCGGGTGAGTGCCTTCACCTTCCGGCTGTCCTGTTGAATACATTATATACACTGTTCTACTGTTTGTCAAACAAATTTTCTGATCTGAATTTCCCTCGCTTTTATCATTTTCCGGTTTTAGAGCAAATTTAGAGACGGACGCATTACACTGACATGGAACATGAAAACATTGAACAGGAGGTTGGAGTATGAATCGGTTAAGAAAGGCTTTGTGGAAAAAGTGGTGCGCGGGTATCTCCGCGGTCTGCCTTGCGATGACGGGGGCGCTCGCGGGCGGTCTGCCGGGCGGTATCGTCCGGAGCCTGCCGGGCGGATTGGCGGAGGTTCTTCCGGCAGAGCTAAGTGGAAATGTGCCGGGGAGTGTGGCGCATGCCGAGGAGGGCGACGCCGCGATGGGGCGTTACCTTGAGTCGGAGCTTGCCATGCCGACGGAGGACTTTGGTCCTCTGGACATCGTGCGGACGACGGAAGGGACGCTGCGGATGCTCGGGGTGGGCGACGCCGGCTATACGATCTGGGACAGCGCGGACGGCGGCGCGAGCTGGGAGCAGACCGGCGCATTTCCGGAGGAATACGCGAAGAAATTGTTTTATGATATTGACTTAAATCCCACGGGCGGGGGAGTCGCGATGGGATACGAGTTAGCTGATGAGGACGCATTACGAAATTATCTGATCGCGTTCGACGCGCAGGGAAATGTGACGGCAAGGCGGGACACCGACACTTCTTATGTAATGGATTTTGCGCAGGACGGGAAACTGATCGGAATGGAGCCAGGGGGCAATGTTCTGGTGTTTGATCCGGAGACCGTCGAGAGCGGCAGCACGATCGCCAGCGGCGCGGACATGATCGGAACCTGCGGGGAGGAGGCGTTGGTGCTCATGGCGTCGCAGCTGCAGCGCTACGACATCGCGAGCGGTGAACCGCTTGCGCGCGACGAGCCGCTTGAAGAGGCGCTGTACACGGGAGGATCGGGTCCGTCCAGAGGCATGTATACGATCTCCTCGACCGCGTCTGTGCCGATCGTGATAGCGGAGGATGAGGAAGGGCGGCTGTATTACGGCACAGGAGACGGAATCTTCGCGCATGCGATGGACGGGAGCGTCGTGGAACAGGTCGTGGACGGCACGCTGGGGACACTTGCCTCGCCGTCGACCTCGCTCTGCGCGATGGCGGTGGCAGATCAGTGTTTCTATCTGATTTGTTTCGATGATGCGGAACACAAGCTGCTGAAATATGAGTATTCCGCGGATACCCCGAGCGTACCGCAGAAGGAGTTGACGATCTATTCGCTGACGGAGCAGAGCGAGCTCCGGGAGGCGATCACGCTGTTCCAGAAAAAGTATCCGGATATTTATGTGAATTATGAGGTCGGCATGAGCGGGGAGGATGGCGTGACGGCCTCCGACGCGCTGCGCACGCTGAACACGGAGATTTTGGCAGGCAGCGGTCCGGACGTCCTGGTGCTGGACAGCCTGCCGGTCGACAGCTATGCAGAACAGGGACTTTTGACGGATCTGAGCGGAATCGTCGCCGGGCTGCAGGACAGTGAGGGACTGATGGACAATGTGCTCGGCGCATATGAGCAGGA
>CANQYP010000025.1 GCA_947628045.1 uncultured Lachnospiraceae bacterium | reverse complement strand
AGCGGCCAGCTCGACGTCGAGGCGTTCGCGCAGGCGTTCCGCAATGTCTACACGTTCGGGCCGACGTTCCGCGCGGAAAATTCCAACACGGCGCGCCACGCGGCGGAGTTCTGGATGATCGAGCCGGAGATCGCGTTCGCGGATTTGAAGGACGATATGATTCTTGCCGAGGATATGATCAAATATATCATTCGTTATGTGCTGGAGCACGCGCCGGAGGAGATGAATTTCTTTAATTCTTTCATCGACAAGGGGTTGCTGGAGCGCCTGAACCATGTGTTGAACTCCGAGTTCGGGCATGTGACCTACACCGAGGCGGTTGAGATCCTCGAGAAGAACAACGATAAGTTTGAATATAAGGTCTCCTGGGGCTGCGACCTGCAGACTGAGCACGAGCGCTACCTCACCGAGCAGGTGTTCAAAAAGCCGCTCTTTGTGACGGACTACCCGAAGGAGATCAAGGCATTTTATATGAAACAGAACGACGACGGCAAGACGGTCGCCGCGATGGACTGCCTCGTGCCGGGGATCGGCGAGATCATCGGCGGCAGCCAGAGGGAGGATGATTTCGATAAGCTGCAGAGCCGCATCAGGGAGCTCGGCATGCGCGCGGAGGATTACCGCTATTATATGGATCTGCGCAGGTACGGCACGACGCATCACGCCGGGTTCGGGCTCGGGTTCGAGCGCTGCGTCATGTACCTGACCGGCATCTCGAACATCCGCGACGTGATCCCGTATCCGCGGACGGTCGGGAGTCTGCAATAAAGCGAATCAAGCGAGCCGGGCGCGTCAGATTCTTGCATGCATGAATCTGACAGGATTTGGCGAGCGAACGTATGAGTACGGAGCGAAGACGTTGGCGCGAAACGTGGATTCGCGATCGATCGCTTATGCATGCGTGAATATGTCAGGATTCGCGACCGATGTTTTGGCACAATGCAATGGGGAGGGCAGTAAAGGGAGGTATTTATGGCAAAAAAACAGAAAAGGAAGAAGACGTTTGGGGATTTTCTGACGACACTGCTGATGCTTGCGGCGCTTTGCGTGTTCGTCTATGCAGGTTATACGCTGTACGGTTTTTACAAGGAGTACAAGAAGGGCTCGGACGAGTACGACAATCTGGAGAGCAGTTATGCGGTGGAGGATCAGACCGAGGATTTCGACGCGCTCGAGGACGACGAGGTGCTGAAGAGTTTCCAGAGCATCGAGGAGGCGGAAGGGCAGAGCGGAGATGCCGCGGCGGGCGATTTTGCCGGGCATGAGACGAAGACGGTCACGGAGAATGGAAAACAGGTCACGCTGCCGGTGATGGCGAATCCGATCGACTTTGACGAGTTGAAGAGCGTGAACGAGGACATTGTCGGCTGGCTGCGGATCCGCGCGCTGGATATCTCCTATCCGGTCGTACAGGGCGAGGACAACGATTTCTATCTGCACCGCACGTTCGAGAAGACGGACAATTTCGCGGGCTGCCTGTTCCTGAACTATCTGAACAAGCCGGACCTGACCGACCAGAACACGATCGTGTACGGACACAACATGAGGAACGGATCCATGTTCGGCAAGCTCAAGCAGTTCCGCGAGGAGGGGAAGTTCGAGAAGAGCAAGTTTTTCTGGATCTTCACGCCGAACTTTATCTACCAGTACCGGATCTTTGCCGCCACGGTCGTGAACAAGACGGGGCTTACCTATCAGACCGGCTTTATGGACGACCAGTTTGACGAGTTTATCAATTACGCGTTTGAGAATTCGGAGATCGAGGCGGGGGACGTGGAGGTCACGAAGGAGGATCGTATCGTGACGCTCTCGACGTGCACAGGAGACGATGCGACGCGCTTTGCCGTGATGGGCAAGCTGGCGCAGGTGTACGTCTCAAAATAGAGACGGGCAGCTTGAAAATAACAGAGAGCACAGAATAGACGGGCGTAATATGAAATTGCAAAACATGGAACGCGGTCTGCGACGGCACGCCGACGGAGGCGGACGGACTGGCGGCGTCGAGCGGTCAAAGGAGAGGAGTGGACAGGCATGGAGGATGCTGTGAAGAAACTGCAGGAGATCATAGACAATACGGACAATGTCGTATTTTTCGGAGGCGCCGGCGTGTCCACCGAGAGCGGGATCCCGGATTTCCGGAGTGTGGACGGGCTGTACCATATGAAGTACGATTATCCGCCGGAGACGATCCTGAGCCATACATTTTTCGTGCGGAACACGAAGGAATTTTACCGGTTCTACCGCGACAAGATGCTCTGTCTTGACAAGGGACCGAACGCGGCGCACAAAAAGCTTGCGGAGATGGAGCAGAAGGGCAAGCTGAAGGCGATTGTGACGCAGAACATCGACGGGCTGCACCAGATGGCGGGCAGTCAGAAGGTGCTCGAGCTCCACGGGAGCGTGCACCGAAATTACTGCCAGAAATGCGGAAAGAGCTACGACGCGGAGTATATGCTGCACTACGAGGGCGACGTGCCGAAATGCGAGTGCGGCGGCGTGATCAAGCCGGACGTCGTACTGTACGAGGAGGGACTGGACCAGAATACGATCCAGGAGTCGATCTATTACATCTCCCATGCCGATGTGCTGATCATCGGCGGGACGTCGCTGGCGGTCTACCCGGCGGCGGGGCTGATCGACTATTTTGAGGGCAGCCATCTCGTCGTGATCAACAAATCTCCGACGCCGCGCGACAAGTACGCGAACCTGCTGATTCAGGACAGCATCGGCGCGGTGCTGGGCGCGATTCAGGTATAGAACGGAGGCGGCTGCATGGATTACGAGGTAGGACAGATCGTCAAACTGAAGAAGAAACATCCGTGCGGCAGCCAGGAGTGGGAGATCCTGCGCGTCGGCGCGGATTTCCGGCTGAAATGCATGGGCTGCGGTCGTCAGATCATGGTCGCGCGGAAACTGGTCGAGAAGAATACGCGGGGACTGCGGGAGCGTGATCCGGCGCAGTGAAGGCTGGCTTTTCGCCCTACCAGTAAAACGAAAAATGTCCCGCGCAGCAAAAAATGCTTGAATATGGAAGAATTCTGTGGTATCATAATTGCTCGTGATATATTATTTCCTTGCTCCTCTCGTCGAAGAGGGGCCAGAGACCATAAGGAGGTGCGAGTAGCATGAACAAGTACGAATTGGCAGTAGTTGTCAGCGCGAAACTTGAAGACGAGGACAGAGCCGCTGTGATCGAGAAGGTGAAAGAGCATATCACCCGTTTCGGCGGAACCGTCACGGAAGTGGAGGACTGGGGCAAGAGAAGACTTGCTTACGAGATCCAGAAGATGCGCGAAGGGTTTTACTACTTTGTTCGGTTTGAGTCTGATGCTGCATGCCCGGCGGAAGTCGAGAGACGTGTCCGGATCATGGAAAATGTCATCAGATATCTGTGCGTCAGACAGGACGCGGAATAGGGGAAACAGCAAGGACAAGTAAACAGCCGAAAGGAGGATTGTGATGAATAAGGTTATTCTTATGGGACGTTTGACCAGAGACCCAGAGGTGCGCTATTCCGCAGGGGACAGCTCCCTGGCGGTCGCAAAATACACGCTGGCGGTTGACCGCAGATCCCGCCGCGGCAGCGACAACGAGCCGACTGCAGATTTTTTTAACTGTACCGCGTTTGGAAAAGGGGCTGAATTTGCGGAGCGATATTTTCACAAAGGGATCAAGATCGCGGTCACAGGACGTCTCCAGAACCATAACTATACGAATCGGGACGGAGAGAAAGTATACAGTGTAGATATCATCGTGGATGACCAGGAGTTTGCCGAGAGCAAAGGAGCGTCCGGCGGGGTCAGCGAGATGACGCGGCAGTCACGCCCGCAGAGCGCAGCGCCGTCGATGCCCGCACCGAGCGACGCAATCCCGGCGGACGGTTTCAACAACTACCCGGGAGCGGAAGAGACCGACGACGATCTCCCGTGGTAAGCACGCAACGCGGTAAAGGAGGAAGAATCATGGCATTCAGCAAGGATAGAACCGATGCGCCGATGAGAAGAAAAGGCGGCATCCGCAGGAGAAAGAAAGTCTGTGTTTTCTGTGGCAAGGAGAACAATGAGATCGACTACAAGGACGTAAACAAGCTGAAAAGATACGTATCGGAGAGGGGAAAGATCCTCCCGAGAAGAATCACAGGCAACTGCGCGAAACATCAGCGCGCGCTGACGGTTGCGATCAAGAGAGCCCGCCACGTAGCGCTTATGCCGTATGTGCAGGACTGAGCAGTGAATGACAGAGCGCCCTCAGATACCGGAGACCCGGTGTCCGGGGGCTTTCATTTTGTCACATTATGTCGAAAAATAAATCACAAAATAGTCTTGAAATATCACTAAAACTGTGTTATCATCTCAATAACATCTGAAGACTTAACGGCATTCGCCGACCATTCCCTGTTTATGTTTTCCGATGAAAAGAATCAACCGTGAGCAAAGGAGAGATTATGAAAAAGTTCAGAAGGTTCAGAAGGGCGGGCGCGGGCTGCCTCGCCGGTGTATTTTTTGTACTGTTTTCCGCCGGAGCATATTTGCAGGCGAGCGAGGAGACACAGAGGAGTGTGATCGCTGCGGAGACGGAGATCGACGCGTCAGCGGGGATCGCGGCTCAGGCGGAGACCGGGAGCGAAACCGCATCGCTGACGGACGGACAGACCAGCACGAAGACGGGCACGGAGGCTGGCGGGCAAGTCGGCACAGAGACGGGCACGGAGGCTGGCACGGAGACGGAATCAGAGTCCGGGACGGAGACTGAAACGTCAGCGGAGACCGCGGAGCAGACGGAGACCGAAACGTCGGCGGAGATTGCAGGACAAACGGAGACCGATACTTCGGCAGAGACTGCGGGGCAGACGGAGACCGAAACGTCGGCGGAGATTGCAGGACAGACGGAGACCGAAACGTTGGCAGAGACTACGGGACAGACGGAGACCGAAACGCCGGCGGAGACCGCGGGGCAGACGGAGACGGATCCTTCAGCGGAGACCGCGGAACAGGCGGAGACAGGCACAGAAACGGAACCGGCGCCGGAAGAGGCGCCGGAGTCGGAGACGGAGGAGGGCACGGAGCAGCAGCTCAAGGAAGTGCTGGACGAGGCGCAAAGGCAGAACATCGACATGTTCGGTCTTGCTCCGGGAGAATCGCTGACCTTCTACGCGTCGGTCGGGCAGGAGAGCGGGATCATGACAATGGCGGTCACGGCGGTCACCGTGACGTGCTCCGACAAGCCGTACTATTATTCGGACTACGGCTACGGCACGCACTGGACGAACAAGTACACCGTGTCGTTCAACGACATCACGGCTACAGCATACTGTGTCCAGCCTTCCCGCTCCACGCCGGGCAGCAGCAGCGGCTATGCCGTGACGAGGATGCCGGGGGCGAAACTCCTCGCGAAGGTCTGCTATTACGGGACGAAGGCGTCCGGTGAGGGCGGGTATTTCGCGACGATGCACCCGGACCTCAGCGAAGGGCAGAGGTTCATTATCACGCACCTGGCGGCGGCATACGCCAACGGGAGCCCGGACGCTTTCTACGGAGCGAACGAGAAGGCGCAGAATCTCGCGCGGGAGCTGTATGAATACTGCGTCAGAGAGGCGGACATCCCGGAGGTGGACATGGAATTTTCCGAGACGGATGTGACGGCTTACCCGGATAGCGAAATACCTCCGGCGGGGCAGAGGACCGGGGAGATTACGCTGCGGGCGGATCCCAGCCAGTCGGTCACGTTCGCCCTGCCTGCCGGAGTCGTGCTGCACAATCTGACGACGGGCAGGGAGAGCGGCGCGGGGGAGACCGTGACGATCCCGGGCGGGACGACGTTTTACCTGTCGGCACCGCTCACACAGGCGACCGATGTGGGCGAGGTGTGGACGACTACCCTGCGGGGAAATGTGACGAAAGACTTTTCCGCGTATAAGATCACGACAGGGGCGGACACGCAGGATCTGGCGCTGGTGTTCGGCGACGGGATCGAGCAGGACACGAGCGTCCCATTCACGGTCCGATGGCTGAAACCGATTCCCGTGGAGCTTTACAAGACGGACGCGCAGACAGGAAAAGGGCTGTCCGGCGCCTTGTTTTCCGCCTATGCGGACCCGGAGTGCCATGTGCTCTACAAGGATTTCCCGGCGACGGACGCGCAGGGCAGGACGTCCGCGGTTCTGTACGGGACGCAGGACGTTTTGTATCTGGTGGAGGAACAGGCGCCCGCCGGTTATATGCGCAGCGAGCAGGTGACGCCGCTGCCCCTGCAGGAGGCGGCACAGACGGGGCAGGGGATTTCCCGCACTTTTCCCAACGAGCCGATCTCGGCAAAGCTGAAACTGACGAAACGGGATGCGCAGACGGGCACCGCGCAGGGCGACGCTGTGCTCTCGGGAGCGGTCTATGGGCTGTATGCCCGCAGGGACATCGTGCATCCCGACGGTTCGACCGGCGTGCTGTTCCGCGCGGGGCAGCAGGTCACGACGATGACGACCGATGCGGCGGGGAAGGCGTCCGTGGACCATCTGTACCCGGGGCAATACTATGTGAAGGAGATCAGCCCGCCAAGCGGATATCTGCTGGACGGGAAGGAGTATGACGTCAGCTTTGAGGCGGCGGACGGCGCGGCAACGGTCATTGAGAAGGAATGTGTGTCCACGGAGACGGTGATGCGTCAGCCGTTCCAGATCATCAAGGTCTCCGGGAGCGAGTCGGGCGGGACGCAGCTGCTTGAGGGCGCCGGTTTTACCGCGTACCTGAAAAGCTCCCTGCGTCAGCTGGCGGACGGCTCCTATGATTTCGCGTCGGCAAAGCCGGTCCCGCTCGGGAAAAACGGCGAG
Source organism: uncultured Lachnospiraceae bacterium (assembly GCA_947628045.1). GTDB lineage: Bacteria > Bacillota > Clostridia > Lachnospirales > Lachnospiraceae > Choladousia. The sequence goes on along the minus strand of CANQYP010000025.1, from coordinate 13,663 downwards.
ACGGAGCTCTTCACGAACCAGGAAGGGTATGCGGTGTCGGCGCCGCTTGCCTTCGGCACTTACCTGGTGCGGGAGACCACGGTTCCGCCGGGACATAAGCCGGTGAAGAATTTTGAAGTCAGGATCAGCGAGAACGCGCCGACAGAGCCGCAGGTCTGGCGGGTGCTGGTCGACGAGGAGTTTGAGGCAAAGCTCAAGATCATCAAGAGCGACGATGAGACGCATCAGAATGTGTGCGAGGCAAATACGGAATTTAAGGTATACGACAAGGACGCCGGGGCGTATGTCGTGCAGACGACGACCTATCCGAAGGTGGAGAGACATTCGTCCTACTTCACGGACGAAGAGGGTTATCTGATCCTGCCCCAGAGCCTGCCGCGCGGACATTACCGGATCGAGGAGGTCACCGCGCCGGAGGGCTACACGCTCGGCGGACAGTCGATCGAAGTCAATGTGGACAGCAACGTGGCGTATCGAATGAACGATACCTCCAACGACGCGATCATCGAGGTGGTGGCGTCGAACCACCCGGTGAAGGGCGAGCTCCGTGTGCGGAAAAAGGGCGAAGTCCTGAAAGGGCGCGGCGAGGATTTCCAGTATGAGGAGGAGCCGATCCCGGGTGCGGTGTATGAAGTGTTTGCCGCGGAAAACATCTACACGGCGGATCACCAGAGAGACGCGGACGGAAACCGGACGCTGGAATACGCGAAGGGCGCGAAGGTCGGCGAGCTGACTACTGGCTCGGACGGAGAGGCGGTGCTGCGCGATCTGCCGCTGGGCAAGTACCGTGTGACGGAGAAATCCGCGCCGGAGGGATTCCTGCGCAGCGAGGAGGAGCAGTATGCGCAGCTCGTCTACATTGACCAGGATACGCCCGTGGTGACGGCGACGCTCACGTTTGTCAACGAACGGCAGAAGGTGGAGATCACGGCGCTGAAAAAGGACGCGGAGAACGAGGCGCCGCTTGCCGGGGCGGAATTCGCGCTCTATGCGAAGGAGGAGATCCTGGCGGGCAAAACGCGGATCGCGGAGGCGGACGAGCAGCTTGCCACGGCGGTGACGGGAGAGGACGGGAAGGCGGTGTTTGCGCAGGATCTTCCGCTCGGCAGCTATTATGTCAGGGAGCTGCGCGCGCCGGACGGCTATCTTCCCTCATCTGAGACCGTGGAGCTTTCCGCGTCGTACAAAGGGCAGGAGACGGAGACGGTGCGCCTGGAGGCAGCCTTTGCGGACGAGCCGACGCGCGTGGATTTCACAAAGTCGGACGTCACGACCGGCACGGAGCTGGACGGCGCGACTCTGAGCGTCCTGGACGAGAAGGGGGACGTGGTGGATTCCTGGGTGTCCGAGCGGGGAAAGCCGCACCGGATCCGCTGTCTGCACATAGGAGAGACGTATGTGCTGCGGGAGGAGTTTGCCCCGTACGGCTATCTTCGCGCGGAAGAGGTAAAATTCACGGTGGAGGAGACCGGGGAGGTCCAGAAGGTCAAGATGGAGGACGCGGTGCCGGTGGGGCGGATCGTCATCAGCAAGACCGGCGAGTTTGTGAATTCCGTGACCTGGAACGAGATGGTGACCGGGACGCTGGAAGGCATCTTCGGCTATGTGTCGGGTTCCCTGCAGCAGGTCGTCTTTGAGGTCTATGCGGCGGAGGACATCCATGCCGCCGACGGCGTGAGCGAGGACTACTATCAAAAGGACGAGCTGGTCGCGACCATCACGACGGATGCGCTCGGCTATGCGAGGACGGAGGACCTGCCGCTGGGAAAATATTATGTAGTGGAGAAGAAGACAGGGGAGGGCTTTCTTCTGGATGACAAGCCGAGACAGGTCGATCTGACCTATCGGGATCAGGACACCCCGGTCGTGACCTACGATGAGAAATGGCAGAACAGCCGACAGAAGGCGAAGGTGACGGTGCAGAAATGCGAGGCGGGCACGGGACAGCCCCTGGCGGGAGGCGTCTTTGCCCTGTGCGCGCGCACGGATATCGCCGAGTCGGACGGGACCCTTCTCCTGAAAGCGGACGCCGTGATCGAGCAGAAGGCGACCGGAGCGGACGGAAGGCTTACCTTTTGTGCCGACCTGCCGATCGGCGGCTCCTACTATGTGAAGGAGATCAAGGCGCCCGCCGGATACGCGACGACGGGCGAGGTCAGGGATTTCACCTTCACCTATGCCGGGGACGGCACGGAAGAGGTCGCATTCGATTTCACGTTCGAGAACCAGCCCACCCAGGTCAGCGTCTCCAAGACGGACATCACGACGGGAAAGGAGCTGCCGGGGGCAAAGCTCGAGGTGCGGGACGAGGGCGGAACGGTCGTTGACAGCTGGGTCTCGCAGGAGGAGCCGCACCTGATCCAGGGGCTGGAGGCAGGAAAGGCGTACACGCTGCGGGAGGAATCCGCGCCCAGAGGATATGTGATCGCGGAAGAGATCACCTTCCAGGTGGGCGATACCGGAGCTGTGCAGACGGTCACGATGGAGGACGACTGCGTGGTCGGAAAGGTTCGGATCCGCAAGACGGATCAGCTCACGGGGAAACCGATGAAGGGCGTGGAGTTTGAGCTGCGCGACAGCAAGGGAAAACTGCTGGAGCGGCTTGTGACCGACCGAAAGGGACGCGCGGAATCTCAGGAGTACCCGGTCATGGCGCAGGGCAAAAAGGCGAAAGGCAAGGCGGCGGTCTATACGCTGAAGGAGACGAAGACCCTTGACGGGTACCGGCTCGACGAGACGGAGCATAAGATCCGGTTCTCCTGCGAGGACGACAAAACACGGGTGGTCGAGTACCGGCTGGATCTGAAGAACGAACGGCTGGAGGAGGAGTCCCCGAAAACAGGCGACGACACGGATCTTGCGCTGCCGGTGGTCGCGATGGCGGTCTCCGGGTGCGCGGCGATTTTGCTGGCGCTCGGACGGAAACGCAAGAAAAGACTTTCATAATACGGTCTTATGTGCTATACTAGACAAGGCGTAAAAGCGTCTTTGCTTTTGGGAGACTGTTATGAAAGAGGATAAGGCGACCAACAAAGTGCATTTGAAATACAGCGGAAAACTGATGCGGCATTGGTACTGGTGTGTACTTCTGCCGCTCCTTCTGCTGGGACTCACGGCGGCTGTGCTGTATCTGGATACGAGAGCGGGTCTTCTGACAGGCGGCTTTACCGCGCTGATCCTGCTGACGGTGGTGCTCCTGGATCTGTATTACCGACCGCGCGTGCTGTCCGAGCTGGTGGATTTCGCGAATCAGTACCACAGCGTGGAGCATGAGATGCTGCGGCAGTTTGTGATCCCGCACGGACTCGTTCAGACGGACGGCAGGGTGCTCTGGATGAACGACCGGCTTGCGGAGCTTGTCGGGAAGAAGGAGGGCGGGCACAGGAACATCACCGCCTTTTTCCCGGAGCTTGACATGTCTGTCCTGCCGCCCCGGGAAGACGGGGGGAGCACGGAGATCACACACAAGGACAGGATCTACAGCGTCAGTATGCGGCGGATCTCTCTGGACGAGATGCTCCGGGAGCTCCCGGGCGTGGATGCCGCGGAGGACGGAACCAGCGTGGTGGAGATCTACTTTTTTGACATCACGGAGCTCAAGGCGCTCAAGAAGGAGAATTTTGAACAGAAACCGATCGTCGGGCTGCTCTATATGGACAATTACGACGAGGTGGTGGAGAGCGTGGAGGACGTGCGCCGTTCTATGCTGGAGGCGCTGATCGACCGCCGGGTCACGAAATATGTCTCGGCGATGGGTGGTCTGACGAAAAAGCTGGAAAAGGACAAATACCTCCTGGTGATGCACCAGAAAGGACTTTCGGCGATGGAGGAGGACCGGTTTTCCATTCTCGAGGATGTGAAGACAGTGAACATCGGCAACTCGATCAGTATGACGCTCAGCATAGGCATTGGCGTGAACAACCCGGATTATACGCAGAACTACGAGGCGGCACGGGGCGCGATGGAGATGGCGCTTGCGCGCGGCGGGGACCAGGTGGTGGTCAAGGACCACGAGAAACTGACGTTCTTTGGCGGCAAGACGCAGCACGCCGAGCGGAATACGCGCGTGCGCGCCCGCGTGAAAGCGCAGGCGCTGCGCGAGCTGATCAATACCAGGGAGCGCGTGATCGTCATGGGACACAAGATCACCGATATCGATTCCCTCGGGGCGAGCGTCGGGGTCTGTCGGGCGGCAAAGGAGGCGGGCAAGCCGGCGCACATCGTGCTGGACGGGACCAACAGCAGCATTCGCCCCTGGGTGACCGAGCTTGAGAAGGATGGTCGCGAGGAGAAACTGTTCCTGACACACGAACAGGCGATCGAGATGACGAACCAGAACACGGCGGTCGTCGTGGTCGACACGAACCGTCCGGCGATGGTCGAGTGCGAGGAGCTGCTCTACCTGACAAAGACGATCATTGTGCTGGACCATCACAGGCAGGGGACGGAGAAGATCGAGAACGCGGCTCTGTCGTACATTGAGCCGTCCGCGTCGTCGGCGTGCGAGATGATCGCGGAGATCCTGCAGTATTATGACGAAGAGATCCGGCTGAGGCCGATCGAGGCGGACAGCATATACGCGGGCATCATCGTCGACACGAACAATTTTGTGGCGAAGACGGGCATGCGCACGTTTGAGGCGGCAGCCTTCCTGCGCAGGAAGGGCGCCGATATGACGCGCGTGCGCAAGTATTTCCGGAACGATATGGACACCTATAAGGCGCGCGCCGAGGCAGTGCGGCACGCGGAGGCGTTTATGGACTGCTACGCGATCAGCGTCTGTCCGAGCGAAGGGCTGGAGAGTCCGACGGTGATCGGCGCGCAGGCGGCGAATGAGCTGCTGAATATCATCGGGGTCAAGGCGTCCTTTGTGCTGACGGAGTTCAACCAGAAGATCTACATCAGCGCCCGCGCGATCGACGAGGTGAACGTCCAGATCATCATGGAGCGCTTGGGCGGCGGCGGGCACATGAACATCGCCGGCGCGCAGCTTGACAATGTGAGCATTGAGGAGGCGCGCGTAAAACTGAAAGAAGTACTGACACAGATGACGAAAGAAGGAGCGATCTAGGTTATGAAAGTGATTTTATTGCAGGATGTAAAGGCGCTTGGGAAAAAGGGCGAAGTGGTGGAGGTCAGCGAGGGATACGCCCGCAATATGCTTTTGAAGAAGGGCATGGGCAAGGAGGCGACGAGCGGAAATATGAACGACCTCAAGCTCCAGAAGGCGAACGAGGAGAAGGTCGCCCGGGAGCTGCATGCGGCGGCGGAGACGCTCGGCAGGGAGCTCGAGGGAAAAGAGGTCAAGGTCGCGGTGAAGGCAGGGGACGGCGGCAGAGTGTTCGGCTCCGTGTCCTCGAAGGAGATCGCCGAGGAGATCAAAAAGCAGCTCGGGCAGGAAGTGGACAAGAAGAAGATCCTGCTGGACGCACCGATCCGGGAGCTCGGGGTCACCGAAGTTTCGATCAAGCTGCATCCGAAGGTGACGACCAGGATCCGGGTGAATGTCAGCGCACTGTAGAAAGCGGAGAGGGCGATACAGAAGAGAAAGGAAAGGGGCGGTATCGTGGACGAGGCGTTGCTGAAACGTGTCATGCCGCACAGTGTGGAGGCGGAGCAGTCTTTGATCGGCTCAATGATCCTGGACCGCGATGCGGTCGTGATCGCGACCGATCTGCTGACGGCGGAAGATTTCTATCAGAAACAGTATAGGATCCTTTTTGAGGCGATGGAGGAGCTCTATCATGAAGATACGCCGATCGATCTGGTGACGCTGCAGAACCGCCTGAAGGCGAAGGGCGTGCCGCCGGAGATCAGCAGCCTGGAATTTGTAGGGGATATCATGAATGCGGTCGCGACCTCGGTGAACGCGAGGTCTTACGCGAAGATCGTTTCGGATAAGGCGCAGCTGCGCAGGCTGATCCGGGTGAACGAGGAGATCGCAGCTGCGTGTTACGAGGATAAGGAAAGCGTCGACGCCATCATGGAGGACACGGAGAAGAAGGTTTTCCAGGTGCTGCAGAAGAAATCGGTCGACAGCTTTGTGCCGATCAAGGAGGTCGTGCTGGAGGCGCTGGACAGGATTGAGGCGGCGAGCCGCGCGAAGGGGAATGTGACGGGGCTTGCCACCGGTTTCATCGATCTGGATCGCTGGACGGCGGGGTTTCAGCCGTCGGATCTGATCCTGGTCGCGGCGCGCCCGTCTATGGGAAAGACTGCGTTTGTGCTGAACATTGCGGAATACATGGCGTTTCGGAACAACCGCAACGTAGCGATCTTCAGCCTTGAGATGTCGAGAGGGCAGCTGATGAACCGTCTTTTTTCGATGGAGTCCCGCGTGGATTCCCAGATTTTGCGGACCGGCAACCTCAGCGACAGCGACTGGTCGAACCTGATCGAGGCGGCGGGGGTGATCGGGCGGTCGAATCTGATCATCGACGATACTCCGGGGCTTTCGGTGTCGGAGCTGCGCAGCAAGTGCAGGAGATATAAGCTGGAGCACAACCTTGACATCATCATGATTGACTATCTTCAGCTCATGAAGGGGAACCGCCGCGCGGAGTCGAGGCAGCAGGAGATCTCGGAAATTTCACGCTCCCTCAAGGAGCTCGCGCGTGAACTGCAGGTTCCGGTGGTGGCGCTGTCGCAGCTGTCCCGCGCCGTGGAGCAGCGTCCGGGCGACCATCGCCCGATGCTCTCGGATCTGCGTGAATCCGGCGCGATCGAGCAGGACGCGGACATCGTGATGTTTTTGTACCGTGAAGATTATTACAACCACGAGACGGAGCGGAAGGATATCGCGGAGGTCATCATCTCCAAGCAGAGGAACGGCGGGACCGGGACGATCGAGCTTGCGTGGCTGCCGCGTTTCACAAAATTTGCAAATATCAAAAAATAACGGTTCTTTTTTGCGCTGTGCCGTCATATATTGATAGAAGGACAGAGCTGTGCAGAGGACAGGGCTGCCCGGACGGTGGACAAGCCACCGGGAGCAGGCGCGCAAGGGGAGAATCGTATGGAAGAAAGGGAATATTCGGTTTCGGAAGCGGTGCGGCTCATAGGCGTTGAGTCGCACGTTTTGCGTTACTGGGAAGAGGAACTGCAGGTAAAGGTTCGGCGCAACGCGCAGGGACACCGCGTGTACAGTGAGGAGAACATTGAGACGTTTCGCTGTGTCCGGGATCTGAAGGAGAAGGGGCTGCAGCTCAAGGCGATCCGGCTGCTGATGGAGGGGCGGGAGCTTGCCTTTGCGGGCTCCGGGGCGGAGACGGTGCGCGGCGAGGTCGTCGCGGTCGGGGCGCGCGCGGACGAGCGCGGCAGGTTCGAGCAGATCCTTCGTCGATTGATCGCGGAGGTCGTCTCAGAGCAGAATGAAAAGCTGAAGGAGGAGCTGGCGGATCTCTGTCTGCAGTATGTGCTGATCGAGCGGGAGGCGGCGGTCTGCGCGGAGCAGCCGGAGGGCGGTTGGCGCAAAAGGGCAGGGAGACTGTTCGCGCGGCTGTTCGGTCGAAAAGAATAAGGGCTGTACCGGTCGAAACGAACCGGGACAGCCCCAGATGTCATAAAATGACTTGACGTGCCGTGCGCCGCCGCTATGTAGGCAGATTACTCTGCGGAGATAGCGCCTGTCGGGCAGGCAGCCTCGCATGTGCCGCACTCGAGACAGACATCAGCGTCGATGACGTACTTTCCGTCGCCCTCAGAGATCGCGTCTGCCGGGCACTCGCCTGCGCAGGTACCGCAAGCTACACATTCGTCAGAAATTACATATGCCATAGTTGCATCCTCCTTTTTGAATACGAATTATCGATCCCGAACGGAATCTTTGCTCTATTCTAATACAAAACCGCAAAATACACAAGCAAAAAAATAGATTTTGCATTGTATTTCTGTGGAAACACTGGCAATGACGAGGCGAGTTGCGCCTTGCATAATGCGCGGAAACGTATTATAATGTCTCACAGGGGTCTTAGACCCGGTTCGGACGGCGCGGAATCTGCGGGCGGTCCGGAGAATTACAGAAGTGAATGAAGGAGGGATACAAAGTGGCGGCGAAGATCACGAAGGAGATGACGATCGGAGAGATCCTTCAGCTGAATCAGGGGCTTGCCCCGGTTCTCATGGCGGGAGGCATGCACTGTGTAGGCTGTCCGTCCTCGCAGATGGAGACGCTCGAGGAGGCGGCGATGGTGCACGGGATCGACACGGATGTGCTGCTTGCCAGGCTGAACGCGTTCATGGAAGCGCTGGAGCAGTAAACGTCTGATAAGCAAAAGGGACTGCGTTTGCAGTCTCTTTTTTTGACGATTTGCCTAAAGCCGGAAATGCCATTGGGCAAAATATAGAAAAAACGTTTCCGCCGGGGAGAAATATAAGCGAAATGGTTTCTTGACGGATGAATAAACTCGTGCCATAATGTCAAAAATTAAACACATTGGAAGGATACACATGACCTGAAAATGGGAGACAGATAGGAGGGATCGCATATGCTGGATAAGAGAATCCGTCTGAAAACGATTAACGATGTCAGGGAGTTTGTCAATGAGGCTGCCAAGTGTAAATTCGATGTGGACATTTTTTATAACCGAATCGTAGTAGACGCCAAGTCGCTGCTTGGGGTTATGAGCATGGATTTGACAAAGCCTCTGACCGTCAAGTATTCGCCGGAAGACTGCTTTTTTGATAAAGTGCTGGATAAGTACGCGATTGCGTAAGCAAGCCGGAGAAGGAACGGGCTGCCACGACTGTGACAGTCCCTTTTTTATGCGCAGATTCGCGAGAGGAAAAATTTGGCGCTGCCGCAGCGCGCGGCAAATAGGGCTTGCATTTCTCGTTAGACAGGTATATAATACAGAAAAGATACCCTATGGGTATAATTTGCATATTATGTTCCGTTTCTGCAAATCTTATCTGCAGATCCGGAGATCAGTCAGGAGTGAGCGTATGGAGCAGTATCTGGTGACCGGGATGAGCTGCGCGGCGTGCAGCGCCAGGGTCGAGAAGGCGGTTCGGAAGGTGGAGGGCGTCACGGCGTGTTCGGTGAGCCTGCTGACGAACTCGATGGGCGTGGAGGGGACCGCGTCCGCGGAGGCAGTGATAAAGGCAGTGGAGGAGGCGGGCTACGGCGCGTCCCTGAAGGGGGCGAAGAGCGCAGCCGGCGCGTCCGCCCCCGCGGTGCCGAATTATGACGACGCGCTCGCGGACACGGAGACGCCGAAGATGAAACGGAGGCTGATCGCCTCGCTGTGTCTGCTGATTCCCCTGATGTATGTCTCAATGGGGCATATGATGTGGGGCTTTCCGCTGCCGCGTTTCTTTGATGGAAATCACATCGCTATGGGGCTGCTGCAGCTGCTGTTGACGGCTGCGGTCATGGTGATCAACCAGAAATTTTTTGTGAGCGGCGCGAAGGGCGCCCTGCACGGCGCGCCGAATATGGATACGCTGGTGGCGCTCGGCGCCGGAGCGTCGTTTGGCTACAGCGTCTATGCGCTGTTCGCGATGACCGGGGCGCAGACGCGCGGCGACGCGGCGGCGGTCATGGGCTATATGCATGAATTTTACTTTGAGTCGGCGGCGACGATCCTGACGCTGATCACGGTCGGGAAGATGCTGGAGGCGCGTTCCAAGGGCAGGACGACCGACGCGCTCAAGGGACTGATGAAACTGGCGCCGAAGACCGCGACGGTGCTCAGGGACGGCGCCGAGGTGGAAGTGGGGATCGAGCAGGTGCGCATCGGGGATCGCTTTGTGGTGCGCCCGGGCGAGAATATTCCTGTGGACGGCGTTGTCCTGGAGGGCAGCAGCGCGGTCAACGAGTCTGCCCTGACCGGGGAAAGCATTCCGGTCGACAAGGCGGCGGGGGACAGCGTCTCGGCGGCGACTGTGAACCAGTCCGGGTTCCTGACCTGCGAGGCGACGCGTGTCGGCGAGGACACGACGCTGGCGCAGATCATCCAGATGGTGAGCGACGCGGCGGCGACGAAGGCGCCGATCGCCAAGATCGCGGACCGTGTGTCGGGGGTGTTTGTTCCGGCGGTGATCGCGGTCGCAGCGCTGACGATCCTGATCTGGCTGCTCGTGGGGCAGACGGTCGGCTTTGCGTTGGCGCGCGGCATTTCGGTGCTGGTGATCAGCTGTCCGTGCGCGCTCGGGCTCGCCACGCCGGTCGCGATCATGGTGGGAAACGGTATGGGCGCCAAGCATGGGATTTTGTTCAAGACGGCGGTCTCGCTTGAGGAGACCGGCAAGGTGGAGATCGTCGCGCTGGATAAGACCGGAACGATCACGAGCGGGGAACCGCGCGTCACGGATCTCTGTCCGGCAGAAGGCACGCGCGCGGACAGCATAGGTGCGGGTCATACAGACAGAGACGATGCAAGCACAGATCAGGCAGGCGGCGCAGCGGCGGATTCGGCGGAGGAGCGTCTGCTGGACGCGGCGTTTGCGCTGGAGCGCAGGAGCGAGCACCCGCTCGCGAAGGCGGTGCTGGCGCTTGCGCAGGAGCGCGGGCTTACGGCGCGCGAGACGGAGGACTTTCAGGCACTTCCGGGCAACGGCTTGAGCGGTGTGTGCGAGGGACGCCGTCTGGCGGGCGGCAATCTTGAGTTTATCCGCACACAGGCGAAGGTCTCCGTGGAGATGGAGCGCGTGGCGGCGGCGCTCGCCGAAGAGGGAAAGACGCCCCTGTTCTTCAGCGAGGACGGACGGCTGCTCGGCATCATCGCGGTGGCGGACGTCGTGAAGGAGGACAGCCCGCAGGCGGTGCGGGAGCTGCAGAACATGGGGATCCGCGTCGTGATGCTCACGGGCGACAACGAGCGCACGGCGAAGGCAATCGGCGCGCGCTCGGGCGTGGATGAGGTGATTGCCGGGGTGCTCCCGGACGGCAAGGAGAGCGTGATCCGCAGCCTGCAGAAACAGGGCAGAACGGCGATGGTGGGCGACGGCATCAACGACGCGCCCGCGCTCACCAGAGCGGACATCGGGATCGCGATCGGAGCCGGTACGGACGTCGCGATCGACGCGGCAGATGTGGTGCTGATGAAGAGTCGGCTGCCGGACGTCGCCGCCGCGATCCGCTTAAGCCGGGCGACGCTGCGCAATATTCACGAGAACCTGTTCTGGGCATTCTTTTACAATGTGATCGGGATCCCGCTGGCGGCGGGCGCGTGGTATCCGCTGTTCGGCTGGAAGCTGAACCCGATGTTCGGCGCGGCGGCGATGAGCCTGTCGAGCTTTTGTGTCGTGACAAACGCATTGCGTTTGAATCTGTTCCCGATGTATGACACCTCGCGGGACAGGAAAATAAAACAGAGAAAGCGAAAGGAGCAAAAAGAGATGGAAAAGACGATGGAGATCAAGGGAATGATGTGCGGACACTGTGAGGCGCGCGTGAAGAAGGCGCTCGAGGCTCTGCCGGAGGTGAGCGAGGCGGTCGTGAGCCATGAGAACGGCACGGCGGTCGTAAAGCTGAGCGCGGCGGTTGCGGACGAGGCGCTGAAAAAGGCGGTCGAGGACCAGGACTACGAGGTGACCGCGATCCACTGAGTACCTTCGACCGACCGGGTCGGAGCGATACGCAAAAAGGCAACAGGAACAAATAATAAGAATAAGTAATAGGAACAAGTGATAGGAATAAGTAATAAGAATAAGTAATAGGAACGAGTAATTAAGAACAAGTAATAAAAATAAGTAATTAGGAACAAATCACGAAGGGGCAAGGCATTCCCGGGAGAAGTCTGTACAAAGTCTGTACAGGCGCTCTGCGGGGACTGACCTTGCCTTTTTGGCGCGTCGGACACAGGAAAGACGCAGTGCGCTGCAAAATTCTGCATCTGTTTTTTTGAATCTGCCATTCTTAGGAAAGTCTTAAGAAAACTACACGGAAAGCATTCATTGTTTTTAATTGTGCTCGTGTTATAATTACGATACAAGAAAACAAAATCTCTGTTTTGAATAAGGGAATCGTGTCAGAAGGAGAGGAAGGGGTAAATATGAAGAAGACGAAGAAGAGGATTTTCGGGTTGCTGCTAGCCGGACTGATGGTCTGTTTCCCGGCGCTGCAGGCGCTTGCGCAGACCTATGACGTGAGCGTGATGGACCCGGCGCCGATCTTGTTTCCGGGCGATGTGCTGACGGGCATCGTGGCTCCGCTTATGCTGGACGGAGTGCCGGTCGCGAGCGCGGAGACGCCGGAGGCGCCTGTGGCATGGACGAATGTGGAGGAGAGCAAGGTATACCGCGCGGATCCGGCGGAGGATGGCTCGGTCGTGCTCTCGCTTGTCGGCTACGAGCTGGACGTCGAGGGCGGCAGCTCTGAGGCGGGGGACGAGACGACGGGACCGATCGGCGGACACTATGTGAACACGCCGGAGGAAGAGGCGCTTATCGATCCTGCCGCGCCGAAGAAGGATCGCGCCTACTATCCCGCGCAGACGGTGGTGAAACTCAAGGCGGAGGATCCCGCTGAGGGAATGATGTTTGACAAATGGACGGTTGAGACGCTTTCGGGCGCCGTTGTTACAGTGGAGGATGAGCTGAACAGCGAGACGACCGTGACGATGCCGGAGGAGAAGGTAAAGATCACCGCGACCTACCGTGCGGCGGAGACCGAGGCGCCGGTGCCGGAAAGCACGGGCGACCCGAGTGTGGAAGGCACGGTTGATCCGAGCATGGGCGATCCGAATGCGGAGAACGTGACCGATCCGAACATGGAAGACATGGTTGATCCGAATGCGGAGAATGCGACTGATCCGAACATGGACGGCACAGGCGAGCCGTACGTGGAGATCCCGGCGGACTCGAGCGCGGACGGTACAGACGAGCCGTACGTGGAGATCCCGGCAGACCCGAGCGCGGGCGGCACAGACGAGCCGTACGTGGAGACCCCGACGGATCCGAGCGCGGGCGGTACAGACGAGCCGTACGTGGAGACCCCGGCGGACCCGAGCGCGGGCGGCACAGACGAGCCGTACGTGGAGACCCCGGCGGACCCGAGCGCGGGCGGCACAGACGAGCCGTACGTAGAGACCCCGGCGGATCCGACAGCATCGGTGCCGGAGATCGACCTGGCGACAGCGCCGGAGATCACGATCGAGCAGGACGCGGCGAACGGTGGGGAAGATTCGATCCTTTCGGGCGGGGATCCGAATGCGATCGATATCATGATCAACGATACTTACAATGTGCCGATCACGAATGTGCCGGACGACGCGGGCGGAGACGGGACGACCTCGTCGAGCGAGAGCAGCGGAATCCGCTATATGCTGAATGTCACTCATGGAACTGTGATGGTGGAGGGCATGGAGAGCGCAGACATCACACAGGGCTTTACCGCTGGGACAGCGATCACGGTTCTCGCGAATGATTATACGGCAAACGGCTACACGTTCAGCGGCTGGGTCGTTGGACCGCAGAATGTGGAGTTGACGCTGGAGGACAGCAGCAGCGCGACGACAAGCTTTGTGATGCCGGAGGGCGATGTTCTGCTCACGGCGCAGTATATGGATGGGAACGGGATTCCGGTGAACGATCCGACTCAGTCGGTACAGGCAGATACACCGGTCGAGACGGAGCCGGAGCCGGTACAGACAGATGCACCGACCGAGACGGAGACAGAGCCGGTACAGACAGTGGCTCAGACGGAGACGGAGCCGATACA
>CANQYP010000024.1 GCA_947628045.1 uncultured Lachnospiraceae bacterium | reverse complement strand
ATATTACAGATATTGAGGCGAAAGCTTTTTTTGATCGGTTGATCGATATTACTTTCGATTATAATATGGAATATGACCTGGATATAAAGCCGGCTGTAAAAAATGAGCAACATTTTCAAAAATGGGTGTCAAATTATCCTTTCTATGCAAATATTAATAAGGAGGGAGTTAATTTATATGACGCAGCATGAATATGATGACGCCCGTAGGGATTTAGTGCTATATAGAATTGAAACAGCGAAAGAAGATCTTGATGCCGCAAAGCTTCTGCTTGCCGCAAAAGCCTATAAGTCGGCTAATAACAGGGCATATTATGCAATTTTTCATTCTGTGAATGCCGTTCACGCATTGGATGGTAAAGCTTACAAAAGACACAAGGATGCGATTGCAAATTTTAATAAAGATTATGTGAGGGCAGAAATTTTTCCGAAAGAAATGGGACGGCGGATCACAGGGGCAGAGGCAATTCGGCATGCAAGTGATTACGATGATTTCTATATTGCCAGCAAAGAGGAGACGGAAAAGCAGGTTGCCGTAGCTGAAGAATTTATAAAACTGGTTGAGGAATATTGCACTCGACGTCTTGGTAATAAATGAAGTTAGTGTCGCTGCGGTGATGCTACATTTAAGGATTACGGTGACGTAGTCCTTGAAATTTTTATGGGAAAGATGAAAGACCCTTTCCTGGCATAATCATAGTTTGTAACAAGCACCAATATTGCGTTCCATTGCCAAAGCCAAAGAAAAAACATAAAAAGATGCGTGATAAAATAGATTTTAAGAAAATTATACATAATGGAGCTTTGATAGGGGTTCTAAATTTTAACCCTATGATACCTGTTGAATGGAGCTAGAATGCGAAAAATCAAAACACTCTGCCACCGCTTTGTTCGGAACTGACAGAGTGTTTCTTTCTGCACAGATTATGGCGCAACAACAGTCACATGAAATGACAGCGATCCCGCGCAGGATGTCATGTGTTCACTTCGCGACTTCCACAAACTGCTTGTCGAACTCCGGGTTGAAGAAGTAATAGTTCCTCGCGTCGAGCTTTTCCTTCGTCCGCTCCAACGCCTCGCCGAACCGCTGAAAATGCACGATCTCCCTCGTCCGCAGGAATTTCAGCGGCTCCCGCACCTCCGGGTCGGTGATCACGCGCAGCAGGTTCTCGTACACCGTGCGCGCCTTCTGCTCCGCCGCCAGATCCTCCGTCAGGTCGGTGATCGCGTCGCCCTTCGACTGAAATTCCTTCGCGGTGAACGGCACGCCGCCCGCCGCCTGCGGCCAGAGCGCCGTGGTGTGGTCGATATAGTAGGCGTCGAATCCAGCCGTCTTTGCCTCCTCCGGCGTCAGATTCTTCGTGAGCTGATAGACCATCGCGCAGATGATCTCCATGTGCCCCAGCTCCTCCGTGCCGATGTCCGTGAGCAGCCCGCCTACCGCCTTCAGCGGCATCGTGTAACGCTGCGCCAGATAACGCATCGACGCGGAAAGCTCGCCGTCCGGTCCTCCGTACTGGCTGATGATCAGCTGCGCCGTCTTTGGACAGGTCTTTGTAATTTTTACCGGGTACTGCAGTCTCTTCTCATAGATCCACATTTATACACACGCTCCTTCCCAGGGCATCGGTCCCTTCAGCCAGCAATAGCATTCCGACGCCGGATCTTTTTCGTACCGGTCAGCGCTGCAGTCCACGGTCAGCGGATAGAACTGCTGCGCGTACGCAGACAGCAGCGTTTTCCGCTTAGCCAGCGTCTCCTTAAAAAACGCAAGCCCCTGCCGGTCGTCCGGGTGCGTGTCCATGTACAGCCGCACATCGTCCAGGGCGAAACTCGTCTCCTGGATCTTCGCCATCATCTGCTCCCGCTGCTGCTGTTCAGACCCTGGTTCCCGGTTTCCGGAATCCATTCGGTTCCCACCGTCCTTCTGCTGCCCGGAGCCGACTCCCTGTTTCCCGGAATCCGCCGCAAAAAAAGGTTTGTTCAGATCCTGAAATATCGTGCCGACGCGCAGCGCCTCTTCCGCCCCGTAAAGCGCGCCCCATTCCTGCATCGGCACAGACGCAATTGCAAGATTTTCCTGCATAAGAAAAACTCCCTTCGTTAAGAATTTGTGTTACACCCTTAGTTTGTGTAAAAAACAAATTCTTCTCACAGGGAGTTTTTGCAAATAATTTTTAATGCCTATCCCTTTGGGCACCCGCCGCAGCCGGGACAGCCGTCCGGGCGCATCCGGTCGTCCGCGATCAGGTCCGCGAGCGGCTGGAGCAGACAGACTGCCTGCGCCGAGATCCCCTCGCCGCTGCCAGTAAATCCCAGCCCTTCCTCCGTCGTCGCCTTGATGTTCACGCGGTCCGTCTCCAGCCCCAGCGCGTCCGCAATGTTCGCGCGCATCTGCTCCATGTAGGGCAGCAGTTTCGGGCGCTGCGCGATCACCGTAGCGTCGATATTCTCGATCACGAAACATTTCTCTTCCAGGAGCGCCGCGACATGTTTCAGTAGAACCACGCTGGAGATTCCCCGGTACTGCTCGTCCGTGTCCGGAAAATGCTTTCCGATATCCCCGAGCGCCGCCGCACCCAGCAGCGCGTCCATGATCGCGTGGATCAGCACGTCCGCGTCCGAGTGCCCGAGCAGCCCCTTCTCATATGAGATCTCGACGCCCCCCAGTATCAGTTTCCGCCCTTCCGTGAGGCGGTGCACGTCATAGCCCATTCCTATCCGCATTGCATATCTCCTTCCACGTTCTTCGCACGGCTCATTGCCTATCCTGCATTATATCATGTCCGTTTTCCGAGCCGTGCCAACCTCGAAAAACCTTCGATTTTTCGAGGTCGCGGGCATTCGCCCTATGAATCTGTCATCTGACAAAACCGTCTGCGAGCAGTCGTTTTGTCATCTGACATCTTCGCACGGCTCATTGCTTTCGCGAATACCATAATACCACATATCGCCCACTTTTCACATAAAAACTTGAAAAAGAGAGCGTCCCGTACAGGACGCTCCCTCTGTTTAATTCTCTCTGGCGCGTTTGCCGAGACGTATGCCTCGTCTTATTCCTCTTCCATCACCAGATCGTGCTCTGTCGTCACCTCATGCTCCTCATGCCCATGCGCGCCCGCTGCGTCTCCCTGTCCATCGGAGAAATCCACATGGGACAGATCAACGTGCTCATGCACGACTGTCGGCATCTCGTTCGGATCGACGGAGATCGCCGCCGGTTCCTCTGACGCCGGAGCTGCCGCGTTGTAATTCGCGGTAAAGGTAACATTCATGTAGTCACAGGATACGTGCAGAGACGTTTTCGTCTCCGGATCCGAGAACACACCTTCCGGTATCGCATCGTCTCTTGACCACGTCCAGCCCGTAAACACATAGCCGTCTTTCACCGGAGCCGTATAGTCGATGAAGTGATCCGCCGAGATCGCGGTAGGCTCTCCGAGCGTCTCTTCAGCGCCGCCCACATTTGCCTTGAGCTTAATACTCCACACGATGCGGGACTCCGCATAACCCGGGTCTTTCACTCCAACACCCTTTTCTGTGCCGGGTTTCGTCATGCCGCACACCTTGCAGGTGTGGCTGTCCTCTGTCCACGTATGTCCCTTGCCGTTGCACGGGAGATTCTCCCATGCCGTCCAGTGAGAATCATCCGTGCAGGTTTTCCCACTGTTGAACGCCTCACAGCCTTCCGCGGTATGGTAGGTGTAGCGCATGTCGTGGCAGGTCTCGCTGTCTCCGAGCTTTGCAACGCACTGCTCCGTCCGCATCTTTCCTCCGCTCATCGAGGCAAGGATACCCTCGTGAAGTTTCTCGCCCTCTGGTCTGTCCTCATTCAGCTTGGAAATGGCAACCCACTTATGAGTATGTGTCGACAGCGGAAGAATGTGTTTCTCCACATGTTCGCAGTTCAGACATCTTCTGCGAATATATCCCTCCGTGGTCGTGGTCGACGGCATTATCTCCTCGTCTTCCAACTCATGCTCCTTTTTCGTGCCGTGCACGTACTCCACGCTCTCATAACCGCAGACACCACAGGTCGATACGATCTTCCGATCCGACGCACAGGTCTCGGGAACCTCCGTCACCGTATAGCTGTGCTCCTTTTTCGGGATGAGCTCTGTCTGTTTCTCGTCACAGCCCTCATGCGCACACACGCTCTCGCGCAGACCTTCCTCCGTACAGCTCGCCTCTTTCACGGTCTGATAGGTCGAGAAATCATGCCCGGTCTTTGTCGCCGTCACGACCTCGTCCGTCACCAGCCCGCAGCGGCTGCACATCTTATAAGAACGTCCGTCCTCCGTACAGGTAGCCGGATCGTCATGCTGCTGCATATCATGTCCGAGCGCCTCGCCGTTCGGCTCCGTCGTCTGGTAGCCGCAAAGCTTGCACTTGAAGGTTTTCACTCCTGCCTTCTCGCAGGTAGCGGCAGTCTCGCTCACCAGCTCAAACTCATGCTGCTCCACCCTGATACCCCTGGTCTTTGTCTTGCCGCAGACCGCACAGGTTCCGACTTCCTCACCTGTGTTGCGCCACGTCATATCATAGCCAAGGTAACCGCAATACGGCTCTTTCGTCACGACCCAATTCGTAAACTCACAGACATGCTCCGTCTCAACCGCCGCCGGTGCAGAAGTTTCTTGCGTCGTCTGTTTCGCCGGTGCTGTCGTCTCCTGCGTCGCCTGTTTCGCCGGTGCTGTCGTCTCCTGCGTCGTCTGTTTCGCCGACGCATTCGTCTGTGGCGTTGTCGCTGCCGGTGTCTTTGCTGTTGGCGCATTCGTCTCTGGCGTCGCCTGTTTCGCCGGTGCAGTTGTCTCCTGCGTCGTCGCTGCCGGTGTCTTCGCCGCTGGCGCATTCGTCTGCGGCGTCGCCTGTTTTGCCGGTGCACTCGTCTCCTGCGTCGTCGCTGCCGGTGTCTTCGCCGCTGGCGCATTCGTCTGCGGCGTCGCCTGTTTTGCCGACGCATTCGTCTGCGGCGTTGCCGCTGCCGGTGTCTTCGCCGCCGGTGCTGTCGTCTGCGGCGTCGCCTGTTTTGCCGACGCATTCGTCTGTGACGTTGTCGCCGCCGGTGTCTTCGCCGCCGGTACTGTCGTCTGCGGCGCTGTCGCTGCCGGTGCGGATGCCGCCGGTGTCTTCGCCGCCGGTACTGTCGTCTGCGGCGCTGTCGCTACCGGTGCGGATGCCGCCGGTGTCTTCGCCGCCGGTGCGCTCTCCTGCGCTGCCGCGGGAGTTGCCGCCTCGGTCTGCGGCGCAGCTGCCGCCGGTGCAGGAGCCGCCGTTTCTGCAGCTGTCTCCTGAACAGCCGCGGCTGCCGGTGTCTCCGGCGCCACAACGTCAACCTTCAGGATCTCCTCATAGGAGCTGCCCGTCCCTTCCGGAACCGTGACGACCGCCTCTTTCGAGATTCCCTTCAACGCGTCCTTGCCGACGCTCTTGAGCTCCTTGCTCTTGATGTCCATCGTTGCCAGCTTTGAGCAGCCGGAAAACGCGTTCTTGCCGATCTTCTTGATCGACTCGTTCGTAGCGACCGTTTTCAGCTTTTTGCAGTTCTTGAACGCGCCGTCGCCGATCGCGTCCACCGTCAGGGTGTATTTCCCTGTTTTCACTGTCTCAGGCACATTCACGGAAGTCAGTTTCTTTGACTTTGTGCCGATCAGTGTGGCTGTGCCGGTCTCTCCCTTCAGGGAAGTGACCTTGTACTGGAACTTTCCGCTCCAGAACTTTTTCCCAACCTTAACGCTCTCTGTGCTTGCCTTTGCGGCAGCCGGGATCGTCGTGCTGACCGTCCCTACATTGACAACCATCATGAGTGCCATCGTCATCAGTAAACATTTAAGCCATTTCTTCATTTTCATACTGAAACCCTCCTTTTCAACTCGAAACTCAGTTGTCTGTGTCGGGTCCATATTTCCTGTCACAGGGATACTATCCGCTTTCAATGCAATAGTAAGAAATATGGCAACCGGCTGTCATAGCCGCGCACGCGGCCTTAGACCCTTGGCTTTGCGTCCCTGCCTTTCGACAGGTTTGCCCTTAAAACATTTTCCTTCACTGTGTTGTTTCGTTTCGTTGTTTCATTTCGTTGTTTCGCTTTGTTGTTTCATTTTGGTGTCGCTTTTCCTGTCTCGTGTTTACTGTCCTTCTTAAAAGCACCTGTGGCTGTCTGCCGCGCCCGCACCACCTCCTTTGGAAAATTTATGCCCCGTTTCGTTGCACATGCGGGACACAGAACCGGAAACCCTCCGTGACGGATTCCCTCATTTTTACAATACACGATATTCCCCGAAACGTCAAGGAAATCCTTCGCAAAGATTTCCAGATTTCCGTGGAAATACACAGGTTTTCGACCTGTTTTTCCAAAAAAATATGCAAAGCAGAAAATTGCAGAAACATTCCGACATCTCACGTGCTTTCCGACGGGGTTTCCCCGAAATATTCCAGTATCCCATCTCGTATCGTGGCCGCGACCTGATCCTGGTAGGCGTCGTCCTGAAGTTTCGCCTCCTCCTCCGGGTTGGTGAGGAACCCGCACTCCACGATCACCGCCGTGCCCGCCGACCGTTTCAGAATGTAGTAGGACTCATTCCCCTTGTGCGGCTTGGGGTCTTCCACGGCAAGCCCACGGTTCATGCAGCTCTGTATGCACGACGCCAGGCGCTCCCCCTGGGCGGAATTCGCATAGTAGAACACCTGCGGACCGGAAACCGCGCTGTCCGGATAGCTGTTCTGGTGAATGCTAATCGTCACGAGCGGCTGCTCCTTCTCTATAATGGCGCAGCGGCGCTGCATATCCTGCGCCTTCTTGTGCGTCTGCCCTTCATCGTAAAGCCCCGCCTCCGTCGATCGGGTCTGCACAACGCGGTATCCCTCCGCACAGAGAAGAGCCTCCAGTTTCTCAGCGATCGCAAGGTTCAGCTCGCGCTCCGCCACGCCGCTGCTGCCCGACACGCCCGGATCGATCCCGCCGTGCCCGGCGTCAAGGACGATCGTCCCTTTCGTCTGTGTCTGCGCTTGCTCCTGTGCCTGTTCTTGTGCTTGCTCCTGTGCCTGTTCTTGTGCTTGCTCCTGTGTCTGTGTCTGCGTTTGCTCCTGTGTCGATGTCTGTTCCTGCGCTTGTTCCCGCGCCGATGTCTGTCCCGGTATTTGTCCCGTCTCCGCCTCGTACCCCTCCTGCCTCGTTTCGCGCCCGCCTTGCCCTGTCTCCTGCCGCGTTCCGTTTCCTGCCGCGTCCCCTTCTCTCTTCGCCCGCCTCAGCTTTCCCGCATACGCGGAGACAAGAAAAACCAGTACCAAAAGCAGGATAAGCATCAGGTACTGGATTGGTTTGACATATATTTTTCCTTTGTTTTCGTTCGATCGATTCACTGCACCGCCCCCAACAGGCTTTTTACTATACCTATTTCAGGGGGCGGGCAAATATACCTTGGTCCGCGGCTCCTCTAACCGCGTTTTTTCTTCCGTGAACGAAGGATCAGCAGGAGAATCAGGATGATCGCCGCCGCGACAAGCAAGCCGACGTACAAGCCGATCGGCGTCTCGTCTCCGGTCTTCGCCGCGATCGTGTCCGCATACGGGTCGATCTCGCCGTTGCCGCCGTACCAGCCGTCCGTTCCGCCGTAGGACGGAAGGTTGTTCTCATCGGACATGATCTCCTTCCAGTCGTCGTCCGTCGTCGTCCCGTAGACCGAGTTCAGGAAGATCGTCTGTATCTCGCGCGTCTGCTGCGTAAAGACCGCCGTCGAGTTGACCGCCCGGATGTTGTAGCCGAACTGGCTCTCGTTGTGGATCACTCTGCCGTCTTTGTCCGTCTCGGCGACATAGATCGTCACCTTGTCCGCAGCGCCGAGGTTCAGCGAAAGTTTCAGCGTCAGCTCGCTCTGGTTCTGGAGCTGGAGCGGAATCGGGTTCGTGTACAGCTTTGTATACTGCGCGTCGCGGAACAGCCCAGCGTAGAACGTAGCCGTCGTCGGCTGCAGCATCGTCCCGTTATACACGCGTTTCGTCAGGTAGAGCGTCACCTTGGAAGACTTCTCCTGGTTCGTGACGATAGCGGTCTGGTCAGTTCCCTTCGAGATCGTCACCATCGGCTGGTCGATGGACACGTTGTAGGCAAACGTGCTGTCGCTGTCCACCCGTTTCCCGTCCTTGTCTACCTCGGCAAGGTAGAAGACCGCGTCCTTCTCCCCGGAGAGCAGCACCCTCCTGCGCACCGACGCGGATGCCTTATCCTTCAGGGACAGTGTATAGATCGTCGGCTGGTCGGAGTAGTCCGCCTTCTTGAACAGACCGACATAGAAGTCCTCTGTCACCGCCCTTGCCGCCCCTGCCGCGTTCGTCACGTGTTTCGTGATCGTCAGCGTGCCCGTGTAGCGGTATCCCTTCGGGCAACTCGTATAATCATTCTGTATGACCGTCGTCTTGGTCTGCGCGTCCATCAACACCTGCCCGTTACTCTCACAACGGATTGTACGACTGCTGCTCGAGGCGAGCGGTATGCCGTTCTCATCTACCTCCCACAGGAAATAACGCTTGTTGCGCTCCAGGTTGCTGAACGTCACCGACCCGGTCAATCCATTCATCTTGATCATACCGACATACCCCACCTTAACAAGGTGTGTTACGTCCTCAAACAACGCCACGTGGAACACAAAATTATTTTCTGGTGTTGAGGCGGAAGGATAGGCATATAATTGATAATCACCGTTATATACCTGTTTATCTACCTTCAGCGTGCAACCACCGCCACTAGGCAACTTGCTGTGCGCAAGAATCGCATAAGATTCTTTTCCGTCCGCCACCGTAAACTGCAAGTCAGAAACCGGTGCATAACTTTCCAACGTTTCTTTAATGGTTTGAGCTTTTTTACTTTTATTCTTGTCGGCGGAACCCTCATCAGGTATATTTCCTTCGGAAAGATAATAAGTACCCTCCGGCAGGTCTGTCAGCACAATATCCGCTCCCGGTTCAATTGTCCGAACAAACTCCACCCGCTTACTTCCGTTTATCTCCACGAGCCGCTTGATTACCAGCGGTACAACCGCTACGTCAGTTCCGACATGCACGACCGGCGCTTTCAGCGTGTTCGTGATCATGGCGCTCGCGCTTGCCTGTGCCGCGGCGGCGTTCGTCGTCCCCTCCGGTGTCTCCGGGCATTTCACGGCAACCGTGCCTTTCCCGTCTGTGTTCGGCGTGCCGTCCGCGTTCGTACCCTGCACGGCAATCGTATAATTGATGCCGCCCGTCGCGCCGCCGGTCCCCTCCGTGATCGGAGTCCCGTTCGCGTCGCACTCGGCGAGGTACCATGTCATCGGGGATTTCGTCGCCTTCAGCTCGGTATACGCCGCCCGCGCGGTGTCGGCGCCGTTCATAGAGAATGTAAACAGCGGCTTGCCTTCCCCAGCCAGATTCGTCCCGTAGGTCTTCGTATTCTCATCGTACGTCTCATACAGACTCGCGTAGAACGTCTCATTGGATTTCCGCGGGAGTCCGTTGCTGCCGCGCAGACTCTTCGTCACGCTGACCGTGACCGGATAGTAGAAAGCGGTCGGGTAGGCGTCGCCTGTCTTGTCGGAGCCGTAGTTCAGCGTTACGTTCAGGGAGACCGGATTCAGGGTAACCGGCGCGGGGACTTCTCCTTCCGCGGTTTTTTCCGTTCCCCCGGCAACGGCGCCGTCCGGTGACCCGATCGTCACGGTCAGCCCCTGCGCCGCGTCTGTTTTCAGCTCAGGCTTGCCCGTCCAGTCTGTCCAGACCGGCTCGGCGTTCTGTTCCGTCTCCGTGCCAGCCGTGAGTACCTTCGAGACAAGTTTCAGAATATATTCTCCCTGCGGAACCTCCGCAAAGGTGACTGAGGCGCTTTCCCCTGCCGCGGCAAATTTGATCGGCTGCACGATCGGTTTCGACGCGCTCTCCGTCTTCGACCCGCCCGTTTCCGTCGTCTCGCCTGACTCCGTCGTCTCACCTGACTCCGGCGTCGTCTCGCCCGTCGAAGGCGTCTCCGTCTCCGGGACCTTCTTGTACAGCGCGAGATACGGCAGGTTCGCCTCCGGCACATCAGAAGATACCTTGTCGCCGTCCGCTTTCAACGCCGTCCCGTTAAAGAGCACCTTCGTCACATTCACCAGCAGCGTGCCCGTGACGCTCGACTCGTCCTTCCCGGAGTCACCTTCGTCGTCGCCCGACTCAGAACTTTCTGAAGGTTTGGTTGAGTTCGACTCACCGGATCCAGTGCTTTCTTCCGTTGACTCTTTTTCCGTTGGCTCGTCTGTTGATATATCGTTTATCGACCCATCACCCGATGGAGTAGTTCCATCGCCCGGCTCATCGTCGCCCGACTTATCACTAAAGGTCTCTCCCGGATCATTCGCCGCGCGCATCGGAATCGTGAGCTCCTTGGTCTCGGAATCCCAGCTGAACTCCTCGCCCTGCTCTTCGTCTTCAAACGATACCTCGCCTTCCTCTGACACGTCGAAGTACAGGCGCGACGTCTTCTCATAGGTCCCAGTCATCGCCTGTGCGGTCAGGTAGTAATTGCCGCTGTGCTCCAGCTCCTCGCCGACCGTCGCCGCCTTGTACGTCGTGGCAAGCTCGGTCGCCACATATTCGCCCTCGTAGATCGGCTGTTCGCCGTTTACAATGTTCTCGCCCTCCATGACGAAAACGTTCCCTTCCACCGGGGCATCATTATTGGAAGGATCAACCAGCTTTACATCGAGCTGCACGCCGTTCACCGTCACGATCTCCGTGCCGTCCGGAGCCTGCCCGAGGCTGCTCTGCGCCTCCTCCGTGCTCTCTGTATTCTCTGTGTTCTCCGCGTTTTCCGTATTCTCTGTGCTTTCCGTATTTTCCGTGTTCTCTGTATTCTCCGTATCCCCGGCGCCTTCTGTATCTTCGGCGCCTTCTGTATCTTCTGCGCTTTCCGTGCCCTCTGCGCCGGTCTCTTCGGAGCCTTCCGAGTCCTCCGTATCTCCCGACTCTTCCGACTCATCCGCCGGCTGACGCTCCGTGGCAAACGAGATCTGCAGAAGTTTCCCGACGGATCCGTCCACCTTCACGCTGCCCGCGTACACCGCTCCGGCGAGCTCCGCGCCTACCGTCACCTCCGCGCACGGCGCAAGAAACGCGCCCTGCAGCCGTTTCGCACCGTTCAGGGTAAGCGCCCCGGTATAGTCGACATATTCGCCCTCTTCGTCCAGCGCGGCGAAATTGTACAGGATATCTCCAGCCTCCGTGCCCTCGACGTACTCCACGGACTCGCCGGACATCTTCAGCTCATAGCCGGAAAAGCTGAGCGCCTGATCTGCGCTGTCAGCGATCACATTGATCACAAAATACTGCTTTGTTACATCGATTACCTGATCCTCGAACTCCTCGTCCAGCTGTGCCGTATCCAGCTTGCCTTCCTTATCCGCATACAGATTCAGCACCTTCACCTCGGACGAAGACTTCGCGTCCGCAAGCTCCAGGGAGAATTTCTTCAGATCCTCCACGATCGTCTTTCCGTCGGACTCAGCCGCGATCTCCTGACCCTCCAGAAGTTTCTCATCGGCGTCCACGCGCTCCGTCACGAACAGATAGGGCAATGCCTTCTCCAGCTTGCCGAGCAGCTTGGAAGTGGAAAAGCTGTCCCCGCCGTTCTCGCGCTCGGACCGCTCCGTCGCCGCCTCAGTCGGTGTCTCCGTGGGTGCCTCAGTCGGCGTCTCCGTAGGCGCCTCAGTCGGTGCCTCCGTGGGCGCCTCAGTCGGAGCCTCGGTCGGCGCCTCCGTGGGTGCCTCGGTCGGCGTCTCGGTCGGTGCCTCTGTAGGAGCCTCTGTCGGTGCCTCAGTCGGAGCCTCGGTCGGCGCCTCAGTAGGAGCCTCGGTCGGCGCCTCTGTAGGCGGCTCGGTCGGTGCCTCTGTAGGCGGTTCGGTAGGTGCCTCCGTAGGTGCCTCAGTCGGCGGCTCGGTCGGTGCCTCTGTAGGAGCCTCTGTAGGTGCCTCGGTCGGCGTCTCCGTAATCGTCTCCGGCGGCGCTGTCTCCGCAGCGATCATCTCCGCGGATGTCTCCATCGGAACCTCCTCCGCCAAAAGCACTGTCCCATTCTGCACAAGCAGCGCAGACGCCAGAACAACAGCCGCAAGTTTCCTGAACCTCTTATTCATTATAAATCCTCCCTGTCGGACCTGGCGGACATAAAGATCTGCCGCGAATCCCCTATGTAAATCTAACAAGTGAAAACAAAACAGAATGATTCTTTATACAGTATAGTACAATCTTTTTTTCACGTAAACAAAAATATTCTTAAAAATTAAAAAATTGTTATCTTGATTTTACCATCTCACAAGTTTGCATCTTGTGTTGACAGTACATTTCTTTTCCCTTATACTAAAGAAAAAACCTGTATGATCTGCGAGGTATCCGCCATGAACCGTTTCTTTGACAGCGACATCCGAAAACTGAACACCCTGTACAACCGGGTCCAGTTCTCCTTCCTCTTTCTCTACGGGAGGTTCGGAACCGGCAAGACCAGCCTGATCCGGGAATTCTGCCGTGACAAGGCGACCCTGTTCTTCTCCGCGCAGGAGACCGTCGCCGAGAGTCATCTGGACGCGTT
The DNA here is from genome assembly GCA_947628045.1 of uncultured Lachnospiraceae bacterium. GTDB lineage: Bacteria > Bacillota > Clostridia > Lachnospirales > Lachnospiraceae > Choladousia. Next base: position 7,993 of record CANQYP010000024.1, on the reverse strand, counting down.
CTACCGGCAGACGGCGCGCACCCTGAATCCCGGGAAACTGCCGCCGTCCTTTGAGAGCTGGGAACAAGCCTTCTCGTTTGTCTCCGACTATTCCTTCTCGCGGCGGCTGGTCCTCGTGCTCGACGAGTTCCAGAACCTCGACCGGAACTGCCCGGAATTCATGGACGCGTTCACAGACGCCGTGCAAAGCAGTTTCCAGCACGGGAAGATCTTCCTCATCGCCGCGAGCTCCTCGGTCGGCTATGCGGGCGCGCTCATGGAAGAGCCGATCCGGGAGCCCTTCGACGCGATCACCGCGCGCGCGTTTCTGGATGTGCTCCCGTTCTCCGCATGCCGCCCCCTTCTTTCCGGGCGCAGCGCGAAGGAACAGCTGTTCCTGTACGGGGTCACCGGAGGCTTTCCGGGCTGTCTGACGCGCATTCAGCCAAAGCTCTCCGCGCAGCAGAATGTCCTGGACCTGTTTTTCCGCGCGGACTCCCCGTTCCTCATGGCGCCGCCCGACGCCCTGCATCGCGAGCTGCGGGAGATCTCTACCTACAATTTCCTCCTGGAGATCATCGCCTCCGGGAGCGGCAAGCTGACCGACATCGCGCAGAGCGCCTCGATCGGCACAAACAAATGCGCCAAGTATCTGGGCGTGCTGATCTCGCTCGGCTTACTGCGAAAAGAATTCCCCGCTGCCGGGGAATCCCTGAAAAAAGTGCGCTATCAGTTTGTCGATCACATGACGCGGTTCTGGTACCGTTTCGTCGGTCCGAACCTCAGCGATATCCTCTTCGGACGCGGCGCGCAGGTATTTGAACAGTACGTCGCGCCGGAACTCGACGACTACCTGCTCCCGGTCTTTGAGACGGTCTGCGCCGAATACCTGGAGCGGCTCGCCGGATCCGGGCAGACGCCTTTCGTCTACCGCCACACCGGAGCATGGTGGACCGGCGGGACGAAACGCGAGCCGTTTGTGCGCATTCCCCTCGTCGCCGCCGACGAAGAGCACACGGTGCTCGGCATCTGCCACAGCGCCGCCGCCCCCGCCGGAAAAGAGCTGCTCGACCTGCTCCTGGCTCCCCTGGAGCCGTTCGGGGACAAGAAACGCTACTGCTGCATCTTCTCGACCTCGGGTTTCACGGAAGAGCTGCGTGCCGAGGCGCGCGCGGCGGGCAATGTCTGGCTGACCGACCTGGAGGACATCTGCGGGTAAGCTCCGCGCGTGTGTTTATTCCTCGTCGATCATCTTCACCCTGCGCACATGGCGCTCCTCGCCGGAGAACGGAGTGTTCAGGAAGGTCTCCACGATCTTGCACGCGAGCCCCGGTCCCACGACGCGCGCGCCCATCGTCAGGACGTTCGCGTCGTTGTGCAGCCTGGTCGCCTCCGCGCTGAAACAGTCGCCGCACAGCGCCGCGCGGATCCCCTTGTAACGGTTCGCGACCATCGAGACGCCGATCCCGGTGCCGCAGATGATGATTCCCTTCTCACAGTTCCCGGACAGGATCTCCTTCACGACCGCGCGCGCATAGACCGGATAGTCCACCGAATCCGGCGAGTACGTGCCGCAGTCCTTGTACGCGATCCCCTTGTCGTCCAGATACTTCATAACCTCCAGTTTCAGTCCATAGCCTCCCTGGTCGCATCCAATCGCCAACATAATGTTTCCTCCTTGTCATACTGAAATGATCTGGTGCCCCGCCGCCTTGATCAGGCGGTTCATGATCGCCGCCCCCATCTGCGGCGTGTCAAACGACTCGGAATAGATCACGCTGACCTCCGAGTCGTCAAACTCCCTCAGAATGCCGTACAGATGCCGCGCGATCGACGCCTCGTCCGTGCGCGAACCGATCGACTTCACAAGCGCGTTCGTATAACAGCCCTGTGATTCGTCCGTGCCGATCACGCCTGTCGCGCGTCCTTTTTCCGCGTTCTCCCTCGCCAGCGCGTTGATCCGCTCCCGCACGCGCTGCTGGGCGCCTTCCACGATCACAAGCGGCGCGTTCGGCGCGTAATGGCGATAACGCATTCCCGGTGCCTTCGGGCGCAGGTTCTCGTCCTCAGACAGCAGCGCGCGGTCGGTCTCCACCCTTCCCAGCACTCCGTCGAGCATCTCCCGGCTGACATAGCCCGGGCGCAGAATCGTCGGCGTCCCCTCTGTCAGATCGACGATCGTCGATTCTATTCCGATCCGGACATCGCCGCCGTCGATGACCATATCGATCACGCCGTCCATGTCCCGGATCACGTGTTCCGCCCTCGTCGGGCTCGGACGCCCCGAAGTGTTCGCGCTCGGCGCGGCGATATACCCGCCGCCCGCGCGGATCAGCGCACGCGCGACTGCATGATCCGGCAGCCGCACCGCCACCGTGTCCAGCCCGCCCGTCGTCGCGAGCGGCACCACAGCCGACTTCTTCAGGATCATCGTCAGCGGTCCCGGCCAGAACGCGTCCGCGAGCAGTTTCGCCTCCGGCGGGACGTCGACCGCGATCTTCCCGATCGCGTCCCAGTCCGCGATATGCACGATCAGGGGATTGTCCGACGGTCTGCCCTTCGCCCGGTAGATCTTCTCCGCCGCGTCCGCGTCCAGTGCGTTCGCGCCCAGCCCGTACACCGTCTCCGTGGGGAACGCCACCAGTCCGCCCCGGCGCAGGATCTCTCCCGCGCGGCGGATCCCCGCCTCATCTATCCCGTCACGCATCCTCTCGACGACTGTCTCCATTCGTTCTCCCGCCTTTCGCTCTCAGTATACCACCGATTTGGAGCCTTGTGAAACTATTTTCGCGTTTTTTCATTTTTTCTGGTATTCAAATGGCAAATGCTGTGGTAGAATAGAAGAAAATTTGCAAACGGAGGCAATCAGATCTATGAATGAAGAACTTTTGACAACGGAAACAGCAGAGGCAGCCGCAGCGCCTGAGACAGCGGAAACGCCGGCGGAGAGCATGGCAGACTATGACGAGGCGATCACTGCCTCCATGAAACCGATCCACGAGGGCGACATTCTGAACGGCACCATCATCGGCGTGTCTGACGAGGAGCTGATCGTGGACCTCGGCATCTACACGGACGGCGTCGTCCGTCTCGAGGACGCCAGCGACGATCCTTCCTTCAGCCTGAAGAGCTTTGAGGTGGGACAGCCCATCTCCGCGACCGTGATCCGCCGCGACAACACGCAGGGGCGGATCCAGCTCTCCCTGAAGGCTGCCGCCGCGGTGCTCGGCTGGGAGCGCCTGCAGCAGCTGCAGAAGGAGCAGTCCAACATCACCGTCAAGGTCAGCGAGGCGGTCAAGAGCGGCGTGACCACATACGTCGAGGGCATCCGCGGGTTTATCCCGGCGTCCAAGCTGTCGCTGAACTATGTGGAGGATCTGAGTGAGTTCGTCGGACGCGAGATCGAGGTCCGCGTCGTCACGGCAGACCCGCAGGAGAAACGCCTGGTCCTCTCCGCGCGCGACATCCTGCGTGAAAAGGCGGAGGAGGAGCGCAAGAACCGGATCTCCAACGTGCAGGTCGGGCTTGTGACCGAGGGCACGGTGGAGACGCTGCAGCCGTACGGGGCGTTCGTCAATCTCGGGAACGGGCTTTCCGGCATGATCCACGTCTCGCAGATCAGCCATCAGCGCATCAAGCACCCGTCGGCTGTCCTCAAGGAGGGGCAGACGGTCAAGGTCAAGATCATCGCGGTCAAGGACGGCAAGATCAGCCTGAGCATGAAGGCGCTCGAGGACACGCCCGCCGAGGCGATCGAGGAGGAGACCTTCCATCTCCCGAAGGCGGAGGACGCGACGACCTCTCTCGCGTCGCTGTTCAAGAACATCAAGCTCTGATCTTTTTACAGCCCAAAATACAATCTCGTCTACAGGAAAAGTCCCGGCGGTTCACTCCCGCGCGGGACTTTTTTGCTCCGTCTACGCCCCTCTCTCCGGATATTCGCTCTCCTCAGTCAGGGGCAGCAGCTTGTATTTCTCAACGGTCTCATACAGCCGCGCGCAGACTGCGCCGAAGGAGAGATCCTTCTGCCCGGCGCGGCGCTGTTTCTCGATCCGCACCAGCTCCTCCCTCAGCCCGATCTGACGCTCCTTCTCAAAGAAGGCGGCAAACGAGACCGCGACCATATCTCCGGCTCCGTTTTTCGTCAGAAAAACAGGCTGCCCGGTACTTATGCACAGGTCCGCGACGTAATTGTAATCCCTGCGGATCGCCGCGGACGGCTCTATGAACACCTGCATCCGCTTTTCTCCTCCGTATCGCTTTCTGCCAATTATAATACTTCGGAATGCCGTTTCCCGCAAGCGGAAGAATCAGCCGATCTGATATTTCCGCAGAAACTCATCTGAGAGGATCATGCGCCCGATGTAATCCGCGCTGCCCGTCATATGGGCGTTCATGTGCTCGTCGACCTTCACGGTGAGCACGCCGCCCGGCATGTGCACGTACACGCAGGGGTCGGTCAGCCCCAGCTGGTACGCCACGCCCGCCGCCGCGCAGCAGCTGCTCCCCGAGGCGAGCGTGTAGCCCGCTCCGCGCTCGTAGACTTCCGTGTAGATGTTGTTCTTGTCCGCGATGCGGATGATCTGCGTGTTGATCCCGTCCGGGAAACGCTCCGACCGCTCGAGCTCCGACCCGATCCGGCAGACCGCCTCTTTGGAGATCTCCTTCATCGGTATGATACAGTGCAGGTTGCCCATCCACACGCAGGTACCGCAGTACGATTCCCCCGCGTAGGTCACCGGCACCTGCTCGCTCTTCTCCTGGACCGCGCCTTCCTCCACCGGTTTCGTCTGCCCGCAGTAGAGCTTGCCCATCGAGATCGTCATTTCCTTCGCCTCTTCGTTGTGGTAGCGCACCGTCACCTCGCGGCTCTGCGTCTGCAGCACGAACTCCTTCTTGACGACATAGCCCGCGTCCTTCAGATATTTCGCGAAGATGCAGATCCCGTTTCCACTGATCGCCGCCTCGCCTCCGTCCGGGTTGTAGATCTTCACGCCCATCTTGCCAAAGATCTGCAGCGGTCCCACCAGAATGCCGTCCGCCCCCGCGCCGAACCGGCGGTCGCAGATGTGGCGGATGTCCTCCGGTTTCAGCTCGTAGTCGTTTTTCAGACAGTCGTAGATCAGATAATCGTTGCCAAAGCTCTGGTACATGCTCAGTGTCAGTTCCATAAATTCTGCCCCCTTCTTCCTGCGCCGCCCCTTTCCGGCAGCTTTTTTCCCATTTTGTTTGCTCTATTATACTCAACATTTTCTTCAAGAAAAACTAGCATTCTGCTTTTTTCCTTGCAAATAATGCGTTTCAGTGTTATGATACCCGAAAAACAGACTGCAAGGAGGCGTCCCATGTCCTCGTCCTATCAGAAAACAGGCTATCTGAACAGCGATTTCCGCATCTTCTATCTCACCAGCGCGGAGGCGCGCGATTTTCAGAGCCACTATCACGATTTTCACAAGCTCCTGCTCTTCGAGAGCGGCAGCGTGAGCTACTATATTGAGGGCGAGACGTACCAGCTCCAGCCGTATGACATCGTGCTCGTGCCCGCCGGAGAGGTGCACCGTCCGGTCATCCACGACGACGCCCCGTACCGCCGCCTGATCGTCTATCTCTCGCCCGCGCTGTTCGAACAGTACCGGAGGCTCGGCGCGGACCTCGGGCGCTGTTTCGCGCTGTGCTCCGCGCGCGGCTCGCACGTCCTGCGCGTCGGGCGTTTCCGGGAAAGCCGTCTGTACCCGCAGGCGCGGGAGCTGATGACCGCGGCGCAAGAGGAGACCTCCCCTTCCCGTGATCCCGGGGCGGCTTCACAAGCGGAGGCGGAGGCGCTGCTCTACCGCCGGTTTGCGCTCCTGCAGTTTCTGATCCTGCTGAACCGGACGCTCGACGGAAACGACATCTCGTTCCCCGGCGCGTCCGGTGCAAACCCGCAGATCCTCGCGGCGCTCTCCTTCATCAACGGGCACCTCACGGACGATTTAAGCGTAGACAGCGTCGCGGACGCCTGTTTCCTGAACCGTTCCTACCTGATGCACCTGTTTCGCCGCGAGACCGGCTACACGATCGGCTCCTACATCACCGAGAAACGCCTGTTCGCCGCGCGCGCGCTGATCCAGTCCGGCGCGTCCGTGACCGACGCCTGCATGCGCAGCGGTTTCGCGAGCTACGCGGCGTTCTACCGCGCCTACCGCAAGAAATTCGGTGAATCACCAAAAGATTCCCGTGGCGGTTAATTTCCGTCTTTTCAAATCGGCAAATATACGGTATGATAGACATCAAACATCAATGGAGTTCAACCGGTGTCGCCGGACAGGGAGGTACTGATATGATACGAATACTGGTAGATTCTTCTTCTGATTACACCGTTGAAGAGATTCAGCGGAAAGGGCTTGATCTTGTGCCGATCCGTATCGCGATCGGGGAGAAAAGCTATGTGGACGGTTTCGATATGGGGCGGGACGAGTTCTATGAGATCCTGCAGAAAAGCGACGATTTCCCGAAGACCTCGCAGCCGTCCCCGCAGGCGTTTCTGGACATCTTCGAGGACGTGAAGGCAAAGGGGGACGAGCTCATCTGCATCCTCATCTCCTCCGAGCTGAGCGGCACGTTTCAGACCGCGCAGATGGCGAAAAATATGACCGGGTACGACGGGATCTATCTGATCGACTCCCGTTCCGCCACCTACACGATCAAGGTGATGGCGGATTACGCCCTGCAGCTGCGGGACGAGGGCAAGACCGCCCCGGAGATCGTCCGGAAGGTCGAGGCGATCAAGCCGCGCGTCAAGGTGCTTGCCGCGCTGAATACGCTCGAGTTTCTGGGGCGCGGAGGGCGCATCAGCAAGACAGCCGCCGCGATCGGCGACCTCGCGAACATCAAGCCGATCATCACCCTCACGGTCGAGGGCGGGATCACGATCCTCGGCAAGGCGCTCGGCAAGAACAAGGCGATCCTGTCCATCATCCGCCGCATTCAGGAGCTGGGCGTTGACAACCGTTTCCCCGCCTATACGATCTACTCTTACGGCGACGAGAACTGCGTCGCCTTTGAGGACAAGCTGCACAGAGAGGGCATCCGCACCGCCAACCGTCTTCAGATCGGCTCTACGATAGGGACGCACATCGGACCGGGCGCGTTCGGGATCATCTTCGTCGCAGCGCAGTAATACAACAGGAATACAGCACCGATCTTACGGAGAAATCCTTCGGGGTTTCTCTTTTTTTCTGTTTTCTCTTGACTCTTTTGGATTCATGTGATAGTGTGTATATGCGTAATATAGTTTTCAAAACTACATGTCATATTTTTGACATTCTCTGCGCATACTAATTAAGACGATCCATTGTTTTGAAGGAGGGGATTTTTATGACATTGTCACTGCGCGAACCCGGCAGCGCGATCACTCATTTTGTCGGCATGCTGCTCGCCCTGTTCGCTTTCATTCCTACGCTCGCCAAGGCGGCGCTCGATTCCGGGCGCACCGGGATCTTCGCGATGTCTGTCTTCATGACAAGCATGGTGCTCCTCTACGGAGCAAGCGCGCTGTATCATTCCGTAAATTTCAGCGGGAAAAAGCTGCGCGTGTTCCGCAAGATCGACCATATGATGATCTTTGTGCTGATCGCCGGCTCCTACACGCCGGTATGCCTGCTCGTGCTGGAGCCGCACGCCGGAAAGCTCCTGCTGGTCGCTGTCTGGGGCATCGCCGCGATCGGAATGATCGTCAAGGCGTGCTGGATCACCTGCCCGAAATGGTTCTCGTCCGTCCTGTACATCGCGATGGGCTGGGCCTGCCTGTCCGTCTTCGGACAGCTCATGGAGCTTCTGAGCCGGCCGGCCTTTCTCTGGCTGCTCGCCGGCGGGATCCTGTACACGGTCGGCGGCGTGATCTACGCGCTCAAACTGCCGGTGTTCAACAGCATCCACAAGAATTTCGGCTCGCACGAGATCTTCCACCTGTTCGTGATGGCGGGCAGCTTCTGCCACGTTATATGCATGTACGAATACGTGATATAGACTTCAC
>CANQYP010000023.1 GCA_947628045.1 uncultured Lachnospiraceae bacterium | reverse complement strand
AAACCCTTTACCATTTGTAATAGGACGTATCCTGTTTTTCTCCATTGACGTTTCACCTCATGTTCTTTCTGCAGTTTGTTCAATTTTGGGCATAGTTGCCCCGTCAGGGCATAATCCTGCACAATAGTGCAACCTACACTCTAGCACAAAAACAAGGGTGAGTCAAGCTTTTTTCCAAAAAATAACTCTGCCGAAAAAGCAAAACCGCCGGGACACGGATCCGTGTCACCGGCAGTGTTTCCTCTGTGTCAGTCTGCGCCGAGCCGTACCGCCACCGCCCTCCAGTTCTCACCCGGGCGGCAGTAGAGGACGTCGCCCTCCATCCAGACGTCCGGCTCTGTGTCAGAGTAGCTGCTCAGGATCGCGGTCGGGACGTCGGCGGGCAGTTTCATGCCGATCGTCTCCGGAAGGGCACCGCCGAACGTATGGATCAGCGCGTACGCCTCTCCGTTCTCCCCGGCGCGCACGATCCCCTGCCAGCCCTCCGGATGGCGCATGCGCGCGATCGGCGGACTCAGATGATACGTTTGCCCCTTCTTAATGATCGGGGCGATCTCACGGTAAAACGCGATACCGCGGTCGATGACCTCCCACTGCTCCTCGCTTAAGTTCGTCACGTCCCCGGACAGGCACATGCGCCCGAGGAAGGTGTTCGCGACGGAATAGGCGATCCGTTTTAAGCTGTCCGTCTCGCGGATGACCGCCCAGATCTGGCTCTGGCGCGGAAGGATCGCGCGATGCAGGTTCGCCGCGATGATCGGGATCTCCACGCACTCGTGCGCGTCCGAGAAGGACGCCATTGCAGACACCGCCATAAAGCCAGGCTCCAGGCGATGCCCGCCCGACGCGCAGTTCTCAAGGATAAATCCCGGGATCTCGCGTTTCACCTCCGCGAAGAAGTCCATCGTCGCCTCCATGTTGCGCCGCAGTCCTTCACCCAGAGACTCCGCTCCATCACAGCCGATGCCAATCGTGTCGTTGTAATCGACCTTCATGTATTCAAAACCGTATGTTTTCAGTGTGCCGATCACGCGCCCGCGCAGATAGTCCCGCACCCACGGATCCTGCATATCCCAGAACCGGCGACCGTTTGTCGTCAGCGTTACGCCGTCCCGTTTCAGCAGGTGCTCCGTCTGGTGAAACGCGTCCGAGTCGTACCCGACATTTTCGACCTCGAACCAGATCCCCGCTTTCATACCCGCGTCATTGATCGCCTGCACCGTCTTGTCCAGCCCGCCCGGGAACAATGTCTTCGACGGGATGTAATCACCCATGCTGTTCCACCAGTTCACGTCGTCTTTCTTGTACCAGCCGCAGTCGATCACGAAATATTCAAAGCCTTTGCCTCGGATCGCGTCCAGGATTCTCGCAATGTTCTCATGGGACGGACAGCCCCAGGTCGTACAGTATTCGTTGAAGAGGATCGGGAGCTCCTGCTCCGAGGCAGGTCCCGCATCCGCCGCGCGCTCTCCTGCCTCGACCAGACGCTGGCTTAGAAGATCCAGACTCGTCACGTCCGGCTCATATCCGGTGATCTCCACGGACATATGCCTCGTGCCCGCATCCTCGGACGCTGCCGCCCACACCGTTTCCGGCGGCAGATACGCGACCGTCACGATCGCCTCCGGCGTCGTAAAGCGCTCACCCGGCGCGAGTTCCTTCAGCCAGTGCCCGAATTCCCGGTCCGCAATGCCGCCGCTGATCGCGATGTTCTCGTCCATGCGGTAGATCTCCATCTGCCACGACGCCGGATGCGCGAGCTGCGCGCCCCAGAAGACATGGTTCTTCGTGTCCTCGACCGCGAGGAACGGGAAATAGTGGTTCACCGGCATCGAGCCGACCTGCCCGAACCGCTCGCAGCGTGCCGCGCCCATTCCCCACGAGGATTCCAGCTGCAGGTCCTCCAGGGTCTGCGACAGCAGCCGTCCCTCCTGGCTCCAGCGCGACTGCAGCCGATGCACGGCAATCTCCCCGCTGCAGTCCCCCGGCAGATACGGGGAAAGCCCTGTCAGCGAAAAGCTCGAGAGCAGCTCCAGGCGGATCGGCTGATCGCTCTTGTTTTCATAGGACGTGCGCACCCGCACGAAACGGTCGCCTTCCTCCCATGTCGCGGTGTGCACTGCCTCGTAGCCGCGCGCGTCGGCAAGCACCGTCCTCACGCACTGCCGCGCACCGTCCTGCTCAAGTTTCTGCTCCACGAGCCTAAGCGCCATCGTGCTCTGCGACTGCCGCAGCGTGCCGCCCTGCGCGTAGCCGCCCGGGTAAGCGTCCCCCACGAGCTTGACCTGCACGAGCGGATCCATCGCCGCCTGTTTCTCCGGCTTTTCTGACAGCGGCAGCTCCGCCGGGTACAGGACAAGCCCGATTCGATCCTCCTCGTCGCGCTCATAGCGCAGGATCATATCCCCAAACCGATACTCCTTCACTCTGTCCATCTCTTTGTCTCTCCCTCCTGAATCAGGCGCCCGGCTGTCCCAGTCTCTTTCGCAGAAGTGCGAGCGCCTCGTCCCGCGCCTGTGCGCGGATCTGCGCGCGCGTCCCCGTCAGATGCAGCTCCTTTACCTCCGTCTCGCCGCAGACATAGCAGCCGATATAAACCAGACCGACCGGCTCACCCAAGACAAGTTCTTCCAACTTTTCAGTGCCTTCTGTCTTTCCAGAACCTTCCGACTTTTCGGAGCCTTCCGACTTATCCGCGGCAGCTTCGAGTTCTCCGCCCGCATCACCCATGTCCGACCCGGCGTATCCGGTCACAGACAGGCAACAGTCCGCCCGCGCCGTCTTCGCTCCGCCCTCCGCCATCTCAGCGGCGGTCTGTGCGCTGACCGCAGTATACTTCTCCAGCGTTTCCGTCCGCACACCGACCATCTCATGTTTTGCCTCGTCGCAGTACGTCACGAATCCGCGCTTGAACACCTCCGAACTGCCTGACACGTCGGTCAGCGCCGCCGCGATCATCCCGCCCGTGCACGACTCCACGGTCGTGACAGTCAAACCGCGCTTTATCAATTCCTTTATAATCTCTTTCTGCATTTCCATCCTGCGTCACCTGTCATGCAAACCGCAACGTGCTTATCGTTCTGTTTCTTTTTCCAGCCAGCTCTGCAATATATATTCCCAATTCATTCCATCCTTGAAAACTCTCAGCACGGTTAGCGTTGTATGTATCTCGTCCACAATGTAAAAGAACAAATATGTTTGATACGGTTTCAGATAAACGTCAAATCCCCTATATCGAAAGCCCACTTTATTGTAAGCGGCAGGAAACACCTGCAGTAATTTCTCTGCTTTCTTCATCTTCTGTACAAAGTTTTTCCCCAGTTCCCGGTACTTAAATGTATCTAAAATATACTTTTTCATATTTTTGATATCGTCGCGGGCGCTATAGGTATATTCTACTTTGTATAACCTTCTCATAGCCCTCCTTACGTATCTGACAATTCCTTCCACAATGCGTCAGATGAGATGACTCTTCCATTTCTGACATCATCAATTGCCTCATCCAGCTTGGAAAAAAGAACCTCAGCAGCATTTTCCAGCGTGTCATCCGGTCTTTCCTGCTTTTCTATGGTATATGTTGTTTCCATAGCAAATCACTCCTTCACAGTTTAGCTGAAGTTTTTCGTTTTTCTTATTATAGCACTTTTTTCATTCCATACTACAGGGAATTACATCTGCCCATCCAGCACGCCCCAGTTCTTCCTCAGATAATCTACAAGCGAGATCACCGTCAGCGCCAACGCCACCCACACGAGCACCTGTGCGATCGTGTCGAACACGCCGCCGAGATCAAGGATCAGCAAAATCACCATAAGCATCTGGGACACCGTCTTGAACTTGCCCCAGTAGCTCGCCGCGATGACCGTCCCCTTGTCGGACGCCACCAGGCGGAACCCGCTGATGATGAATTCCCTCCCGATGATGATGATCACGATCCACGCCGCGAGCGCGCCCTTCTCCACGAGGCAGATCAGCGCCGAGCAGACGAGCAGCTTGTCCGCGATCGGATCCATAAATTTTCCGAAGTCTGTCACCAGATTATTCTTCCTGGCAAGGTAACCGTCGAACCAGTCCGTGATGCTCGCGAGAATGAAGACCGCCGCCGCCACATATTTCCCGGCGCCGCCGAGCCAGTCCGTAAGCATCAGCACCACAAACACTGGCACCATGCACACCCGTAATACAGTCAGTTTATTCGGTAGATTCATCTGCAATCTCTCCTATCAGATCATATTCCGCCGCGCCCGTGATCTTCACCCGCGCGAAATCCCCGGACATCAGCGTCTCATCCGTGTGTATAAACAGCAGCCCGTCCACGTTCGGCGCGTCGCCGTATGTGCGCGCCACGTAGGCGTCCTCGTCCGCGACCCTGCCCTCGACCATCGCCGTCACCGTGCTGCCGATCCTGTCCTGCGCGCGGTCGAACGCGATCTCCTGCTGCAGCTCCATCAGCTCCTCCTGCCAGTTCCGTTTCATCTCCTCGTCGATCTGATCCGGCATCGCCGCCGCCGGTGTGTCCTCCTCCTGTGAGTAGGTAAACACCCCGAGCCGGTCGAACTCCATCTCATCGATGAACTCCATCAGCTCCTCATGCTGCTCCTGCGTCTCTCCCGGGAAACCGGCGATCAGCGTCGTCCGCAGCATAATGTCCGGAACCGCCTCGCGCAGCCGTTTCACGATGCGTACCAGATCCGCCTTCGTCGTCCGCCGCCCCATGCGTTTCAGCACCGCGTCGCTCGCGTGCTGGATCGGCAGATCCAGATAATGGCAGATCTTCGGCTCGCGCGCGATCGTCTCGATCAGTTCGTCGTAAATCTCCTCCGGGTAACAATACAGGATGCGGATCCAGCGCAGCCCGCTGATCCTGCAGAGCGCCTCCAGCAGAAGGTGCAGCGATTTCTTTCCATACAGATCCACGCCGTAGACGGTCGTCTCCTGCGCGACCAGAATCAGCTCCTTCACGCCCTGCGCCGCCAGCTCCTCCGCCTGCGCAAGCAAGCGCTCCATCGGGACGCTGCGGTAGCTCCCGCGCAGTTTCGGAATGATGCAGTAGGTGCAGTGCTTGTCGCAACCCTCCGCGATCTTGAGGTAGGCATAATGTCCGCCGGTCGTCACGAGCCTGCCCGTCTGTGTCATCGGCAGCCGATTCAGCTCCTCGGTCTCAACGTCCCGTTTCCCGGCAAGCGCCTGCTCCACGGCGTCCGCGATCTTGTCGTACGCCGTCGTGCCGAGCACCATATCCACCTCCTCGATCTCGTCGAGGATCTCCTGACGGTAGCGCTGCGCCATGCAGCCGGTCACGAGGAGCGCCTTGCAGCTCCCGGACTTCTTATATTCCGCCATCTCAAGGATCGCCTGCACGCTCTCCTCTTTCGCGTCATTGATAAAGCAGCAGGTATTGATGATAATGACGTCGGCGTCCGCCTCGTCATCCGTAAACTCGTATCCCCTGCTGCCAAGCAATCCAAGCATTTCCTCGGAATCGACCAGATTCTTGTCGCACCCGAGCGAAACAAACAGTATTTTCATGTGTTATCTCTGTTTTCCTTTCTGTTCCACCAGCTCGTGCGCCCCGGCGTTTGCGGCAGCTCCCGCATTCCCTGTACTTCCGGCGCTCTCCGTATATGCCGTCTCCTGTGCGAGCAGGTCCTGCAGGTCAACGTCCGGGTTCGCCTTCTGCAGCTTCGCGAGCTTGCGCACCCGCGCCTGAATGCAGAAGAGGCTGACCAGGTTCGTCAGACCGTCCAGAATCAGGCAGATCCCGATGTACAGGAGCATATAGCGCTCTGCCTTTGCCGGATCCCCGCAAGCCTGGAACGGATTGCACAAAAGCACGATGCCGAGCGCCGCAATGACGACCGCGCAGATCAGCGCCAGATACCACCTCCGAAAGTGCAGCCTTCTCATATTGAGCGAGCTCTGGATCTTCACCACCGCGCCAAGCAGCAGGATAATGCCCATCGCGAACGGCAGCACCTCCGTGAGGAACGCCTGGTTCAGCAGAATAAAAATGCCGAACGCCACACAGACGATTCCGATCACCAGATCCATCTGCAGAAATCCCTGCAGATTATCCCGCGTGTAATAAATGATCCCGTAGGTAATGCCCAGCACGATCATCACGATGCCGAGCGCGATCCCGATCATACGCACGGACAGCGACGGCCACGCGATCAGGACAATGCCGAGCGCCACATAGAGCGCCGACAGAAAGATATAACTTTTGCTGAAACTTTTCACTTCATTCACGGGTCTTCGCCCTCCTTTCCCGTCCGCGTCCCGCCTCATATACGACCGCCGCGGACGCACAGCAGACCTGCCGGGCGCTTACTCCTCCGCCGCGGTCTCTTCCGACGCCTCCGCCTCTTCCGGGAGCACCTTGATCTTGCCGTCATAGAGCTCGGAGACTGCCTTTGAGAGCGGTTTCGAGATCTCCAACGCGCGCTCGTCCCCCTTCATCTGGCGGGAAATGATCTGGCGCGCGCGTTTCGCGGTCGCCAGCACGATCGAATAACGGCTGTTCACCACCGGCATATCGCCCTGCTCTACCTCACTGTTGACTACCTTCATCAGATCAGAATAAGATGGATGTAACATATATAAGATCTCCTTTTCTATTTTATTCTTTTTGTTTGAAACCGCGGTCCCGCTCACAGCTCCTGCGCGAGCTCCCGGACCTCCTGCCGGATCTGCTCGATGAACTCCCGGTTCCGGTCGATCCGGTTGTGCTGGCTCTCGATCAGATGATGGACCTCCTCCATGCTCTCCTCGAGGTCGTCGTTGATGATCATGTAATCGTATTTCTCAACCTCGGCGGACTCCTCGACCGCGCGCCGCATCCGCGCGCGGATCACGGCGTCGTCCTCGGTTCCGCGCCCGTTCAGCCGCTGCGCAAGGGTCTGCGCGTCCGGCGGCATCACGAACAGCAGCAGCGCGTCCGGAAACTTCTCCCGGATCTTGAGCGCGCCCTGGAGCTCGATCTCCAGGATCACGTCCCGCCCCTGATCGATCTGATCCTCCACATAATCGCGCGGCGTGCCGTAATAATTGTCGCAGTAACACGCGTACTCGATCAGGCGTTCCTCCTCGATCAGCCGCTCAAACTCTTCCTTTGTCCGAAAAAAATATTCCCTGCCGTCCTCCTCGCCCTCCCGCGGCGCGCGCGTCGTCGCGGAGATGGAAAGCGCGTACTGCCCGTAACGCTCCGTCAATAGTTTCATCAGCGTCCCCTTGCCGACCCCGGAAAACCCGGACACCACCACAAGGATCCCTTTTCTGCCCATTACTGCTCTTCTCCCTTCATCTCCTGCTCCGCGCTCATACCCGCCGCGAACCGTCTGGCGACCGTATCCGGCTGCATCGCGGAGAGCATGATCTGTCCGGTCTCCATCACGAGCACCGACTTCGTCCTCCTGCCCTGCGTCGCGTCGATCACAAGCTGTTTCTCCCGGGCGTTCTGCACAAGGCGCTTGATCGGCGCCGCGTCCGGGTTCACCACAGCCGTCACCTTCTGCGCGTTCACGAAATTGCCAAAACCGATGTTTATCAAATTTGACATGATCCTTCTCCGTCACTCGATATTCTGCACCTGCTCGCGCACCTTCTCGATGTCCGTCTTCAGGTCGATCGCGATGTTGGACGTCGTCAGGTCGTTCGCCTTGGACAGGATCGTGTTTGCCTCGCGGTTCATCTCCTGCGCGATGAAGTCGAGCTTTCTCCCGACTCCGTCCCCGTGCAGCAGCACCTCGCGCATCGTCCTGATGTGGCTCTTCAGGCGCACCGTCTCCTCGTCCGTGCAGAGCTTGTCTGCAAAGAGCACCACCTCCGAGGCGAGCCGGTTCTCATCGATCTGCGAGTCCTCCAGCAGCTCATGGAGCTTATCTTCTAATTTCTTTCGGTATTCCGCTATGATCTGGGGGTAACGCTCTTCCACCAGCCCTACATTTTCTTCCATTTTGTCGAGCTTGTCAAGGATATCCTTCTTCAGCGCCTCGCCCTCGCGCTCCCTGGACTCCACAAACTGGCGGCACGCGCCCTCAAGCGCCGTCTCCAGCGTCGCCCAGAGCGTCTCCTCGTCGATCTCCTGCTCCTCCATCGTGAAGACCTCCGGACACCTGCCGAGCGCGGACGCCCGGATATCGTCCTCGAGCCCGAACGTCTCCGCCATCTGGCGATAATATTTCAGGTATTCCGCCGCGATGCTCTCGTTGTACTTCAGCGCGACCGTCTCCGCGCTGTAATCCTCGTACGTGATGAACAGATCGATCTTGCCCCGCTGCACGTACCGCTTTAATATATTCCTGATCTCAGCCTCAAAGAAGTTGAATTTCTTCGGCATCTTGATATTCACATCGAAATAGCGGTGATTGACCGCCTTCATCTCGACCGTAAACTTCCTGCTGCCCTGGTGATGCTCGCACCGCCCAAAGCCCGTCATGCTCTTGACCATCTTACGTTCCTTTCCCGCCCGAAGACAAAATTAACCATTTGGATTTATTATAAGCGAAAGGGCGAATGCAGTCAATTATAAACATTGTCTTTTTTTGAATAATCTGTTATGATAGGCGCAGACAATGAGCCGCGCAGAGCCCGTTCGGACTCGGGCGCGGTTCGCAAAACAGAAAGCGGGGCAACACACCATGGCACTTGACGGAATCGTGATCGCAAACATCGTCGCTGAACTGAATACCACGCTGCTGGGGGCGCGCATCAACAAGATCGCGCAGCCGGAGGCGGACGAGCTACTCTTCACTCTGAAGGGGAACAACGGTCAGCAGCGCCTTCTGCTCTCCGCAGGGGCAAGCCTTCCGCTGATCTACCTGACCTCCGCGAACAAGCCGTCGCCCCTGACCGCGCCGAATTTCTGCATGCTGCTGCGCAAGCACATCGGAAACGGCAAGCTCGTGCGGATCTGGCAGCCGGGGCTCGAGCGCATCATTCATTTTGAGATCGAACACTACAATGAGATGGGCGACCTCTGCCGCAAGGACCTGATCCTGGAGCTGATGGGCAAACACAGCAACCTCATCTTCTGCGACGACAAGGGCATGATCGTCGACAGCATCAAGCACGTATCCGCGCAGACCAGCTCGGTGCGCGAGGTGCTACCGGGGCGCAGCTATTTCATCGCCGTGACGCAGGAGAAATGCGATCCGCTCGCGACGTCCGAAGAGGAATTCCGCGCCGCCGTCTTCCCGAAACCGATGCCTCTTGCGAAGGCGCTCTACAATTCCTATACCGGCATCAGCCCCGTGATCGCGGAAGAGCTCTGCCACCGCGCCGGGCTCGAATCCGCCCAGAGCGCGAACTCGATCGGCGAGCTGGAACAGCTCCACCTGTACCGTCAGTTCGAGCTGCTCATGGAAGACGTGCGCGAGCAAAGATTTCAGCCGGCGATCATTTACGACCACGGCAACACCCCGGTAGAATTCTCTTCCGTGCCGCTTACGATGTACGCGGACATGGAACAGACCCGGTTCGACTCCGCGTCCGAGATGCTGGAACAGTATTTCGCGATGCGCAACACCGTGACGCGCATCCGGCAGAAATCTTCCGATCTGCGGCGTATCGCGACGACCGCGCTCGACCGCTGCCGCAAGAAATACGAGCTGCAGAGCCGCCAGCTCGCGGACACGGAAAAGCGGGAGAAATACCGGATCTACGGGGAGCTCATCAACACCTACGGCTATGATGTAGCGCCCGGCGCGAAGAGCTTTGAGGCGCTGAATTATTATACGAACGAAAAGATGACGGTGCCGCTCGACGGCAGCTTGAGCGCGCATGAGAACGCGCAGAAATATTTCGACAAATACAACAAGCTGAAACGCACCTACGAGGCGCTCTCCGAGCACATTCAGGAGACGGAGGCGGAGATCGCGCAGCTCGAATCCATCTGCACCTTCATGGACATGGCGCTCTCGGAGGACGACCTCGTGCAGGTGCGCGAGGAGCTCATGGACGCGGGCTATATCCGCCGCAAATACAGCGGCAAAAAGGTGAAGATCACCTCCAGACCGTTTCATTACATTTCCTCAGACGGGTTCGACATCTATGTGGGAAAAAACAATTATCAGAACGATGAACTGACGTTTAAGATCGCGGGGAACAGCGACTGGTGGTTCCACGCCAAGGGCGCGCCCGGCTCGCATGTGATCGTGAAGACCAACGGCAAAGAACTCCCCGACCGCACTTTTGAAGAGGCAGCCCGGCTCGCCGCCTACTACTCGCGCAGCCGGGGCGCCGAAAAGGTCGAGATCGACTATGTCGAAAAGAAACACGTCAAGAAACCGAACGGCGCGAAACCGGGGTTCGTCGTGTATTACACAAACTATTCCATGATGATCGACTCGGATATCAGCGGGATACGGGAGGTATAGCGTCTTCCTGAAACATGCGCATCATTTCCCGCGTGAGGCTGACGCCGTCGTCCTCGGGGATTTCGGCGCGCGGGCACCAGAGTGCCTCAGCGAGCTCGGACTCGTCGAGCGTGATCTCATCTGAGCCGTCCAGCTCTGCGAAAAATCCCATCAGCAGCGTGCCGGTGAACGACCAGGGCTGGCTCTTGTAATAGCGAAGATTCTTCACCCGAAGACCGGTCTCTTCCATCACTTCCCGGGCGACTGTCTCCTCGATCGTCTCCCCGATCTCGGCAAATCCCGCAATCAGGGCATATTTCTTGTAGGAGCGCCCCGCGTAGCGCGTCAGCAGCAGCCGATCCCCGTTCGTGACCGCCACGATGACGGCAGGAGATATCTTCGGATACTCCATCAGCCCGCACTCCGGGCAGCGCATCATACGCTCTCTCCCATCGTGCACCATCGCGTGAGCGCAGCGCGGGCAGAACCGTCGGCTCTCGTACCAGGAGGCAAGCTGATATCCAGTCACTCCCGCGAACGCGATCTCGCGCGGACAGTCTGCACGCAGGCTGTCGACCGAACGCCAGGAAATCCCCGCCTTCCCGGACAGCTCCAGCGACGCCAGCCCCGGCAGCCAGAAATACTCGGTCTCATCAATCGAGAACAGATAAACTGGCGAGGGCATCATTCCTGTATTCGAAGGTTTCACATCAAGACTCTCCTGGATCAAAAGCTCCGCAGCCTCCCGATAGCGCAAAAAAGAGAGCTCTCGTCCTTCTCTGACCAAAAGCTCCCTGCCCCGATAGCCCAGCGCGATGCTGTCCGCCTTCGGGGTCGTGTTCTTATATTCGTTGTGGTATCTGTTTGTGCCTATCTCTTGGATCATAAGGCATCCCAGGTAAACTCTTCCGCCGTCGCCTGTCCGACCTCATGAGGGGTCTTCACGCCGTCCGCGACCGCCTGATCTGCCTCGGAGCGGTACTCGCGCACCTCCACGCAGAAACAGCGGTAATCACCCACGACGTAATGGTACACATCCTTGTACTCCAGCGCGGAGTCGTCCACGATCACAATGTAAAGATAGTCCTTGGTCTGCGTGTAGATCGCGCTCGTGCTGATCTGCGCGTTCACATTGCTGTAGAGCAGGTTGTTCGTCAGCATGTCGCGGAGCTGCTCGTACTCGAGCACCGAGTAATTCGTGTCCATATAACTGCAGCTGATTGTCGAAGTGTTCTCCACGCCGACATACGCGTCCTGCTTATACACCGTCTTCTCCGCCGTGCTCGCCGCGGAATCCACCGACCAGCCCTCCGCCACGGAATAGGTCCCCGTCAGCGCGGAATCCTGCGCCGCTGCGTCCGCCGCCTCATCCAGCGACGTCCCGTCGGTCAGGGCAGCCAATGCGTCAGTGTTCTCCAGACCTGCCGCCTCCGCATAGGAATCCTCCGCGATCCAGTTCCCCGCCTCGTCGTAGTAGCCGGACGCCTCCTCCGCCTGCAGCATGCCTCCCACGCAGCCGGACAGGCAGACAGACAGACAAAAAGCCGCAGCCATACGGGCTGCTGTCCTCTTCCCGATCGTACGAACCTTCCTCTTCCTCATCACGCCATCTTCCAATCTATCCTCTTAAATTCATTTAACTTAATTCACCTAATGAATTCATCTACTATCCTGACTGATTTATATGCTCTGTTCCATCCTCAGAGTCATTCCATTTTCACAGCAGCCATGTTATACCGCCACAGTCTCTCTTGTAACTCAAGTATAATCGCATTCCATTGATTTGTCACGAAAGGAATTCTTAATTTTCTTCTTATTTTTTCAAATGGGACAAAAAGGGCTGCTGCCATCACTGACACCAGCCCTCATGCTTACTTCGCGTAATCTACTGCTCTGCTCTCTCGGATCACACTTACCTTGATCTGACCCGGATACTCCAGCTCGGCCTCGATCTGCTTCGCAATATCTCTCGCCAGGAGCACCATATCGGAATCATTCACCTGATCCGGAACTACCATTACCCGAATCTCTCTACCTGCCTGAATCGCAAAAGATTTCTCTACACCCTTGAAGGTGTTTGTAATATCTTCTAACTGTTTTAATCTGTTTGTATATGTTTCGAGCGTTTCACGCCTTGCCCCCGGACGGGCTGCCGAGATCGTATCCGCAGCCTGTACGATACAGGCGATCAGTGATTCTGCCTCAACATCGCCATGGTGGGATTCCACCGCATTCACGACGATCGCAGACTCCTTGTACTTCCTACAGAGATCCGCGCCGATCTGAATGTGGGATCCTTCGATCTCATGGTCGATGGATTTGCCGATATCATGCAGCAATCCGGCACGTTTCGCCATCCTGACGTCCACTCCGATCTCGCCGGCAAGCAACCCGGAAAGCTGTGCCACCTCGATCGAATGTTTCAGCGCATTCTGACCATAACTTGTCCTGAATTTCATGCGTCCAAGCAAACGTACCAACTCCGGGTGGATGCCATGCACGCCAACCTCCAGCGCGGCATTTTCGCCTTCCTCCCGAATGATTGCCTCTACTTCTTTCTGTGCTTTTTCCACCATCTCTTCGATCCTGGCCGGATGGATTCGACCGTCCACGATCAGTTTCTCAAGCGCGATCCTCGCGACTTCTCTTCTGATTGGATCAAAGCCTGACAGAATGACAGCTTCCGGCGTATCATCGATGATCAGATCCACACCCGTCAACGTCTCAAGAGTCCGTATGTTGCGGCCTTCTCGTCCGATGATCCTTCCCTTCATCTCGTCATTCGGCAGCTGTACCACAGAGATCGTCGTCTCTGCCACGTGATCCACAGCACACTTCTGGATTGCTGTAGCCACGTACTCTTTTGCCTTTTTGCTCGCGTCTTCTTTTGCTCTGCCCTCAAGCTCCTTGTAGAGCTTGGCGACATCGATCTTTACTTCATCTTCAACAGTTTTTAAGAGATATTCTTTTGCTTGTTCAGAGGTAAGTCCTGAGATTCTTTCGAGTTCCTGGATTCTTTGTCCGAGAAGCTTATCCGCTTCTGCGTTCTTTTTCTTTAGCTCTTCTTCCTTTGCTGTAAGACCTGATTCCCTGCGTTCCAGAGCCTCCGCCTTCTTGTCGACGCTTTCCTCCTTCGACAAAACGCGTTTCTCCAGGCGCTGCAATTCTGATCTGCGCTCTCTCGTCTCTTTTTCCAACTCATTCTTGGTCTTCAAAGATTCTTCCTTCGCTTCCAGAAGTGCCTCACGCTTCTTTGTCTCTGCAACCTTCAGTGCGTCATCGATGATCTGCCTTGCCTTCTCCTCGGCGCTGCCGAGCTTGCTCTCGACTACCTTCTTCCTGTAGTTGATCGCAACAAGCGCAGAAATCGGAACTGCAATGATCAGTGTGATTACAACAGCAATAATGAGCATCACTGTTCCAGGCACAGGAGCACCTCCTTATTTAGTTTTCATTGTTCGTAAACAACACTTCAATTTTATACTCTTTTGGAAATTATGTCAAGCAAAATGCACATCACTGTGATAAATTCCTGCAGCGCCCGAATCGTGCGGAGCAAAAGACCGCCGCGGGACAAGCCCGCAGCGGTCTTCTTACGCATTTTCTGTTGTATTACTCCTCTTCACGTTTTTTCGAGCGTTTCTGTCCCACAGCCACCGTGAAGAGTCCGAAGGAGAACGCCATCAGCAGCAGATACCGCATGAAGTCCGTATCGTCGCCGGTCTTCGGCGCAGTCTTCTTCTCGTCTACCTCGGTCTCGACCTCGCTCTCTTCCTCCTCGACGAAGTCGTTCGTGATGACGACTTCCTGCTCGGAGTTGTTCGCGCTCAGCACGACCTTGCTGTTGTCGATGGAGATCTCGTACTCAGTGATCTCGTCCGGGTTGAGCGGTGTACCGTTCTCGTCCGTCTCCGCCACGAAGTACTTCGCGCTGCTGTCGAGCGTCTCGCCGATCGGGAGATCCGTCACCGTCACGCTCGTCGTGCTGTTGCCGTTCATCGCAAGCGTCAGCACATCGCTCGCCGGTTTGGTAAGCGCCGCGTTGGAGAACACCCTAGCGTAGAAGGTATCGTCAGTGAACCCTTCCTCGCCGCCAATCAGCACCTTCTTCGTGACCGTCAGCTGACCTGCCAGATAGAATCCCGGCTCCAGCTCCACGTACACGTTCGTGAACTCTGAGGTCGCGGACAGTTTCCTGCCCTCAAACGCAACCACCGCGCTGCCATCGTACTCCGGATAGAAGATCACCCTGTCATTGACCTTCTTGGACACAAGCAGGTTACCGTTCTCATCCGTCTCACCGACATAGTAAGTCGTATTATTGGCAAGGTTGTCAAAGGTCACGGAGCTGGACGTCTGGTTCTTGAACTCGATCTTCTTCACGTTGCTGACACGCTGCGTCTTTGCCTCGTCGGAGAACAGCGCCACATAGTAGGTCGCCTCTCTCACGCCAAGGTCGCTGGTGATGCCATCCAGGCGCAGGTGTTTCGTCACCGTAAGCGAACGATTATCCGATGCAGGGATCTTCTTGTCGGTCATCGTCAATTCAAGGGAAGTTTCCTGCCCCGTAATCTCAAACGGAATATCCGCAGATACCTGATACCCGCTCGGAGCCTCGATCTCACTCAAGGTATATTTGCCCCTGGCAAGTCCGGTAATGTCATGCGCATTGCCGTCTGTCGTCCAGGTATCTACCGCATTGCCCGCAGCATCCTTCACTACCAGCCTCGCGCCAGCCAGCGGAGCGCCTGTTTCATCAAGTTTCTTTATGCTCATATGTGTCACATCATTCACAAACTGCACAGACTCTGCAGGAGCGCCGTCTTTGCTGATCGAACTCACCTTTGCGTCCAGTGTGCCGTCGCCTTTATCCGCAACCGCCACCGTCACCGTGTACTCTGCGCCGTCGTAAATGATATTATCCTGTGTCTGCGGAATCTTCTCCTTCACCTTATAGGAGAAGGTCTTGCCGACATCCTCTAATGTAAATTTGGCAATATTCGCAAAGACAATCTTTCCTGTGCTGTCATTTTTTGCCTCCGCAACAAGGTTGCCCGCTGCATCTCTCACCTCGAATTCAAAGGTGCCAAGCGCTGTCCTTGCATCCTTCATCGACTTGAAAGCCTCCAAGGAAAGCGTCCCTGTGGCAGCCGTATTGGTAAACGTCGGTTCTGCGGCAACAAGCGCTGCCTTCATCAGTCCTTCCTCGGCATCATAGGTCACCGTCACCTTGGTTTCTTTCTCGGTGTTATCGTATACAATGCCATCCTTTACAAAGAGGCTCCCCGCTTTCACTGCATCTGCCGGAATGATTTCTTTTACTTTGTATGTGAACGTTTTTTCCGACTCATACTCCTCGCTCCCGGCTTTCTTCATATCATCCAGCGTGAACTTCAACGCAGGAGTGAAACGAATCGTCCCGTCCGCTGCGTTCGTTCCGGTAACTTCCACGAGTTTCCCGTCTGCGTCTACAGCTTTTATCGGATTTCCGTTTCCATCGTATACGCCAAATGTAAACGTCCCTGCCTGCAGCCCTGCATTTTCCAAAACCTTCCTGCCGCTTAACGTCACTTCTGCGTCTGACGTATACTTATTCGTGAATGTTGCCTCCGCCGAATCCGGCACTGTCGTCTGCTCTACGCTCAAAGTACCCGTTCCGGCATTGTATGTCACAGTCACAGTCACTTTCTTTTCGCTGCTGTCATACGTAATGCCGTCCTTGACAAACACACCTTTCTCCACTTCACGGGCATCTTTCGGGATATCTTCTTTCACCGTGTACGTGAACGCCTTTGTCGATTCATACTCAGCACTGCCAGCTTTCTTCATATCCTCCAGCGTATACCGGAATGCGGGCGCGAATGTAACCGTGCCGTCTGCCGCATTCGTTCCGGTAACTTCACTGTTGTCGACCTTCACCGGATTTCCGCTCTCATCATATACCTTAAAGGAGAATTCTCCGCCGACCAGTTCCTTGCCGGACAGTTTCTTCGTCACCTTCAGCGCCAGACCAGCCGCCGTCTCAAATCCGGTTCCTCTGTACGGATAGCAATGCCCCTCAGAACCGATATTTATTGACTGTCCCAAAAGAGTGCCTGAATAGTTTCCGCTCCCCTGTGTGATCGTCCCCTTCGGAGCGACAACATGCCCCATCCAGTTCTGAGTCGGAAGACTTACCGACGTAGCCTCCGGGAAATACCAGACAATACTCGTACCGCTTTGAGAGTTTTCTACCGTAGCTGGCTGTTGACCATCAATAAGTTCCTGACTAATCACCGCCGTATCTCCCTGCACAGTGATGATCGTATTGTTGGAAGAGGTTCCTACGATATCAATATTCGGATTCCCGTTCAGAAGATCTGCACTGATAAATACGTTCGAGCCAGCCTGGATAACGATCTTTCCGCTCTCATTCTTGACTGCTGGCTGTGCTTTCTTCCGATACACATCCAGCGTCGTTGTCGCCACCTGACTGATCTTAGTAAAATCGGCATACGAATAATTTGCCTCAAGAATATGCGCACTGTTTTTAGGGCTTCCATCCCTCTCATTCAGCTTGTACCGATAAGACGATGATGAATCATTCTCAAACGAGACTGTTACCTTATTCTTTGATGCCCCCACATACAGCGGATGCGTGGTGTTCTCAGCTGAACTGTCTCCTCCATACGAATTCCACGTATCAACTTTCCCAGCAACATAAGATGACACAGGCGAATTCTGCGCATAATTGCCAGTACCTGTCTTCTCAAAATTACCACCCACCAGTATGCCGCCATTGGTGTGGTTGCCAACATGCGCGTCACCAATTGAAATCACATTGTAACCGCCCAGCAGATGCTCAAGCGTATATCCATACTCGCTCGCAAACGTAACCGGCTTATACGGATTCGCAAAAGAAAGTTCAATCCCTTTCGTCAAATCCTCTGCTCTACCATCACACGTAATAGACGTGATACCGTCATTTTGGGTAGTTACCTCGATCTTATATACCCTTTTTGCTGCAGGAAGTCCGGCAACCGTAACCTGCTCTCTTTCTTCCAGATAAAGGGTATAAACCTTACTTCCGTCATTCTGATCCTTCTTTTCAGTAAAACCACTCATATTCGCCGGTATATGAAAGGTAGCAGTTCCAGTGTTGCCACAGGGTTCAAGATGCATCGTATCCGGCTTTACTCCGTTTCCCTGTTTCTGATACAGCATAAAAGTGATCGCACCTGTTAAATCCGTTGGTGCTCCGTTTCCTGTAACATTTGCCTTTACAGTAAGCGTCACTTCATCAGCACTCGCGCCTAACGGTTTCGTATTAATAAGCACGATTCCAGAAAAGCTGTCTGTTGTAAAGCCCATCTCATTTACCCGGCCTTCTGTCGAAGTGTTGACATTGTCCGTCACGTCCTCGACCGTCTGCTCATCTGTGAGATGGAGCACTTTATAAGCCTCTCCGTCCTGCCCTTCCGTCTCCACAGAGGAATCTTCCTCAGAATCGGAAAGTTTCAGAGGCTCCGCATACTGGACAGACACAGAGACTGTGCCTCCCTGCGGCTCTACTTCCACACCGTCTACCTCAAAATGCATATCATAGTAGACATAGCCAGCCAGAATCTCTTCTTCGCTAAGCGTCTCTTCTAACAATGCCTTAGCATCTTCTGTCAATTCCTCTTCCGTCACCACAAATTCCGCGCCCTCCGGAAGGATCGCCGGATCCGACAGCGTCGCCGTCACGGTCATCTCGCCATTATCAAAGATAAACTCGCTCGGCAGTTCTTTCTTCACCTCGAGCTGCTCCGCGTTCACCCATTTGATCTGCTCGTCCCGGACAGCCTCACCGTCCACGAGCCAGAGGCTGCGCAGCGCGTTAACGTCTGTCTCGCCGTCCTTCACTTCCGCAAAGAATACAAATGTCTTCTCCGTGCCGCCCGCGATCGTCTGGTCTTTCCACAGCACAACGCTGCCGTCCGCATAAGCAGCCTTCTGCTCGTCGTTCAGCTCGTTCGCCTCAAACGCATTCCCGGCAAGCGCCGCCCCCAACGTATCGAAGGAAACCAGCTCCGCCGTCTCGCCCTCTTCTTTCATATAAGAAAGCGTGCCGTCCAGAACCACCTTCAGCGCCACCTGTTTCGCGTCGGTCTGCGCGGTCTTGTTCGTCAGCTTTACTGTGTATTTCACCATCGGAACAACAGCGTCTTCCGTTGTCTTCTGGAACACTTCCTGTGTAACCTCAGCGGCAAGTTCTGCCTTCGCCTCGGTTTCCGTCTCTGTTTCGGATTCCGTCTCGGTCTCCTTCTCCGTGACTGCCTCTGTCTCGCTCTCCGTCACCAGCTGAGTCTCGCCCTCGGTCTCAGTCACAGCCTCGGTCACGGTCTCAGTTACGGTCTCGGTCGCAAGCTCTGTCTCGCTCTCCGCCGCGGTTTCTGTCTCGCTCTCCGTCACGGTTTCTGTCTCCGTCTCCGTCACCGCCTCCGTTACCTTCTCCGTCTCTGTCTCCGACTCTGCGGCGCTCTCACTCTCAGAGCTCTTCTCCGTCGCCGGTTCCGGAACTTCGGTATCGGTATTCGTCTCCGTCGTCGACTCAGAAACCACGGTTTCCGGTTCCGCCGCAGGGGATTCCGACTCCGTAGGTTTCGTCTCTTCTGTCGGCTCCGTGTTCTCCGCATTTACAGCAGCCGGCTCCCCAACCTGTGTCTCCTGCTCGGCCGTTTCCGTCGCCGGAGCCACTTCGGTCGGCTGCTCCGTCGGCTCGGTCGCATCCGTCCCCGCCGCCACGGTCGTAGCCGTCTCTGTCACCGGCTCAGTCTCGTCCGCAAACGTGCCGAGGACATTGCCCTGCTGCAAGACAAGCGCAAACGTGAGCAAAATAGCTGACAGCCGTCTCATCTTCTTCTTCATTACTCTTTACCTCCTTGTCTCGGTTCCATATGTTTCCATACGGATTTGTTACGCTCCAAAACGTTTTTTGTTATCCGTTATTTCGCCAAATGTTTCGGGGTGTTTATTTCTTTATATATTATAATATATCGCAAAATTTTTCAATTGACGATTCAATTTTTCCTTCTTTTTTCTTAATTCTTGTTAAAAACGCACAATTTCATCACATCAGCTTTAGTCAATATTTTGTCATGTTTATATGTGCAAACTTTACAGTTTATATATTCTTATCGTGTGTGATACAACATGCATACAGTACAAAGAATATGTGCACTACATAAAATACGCACAACGGAAAAGAATGTGTAATGCAAAGAAACGTATATGCTGCAAAAAACGGTTAAAAAAGGGCTGCCTCCGGCAGTCCCACGCACTTTATCCTTTGCTCTCAATTCCCTATTCTCAATTCCTCAGTCCCTAGTCTCTAGTTACTATCCTATATTCTCTATTCTCTACCCTCTCTTTTTCGCCTTGTTCCTTAGCCCTCGTTTTCTGTCCCTTCACATGTCCTCGCGCATCGCGCTGCGTATCGCCGACAGCGAATATCCTCTGCGCAGAAGAAAACGGATCATGCGCTCTGTCTCGCTGCGGTCTGCCTGATCCGCCAGATAATGTTTCTTCTCCAGCAGCTCCCGGATCTGCTGTTCCTCGTCCGGGGCGTCGATCTGCTGCAGCGCCTCCTGAAAATCCTCCTGCGACACGCCCTTCTGATACAGCTCCTGCTCCAGTCTGCGCAAGCTTTTGCTCTCCTTCCTGCCCTCCAAGTAATGCACGGCGTAACGCACGTCGTCTATGTAGTGATAACTTTTCACATACGCAACCGCCTGTTCCGCGATCTCCTCCGGATACAACAGCGTCTCCAGCTTTTTTCGGAGCTGCTGCTCCGTCCGATCCATGCGCTGCAGATAATTCATCGCGCAAAGCCTGGCGCGCTTGGGCAGCAGCTCCCGGAAAATCTGCGCCTCATGCTCCGGGGCAAGAACCTCGCCCTCACGAATCTCGAACTGATCCAGCTCTTTCTTATAGAGGGGAAAACTCGTCCCGTTTTCCAGCGAGATCCGATACCGACCACCGCCCAGAGACTCCACACTGTCCACAAGATTCATCGCCCTATGCTCCTCTGTACGCCGAAACCGCAGCGCTGTCCCCAGCACCTTCTCCGTATCCGGCATGCACAGCACCGTCTACGGCTGTCTTCTTTCCTTACGTCCGGCTCAATCGTCTCGTCCCAGGCTGTCCTACTCTGCGTCTGGCTCTGTCGCCGCCTCGTCCGCAGCCTCGCCCTCCTGCGTCAGCCCGTACTTCTCCCGCACCTTCTGCTCGATCTCCTGCATTACTTCCGGGTGCTCCTGCAGATACAGCTTTGCGTTCTCTCTGCCCTGCCCGATCTTCTCGCCCTCATAGGCGTACCAGGCGCCGCTCTTGTTCACAACGTTGTTGTTCGCGGCAAGGTCGAGGATATCGCCCGCTCTGGAAATCCCCTTGCCGAACATGATATCAAACTCCGCCTCCTTGAACGGGGGCGCGATCTTGTTCTTGACTACCTTGACGCGCGTCCGGTTCCCGATCACCTCTCCGTTCTGCTTGAGCGATTCGATCCTGCGCACGTCCAGACGGATCGAGGAATAGAACTTCAGCGCACGTCCGCCGGTCGTCGTCTCCGGATTGCCGAACATGATGCCGACCTTCTCGCGGAGCTGGTTGATAAACACCACGCTACAATTCGACTTGCTGATCACGCCGGTCAGCTTGCGCAGCGCCTGCGACATCAGCCTCGCCTGCAGTCCGACGTGGGAATCTCCCATGTCCCCGTCGATCTCCGCCTTCGGGACGAGCGCCGCCACCGAGTCCACAATGATGATGTCCACCGCCCCGGAGCGCACCATCGTCTCCGTGATCTCCAG
>CANQYP010000022.1 GCA_947628045.1 uncultured Lachnospiraceae bacterium | reverse complement strand
TTGGAGAGTTATCGAAGTGGTCATAACGAGCCGCACTCGAAATGCGGTTGTCCTTTACTGGGCACGTGGGTTCGAATCCCACACTCTCCGCTGCAGAAGAAAAGTCCCCGGCGTCTTCGCCCGGGGCTTTTTCTATAAATTTATTTCCCTTTAAGTGCCTTATACTGCGTTCGTTCTTAATCCTCATAATGTCCCCGGCATGCGATAATCCAGAGATTTCCTGCTGTATCAACGTCATAAATCAGCCGATTTTCCCTATCAATTCTCCGGCTCCATGCTTTCCGATAGCGTAACGGCTCCGGTTTCCCTATTCCATGCGCAACCCCGTTCCGCTCAATGTCTTTTACAAGCTCATTAATCCTCTTCAATGTCTTTTTATCCTGTGTCTGCCAGTAAAGATAATCGTCCCATGCCCTGTCTGACCAAAGCTTATTCATCGCTATCCACCTCAATCAGCTCGTGTTGCTGTCCCCTGCCCGCAGCAAGCTGTGCTATACCGCGATCAAGCATAGCAAGATATTCCGCATTTTTCGCCATCTTCATGATCTGATTATATTTTTCCAGACTCAATAAAACGACATTTTTTTCATTCTTGCGGGTCACAATTACCGTCTCATCGTCGTCCGTCGCTCTATCACAGTAATCCTTCAAATGGTTTCTCATCGTCGAATAATTAACTGCCACCATAAGATCATCTCCCTTAATTTTGTACTTTATATTGTACCATATCTTGCGCAAAAAGAAAGGGTATTTCCTAAAAAAGTTATCAATATTCTCCAAATAAATATACCCGATAAGGTATATATTCTTTTGTAAAATTCAAGAATATACCTTATCGGGTGTACTCCGCCTGGGGACTTTTTCACGCGATGGGACAGCATAGATGCCCGCTTTTAATTTGCTACGCCGCCGAGTCCACAGTAACATTCCATTTCCTCTCTTGCATGCATCCGTGCATACAGATCGTCCTCGTCTCCGTTACCGCCGATCGGACATAAGCAGCTGCTATAACCGCCGGTCACCATGTCCAGTTCATCCATATCCAGCTCTTTCTCCTTACCCAGAACATCCTGTTTCTTTTCTTCTGACATTTTTCTTCCTCCTACTATAATAGCATAAATTTTCGCGATGGTCTGACCGCATGTATCTTCCTTAAAAGCAGATAAAACTTTATCGTCAGTAAACATGATTTTTTTGTTTTGTCAATAACCATGACACGAATAGTAAAAAAAATGACATAAACGGAAACAAGTTTCTGTAAACCCTATCCGACCCGGAACCGGCTCTTCCCGCCTTCCGCCTCCGTCACGATGCTCTCGATCGAATAATGTACCATGTCGCTGACCGCGTTCTCCGTGTAGAACGCCATATGCGGGAGCATCAGCACGTTCGGCATGTCCTTGAGGATCGACATCTCGCGGTGCCCGATCAGCTTGTACTTGTAATCCCCGTAGAAGATCCCGAGCTCATTCTCGATCACGTCCAGCGCCGCCGCGCTGACCTTCCCCTGCTCGAGCGCGTCGATCAGGACCGGCGTGTCGATCACGCTGCCGCGCGAGGTATTCACGATCACAACGCCGTCCTTCATCTTCGCAAGCGTCTCTTTGCAGACAATATGATGCGTGCCGTCCGCCGCGGGCACATGGAATGTGATGACGTCGCTTTCGGCAAACAGCGTATCCCGGTCCACATAGGTCGCGTACTGCTTTACACTGTCCTTCTCATACAGGTCGTTCGCCAGGATCCGGCAGCCGAACCCGCTTAAGTTGCGGATCACATGCTCCCCCATCCGCCCGGTGCCGATGACGCCGACCGTCAGATCCCCGAGCTGCCGCCCGATGCTGTCCTTCAGCGAATAGTCCATGCCGTCCGCGCGTTTCATGATCATCTTCATCTTGCGCAGCGCCATGAGGATCAGCATCACCGTGTAATCCGCCACGCTCCCGGTCGAGTACGCGACGTTGCTCACCGTGATGCCGTGGCGTTTCGCCGCCTCGATGTCCACATGGTCGTAGCCGATCGTCCGGGTCGAGATGTGTTTTACGCCCATCTCCTTCCAGACCTTGATGATATCCTCGGTGATCGCCGTCGTGAGCACGCTCACCCCCGCGCAGCCCTTCGCCAGATGCGCGTTCTCCACATCCGGCGCCTCCCGGCAGATGATGATCTCCGTATCGTATTCCTTTCCGAATTTCTCAAAATAAACCGCCTCGTCAAAATCCCGGTAGCTGTACACTACGATCTTTCGTGCCGCCATATTCACGCGCTCCCTTTCCATATGTTTCTTCCTATTGAACCACAGCTATTCCTGAAATACGCATCCTTCTTGTTGTACGTTTTGATATTCAAAATTCCCCCGCTGAATGTCAAATCATGAATTCATTCCAAAACAGCGCGGCTCATCGCTTTCATGAATATCATACCTTTTTTCCCGTAAAAAGACAAGGAAGATTATCAGCTTTCCACAGGATATTCACAAATTTCCCGCAAAAAACATGCCCGCGAGAATACTTCGCATACAAAAACATTCCCTCGGGCATATTCGTGTCATGAACAGGCAGCTCCATTTCAACCTTTTTTTCCCTTTTACTTTACCTCATTCTCCAGCGGCAGCCCCTGCTCCCACGCCCGCGCGTTCGCGAGCGTCGTCACCGCGATCGCATGCAGCGCCTCGCGCGTGAAAAATCCCTGGTGCGAGGTGATCACGACGTTCGGAAACGCCAACAGCCGCGGCACCGTCTCGTTCGTGATGATGTCGTCCGACAAATCCTCGTAGACCATGCCGGTCTCCTGCTCGTACACGTCGAGCCCGACGCCCGCGAACTTTTTGGCGCGCAGCGCCTCCAGCAGCGCCTCCGTGTCGATCAGCCCGCCGCGCGAGGTGTTGACGAGCACCGCGGTGTCCTTCATCAGAGCGATCGTCTCCCGGTTGATCATGTGATAAGTCTCATGAAACAGCGGGCAGTGCAGCGACACGAGATCTGACCGGCGCAGCAGCTCCTCCAGCTCGACATAGCTGACGATCCCCTCCAGCGCCGGATCCGGATACTTATCGTACGCGAGGATCTCCATGCCAAAGCCCCGGCAGATATTCACCATCGCCTTGCCGATCTTGCCGGTGCCGACGATCCCCGCCGTCCCCTGATAAAAATTCCGCCCCAGCAAACCGGTCAGCGAGAAATCGTTAATCCGCACCTTCGTGTAGGCGCGGTGCAGATGCCGCACCGCCATCAGCGCCAGCCCCATCGCGTGCTCCGCCACCGCCTGCGGACTGTAGCCCGGCACGCGCAGAACCGTGATCTCACACTCCTTCGCCGCCTCCAGATCCACATTATTGTAACCGGCGCAGCGCAGCAATACCAGTCGAACATCCAGCTCCCGCAGCTTTTCCAGCACCGATCGTCCTAAGTCCGAATTCACGAACGCGCACACCGCGTCGTAACCGGATGCCAACACCACCGTCTCCGGCTTGAGATTCGCCTCAAAAAAATCAATGTCACAGACAAAAGAATCCGGTCCTTCCCCTTTCGATAAAGGTTCAAACCAGATTCTGTCGTAATCCTTTGTTCCAAAAAACGCAATCCTCATGCCGCGCACTCCTTTCAGAAAGAATTCTTTCTCCTGAAAAGTATTCCCTGCGCAGCGTCGGATTATCCTCTCACACAGTCTGCTCCACATCGGACACAGACCCCTTTTTCTTCCGCGTCGTTATTTTCCCGCGGCGGCGTCCGTATCCAGAACGATCGTCGTCACGTTCATGCTGAACAGTTTCTGATAAGTCATATCCTTGGACAGCGCGGCGATCATCCGAATGCCCACATTCTTGCCCGGATCGTCCGAACTGCCCGCGCTCAGCTGCTGTTTCGGGTCAAACGGTCGGCAGTCGTCCCGCAGACGTATGATCATCTCTTTGCCGCGGCAGAGCGCGCGGATATCCACCGCGTGTTTTTTGCCGTCCGCAAAACCGTGCTCCACGATGTTGCCCGCCATCTCCTCTATGGCAAGCGCGGAGAGCATTGCCGTGCGCCGGTTCAGCCCATGATCCCTGCAGAATTCTTCCACGAACTGCGAGATGCCGATCACGTCCTCCATACTGTAGAGCGTGGTATCCAGACGATCCGCCGCCGGCACGTCAAAGCTGTGTCCAAACTGGATCAGCTCCTGCAAAGTGAACTTTGGTCTTTTCAGCCGGATCGCCAGCAGAATCAAAATCACCGCCAGCGTGGACGCCTCAGCCAAAATCAGCGCCGCCCACGCGCCGTCCGCTCCCATGCCCGGAGCCAGAAGCATGCCCCACGCCACCGGAAATACAAAATAATCCAGCACATTCAGCACCGACACGAGTTTCCCATAGCCCAGCGCCTGATAGAACCGCACGGTGATCATGACGAGCACGTTCAGCGTCAGCCCGATCGCCAGACAGCGGCATGCTTTGGTGGCAAGCGCCAGCACTTCGCTGTCCCCGCCGCAGAAGGGACGCACCAGCACTCCCGCAAACAGGAAGAACAGGGCGAAGACCACGACAAAGATCAGCAGGCTGTATTTGTACACGACCTTCGCGAACCGGTTCAGGGACGCGCCATCCTCCTCCCCGGCGATCACGCTGCCCACTGTGAGCGTCAGTCCGCCGACGCCGCCGCAGAAAGAGCCGAAAAAGGACGCCAGCGTTCCCTCCGCCGCATAGGCAGCCACCGCCAGAACGCCCGCAAAGCGCAGCAGAATTCGGTTGAAAAACACCGGCCGCAGAAAATGGCACAGCTCCATGGACGCCACCGGCAAGCCGGCACGGACGATCTCCGGCAGGTCTTTCCAATTGATCAGCTTTCGGTCCAGATGGATCGGAGAACTTTTCTTCCTGAAATAAGACAGATTGTAGATGTCCGCGCAGTAGTAGCTTACGCCGGAGGCAAGCCCCAGCCCGAACATTCCCATTCCGAGCACCTTTGCGAACAGCACATCGCAGACCACGTTCATCACCACCATGATGCCCATGGACACGAACGTCATTTTCTTCTGGTTGTCGAACAACAGAAATGAATTGAGCGGTCCGGACAGGGCAATGCCCGCCGCGCTGATCGCGAGACCCAGTATGTAAGCCTCCGCCATAGGCGCCAGCTCCTCCGTCGCGCCGAGAAGTCGGGCAACCGGACCGTGGAACAGCCCCAGCAGGATCCCAAGCGCCAGACCCCCTGCCGTCAGGAGCGTCAGGCACATAGTGAAAGACCCGTTGAGCCGGTCCATATCGCCCCGCCCCAGACACTTGCCGGAGAAAACGGTCGCCCCGTTTGAGATCACATTGATGAAGACCCAGAAAAAGCTCATCAGCGGGCTCACGATTCCCAGCGCCGCCATCGCGCGGGCGCCCAGCAGACGGCTGACGATAAAGCTGTCCACAAGCGTCGCCTGACAGGCAAGGAGGACATTCAATATCGTCATGGGGATCAGCATCAGATACATTTTCCGCAGTATCCCCTCATTATAATCGTTCAGTTTCCTTTCATTCATATCCGCCCGTCTCCTTAATTAAAATACACCAGATCCTCCTCGGGCGGTCCGGTCAGCTCATAGTCCTCCGCGTAGAGCACCGGTCCCTCCTCGCCGTACTCCTTTGAATACTCATAGCGCACCTTCGCCGTCAGGTAGATCCACTGTCTGGATTTGAGCTGCCCGGTGAACGGCGCCTTGCAGACACAGCCCACGAAACGGATATCGTCGGCACAGCAGGTCATCGCGTTGCGCCCCGGCACAAACGCGCCTTCCGGGAACTGCCGCGATTTCATCACCTTGGCGCGGAAACGCACCTTCTTGTTCTCGTAACGATCCTTCGACTCAAACACGTCCAGATACCACAGACCATAGTCGATATCATCGACCTGAATCACCGGGGCGTTCAGGTCGTACGGCGGCTGATCCATGCCCGGGTCGATCGGTTCGCCCTGATCGTCCTCAAAATAAACCATCGCCCGCGGATTCAGCCCTCGCACCGTGCGCCGGAATGAATGCAGATCCATATCCTCTGTGCAGCGGTTGAACAGCGCCATCTCCGTATTCAGGAACAGGTTGCTCAGAATACTGCGCATATTCGTCAGGTAAGTCGGGAACGTGCTCCCGTCTATGATCGTGATCACCTGCGCGACGTCCATGCTGAACGGCATCTGCGGACCAAACAGCCACTTCGGATCCCACATCCCGTTCATCTCGATGAAAATACGTTTCGGGCGGTAATGCTTTTCGCAGGTCTTCAGAAACTCCGCGTTGAACTCCCCTTCCTCCTCCACGGAGATCATGGAAATGTTCATCTTCGCCAGCGCCTTCTCGTCGTACTCCTCCTCGCCTTCCTCGCAGAGGATCAGCAAGCCGCGCCTGCCGTCGTCAAAATCGCCCCCAGCGAGCACGTCGCGCAGAAACGACGTCTTGCCGCTCTCCAGAAAACCGGTAATCAGATAAATTGGGATTCGCTCCATGTCTACTCACTCTTTTCCACAATAGAATCTGTCTCACGAAACTACCTGCAAGCAGGCGTTTCGTGTTCCATACCCCTAGGGCACCCCGTAACTCATGCCCCTTCGGGGCGGGGAAACAGCTACGCTGTTTCATAAGGTATCGTATTTGCACGGCTCGTTGCTTTCGTGAAGTTTACAGTCCGAACAGCTCCGCAAGCGCCTGTTCGTCCAGTTTCGAGCCAATCACGCACAGCCTGCCCGTGTAGTCCGCCGCGCCCTCGCGGATCTCATGCTCGCCCGGCACGAAATCAAAGTGCAGCCACTTGCCCTCCGGGCTCGGCAGCATACCCTTCGCGCGCAGCACAACGCCATACTTCTCCGACTCGTCCAGCGCCTTCAGAATCCTCTCGATCTCGTCCCTCGCGTACTTCTTCGGCGTCTCACGCCCCCAGGAAGTAAACACCTCGTCCGCGTCGTGATGGTGATGATGATGCCCGTCATGGTCATGGTGGTGATGCCCGCAACCGCACTCCTCATCGTGGTCGTGGTGATGATGCTCGTGGTCATGCTCATCGTGATCGTGCTCATGATGGTGCCCGCACCCGCACTCTTCATCGTGGTCATGGTGATGCTCGTGGTCATGATGATGGTGCTCATGCTCCTCCTCAAGCAGCATCTGCGCCAGCACGTCGTTCTCCTCCATCGCGCCCAGCATCTGCGCGCCGGTCAGCTCATCCCACGGCGTCGTGACGATCACCGCCTTCGGGTTCTTCTCGCGGATCATCTCCGCCGCCTGGAGCTGTTTCTCCTCGGAAAGTTTCTGTGTACGACTCAGGATAACCGTCGCCGCGCTCTCGATCTGATTATTATAAAACTCGCCGAAATTCTTCATATACATCTTGATCTTCGACGCGTCCGCCACGGTCGTCAGCGCATTCAGCACCAGCCCCGCCTCGTCCGCCGCGTCCTCGACCGCTTTGCGGACGTCCGACAGCTTGCCGACCCCGGACGGCTCGATGATGATGCGGTCCGGCGCGAATTTCTCCGTGACCTCCTTCAGCGCTTTGCCGAAGTCACCGACCAGCGAGCAGCAGATACAGCCGGAATTCATCTCCGTGATATTGATCCCGGCGTCCTTCAAAAAGCCGCCGTCAATGCCGATCTCGCCGAACTCATTCTCGATCAGCACGATCTTCTGCCCCGCGAACACGTCCTGAATCAGTTTCTTGATCAAAGTCGTCTTGCCCGCTCCCAGAAACCCTGAAATAATATCTACTTTCGTCATTACAATCCTTCTTTCTGTCTATTTATGCGCATCTTTGTGTGCCGCCGTTTAGCGCGGCTCATTGCTATACACGAATATACACCCATTTCCTGAAGTTTGCAAATTTTTTTCTGATCCCACCCCTTCCGGCAAAAAACAGAGCATATAGATGAGGCATTTCTATATGCTCTGCCGCTGTTCCCAAATTAGATTTTGATTGGTAAGATCAATTATACCAACTGCATAACTTCCGCCTCAATCTCTTTCACATCGCTCTCCGACAAATCAGGAAAGCACTCCCGTAGTTCTTCGACCTTTATTTTCCCCAACTTCAAAAGCCTCCTGGCAACATCTTTCTTCGTTTCGTTCCTCATATCTTCCAGTATCTTAGACATCGACTTCACTCCTTCCTCGTCCTGTTTGAAATACCTTGCCTTCTTCGCAAGCGTATCGTAATTCATATCATCGGGATTGGTACAGGAAAAATCGTGCATCAGCTTGCCGATCTCATCATCACCGCGATATTTCTCGTTCGCATACTAACTATACCAATTGCATAACTTCTTTTTTAATTTCTTCTATGTCATCCAACGTTAATTCCGGATAACATTCCGGAATTTCTTCAACCGTCAATTTCCCTATTTTTAACATATGTTTTGCGTGTTCAATCAATTTTTCTTTTGCCAAATCTTTCGCATAAGTTCTCATGATCTGCTCATCATTAAACAAACTCATCATAATCGTCACTACCTCCACTTCTTTGCTGCTCAAATACTGTTTCAAAATATTCCTGTCCTTACAAATACGGATTGTCTCTGTAATCGCTTGTTTCGTCATTCCGCATCTTTTTACCTGTTCATTAAAAACCTTACAAAAAACGATATATTCGTTGATAATATCATTCTTATCACTCTCATATATAACTTTAGCCTTAATCTCGACATCAATATCCGCGCCATTAAAAAATTCTTTCGACAATGATATAACATCCGGCTTTCTTCCCTTGCTGCCCGTATAGATAATATACAGCTCTGGTTTCGGCATTATAACTTTTTTGCTTTTATATAAGCTTTGCTCCGTTCGCTCAAAATATTCATGATATGTCTGCGCTAAATACAATAGAATTCTTACAAGAATGTTCACCGTCCATGTCGATTGCGCCTCTAAAAGTAAAAGCAGTTTACTCTTACCCACCATTATACCCAAATCATTATATAGATTATCTGTCAGAACATTATCTATTGTTACAATGTCCAACATATCTTCCGTCGCGTCCATGTCCTCCGGGTGTAATGCTTTATACAATTCCAATAAATTCTTCTTATCCTGAAACAGATCAAGAAATACGCTGTTTTTTGCTGTACGCTTTGCCCTGACTTCTCGCATCTTTTTTACATCATCGGACACCCTATCACCTCGATCCTTTCCGCCTGGAGCAGGAAACAATATCAACTTCTTCTGCCACATTTTAATTATAACGGATAACATTCGTATTTACAATAAAATTCCTATTAAATTTCCTTCCAAAAATAGTACAGATCCTTACTTTTCAAAAACCGTTAGTCTTCCTCAATGCAAAACCGCTCGTTCCCCATATACAATGTTAATAATTCAAAAAAACTCGTGTAAAAATCAACGATCTTTACACGAGTTTTTACACTAAATTACACGAATAGCCTTCCCGCGCCTTGCGCGACGGTATCCCTTTACTTCTTCACGCGCCTTGCCTTCCTGCGTCTCTGCCCGGCAACCGCACCGAAGAGCCCCGCCGAGAGCAGCATGTAGCACAGGTACCGCATGTAATCCGTCTCGTCGCCCGTCTTCGGCGCCGTGGAGCCGGAGCCCGGGGTTGTTCCGCCCTCTTCCGCGGACGTCTCCGTCTCCTCCTCCTCGACAAAGTCATTCGTGATCACGACGTCCTGGATCGAGTTGTCCGCGCTCAGCACCACCTTCTTCTTGTCGATTGAGATCTCGTACCCCGTCACCTCGTCCGGATCCAGCGGCGTTCCGCTCTCGTCCGTCTCCGCCACATAGTAGGTCGCGCTGCTCTCCAGCGTCTCACCGATCGGCAGGTCGTACACGGTCGCGCTTGCCTCGCCCGCACCCTTCATCTCCAGCGCGATGACGTCGCTCGCCGGGACAGTGAGCGCCTTATCCGAGAACACCCTCGCGTAGAACGTGTCCTCCGACGTGCCTTCCTCGCCGCCGACCAGCACCTTCTTCGTGATGTTCAGCCGCCCCGCAAGGTAGAACCCGGACGGAACCTCCAGATACACGTTCGTGAGCTCCGCGGTCTTCTCGTCCTTCCTGGTCTCAAGCTCGACCTTCGCGCTCTTGTCATACTCCGGGTAGTAGATCACCTGGTCGTTCACGATCTTGGAGACCATCAAAAGCCCGTTCTCGTCGGTCTCCCCCAAATAATAGATGCCCTTGCCCAGGTTCTCGAACGTCGCCGTGCCGACCGAGTTGTCGTTGATCGTGATCGCCTTCACGTCGCTGACCCGGTGCGTCTTCGCCTCGTCAGAGAACAGCGCCACGTAGAACACTGCCTCATGCAACCCGATGTCACAGCTGACCCCGTCCAGATGGAGATGTTTCGTCACCGTGAGCAAGCCTTTGTCCTTCTCCGGGATCTTCGTGTCCGACATCTGCACCTCCACCGGCTGCGTCTCCGCCCCGGTGATGTCGAACGGCACGTCCTCCGCCACATGGTAGCCTGACGGCGCCTCAACCTCGCTCAGCGCATAATGCCCCCTCGCCAAGCCGCGCGTCACATGCGGCGCGCCGTCTGACACCCAGCTGTCCACTGCCTCGCCCGCCGCGTTCTCGATCACGAGGTGCGCGCCCGACAAGGCTGCGCCCTGCTCATCTACCTTCAGGACGCTCACCGTGTTCTTCGTGTCCAGCATCACGACAGTGTCTGTCGCCTGCCCGCCCACGACGGTCTCGCCATTCTCATTTACTGTGAAGTCGACCGGACCTGTCGGCAGGTAGCCGTCCGGCGCGCTCACCTCGATCAGCTCATAGGAGCCGTTCTTGCTCAATTTTCCGAGAAGTTCATGCGGCGTCCCGTCCGTCGTCCACTCCTCGACCACAGCGCCGAGGGCTCCCGTCGCCGGGTCCCTCTCCACGACCCGCAGCACCGCGCCCGGGATGCTCGCGCCGGACTCCGCATCCCGCTTGTCGATTCTCACCCGCGTCGAGCTGTTCGTGAAGACCACTTTGTCCGCCGTCTGATCCGGCGTCGCGACAAGCTTCGCATCCACATCCTTCACAGTAACCGTCACGGTATATACCGTTGCGTCGTAACTGAGTATCGTCGGATCACTGCCCGCGGTCTCGCTTACCTGGTAACGGTGCGTCCCCTCTTCGTGGTACGCGATCGCGTCGAACTGCACCGCGCCCTTCGCGTCGTTCGCTGCCTCCATGTGCACGCCGCCCGCCAGCGCCGCGCCCTTCGCGTCCACCTCCTGCAGCACAAAGCGGAACTCGCCGCCCGCCAGCGCCCGGTCAAACGCCTTCGTCGCCCCGAGGCTTATGCTGCCGTCCGCAGGACGGTACGCGTTCACAAACGTCACCGTCTCCACCACGGTCCCGTCCTTGCTGTACGTCACCGTCGGGTGCAGCGTGTCACCGACCCCGTCGTCCGCCATAACGACCGTCACCGTATAGACCGCCGAGTCCGTCGTCACGCCGGGCTCTTCCTTGCCCTCTTCCTTCAGCGTGTACGTGTACGTCCCCGCCTGTGTATAGCTCAGATTCTTAAACGTGATCGTCCCGTTCGCGGCATTCGCTACTGTCTGCGCCGCGTTCGGGTCCGTGATCTCCGTCCCGTCCACGTCAACCGCGCCCGCCGGGGTCAGGCTGAACTGGAACTCGCCTTCCTTGAGGTCACGCCCCGTCAGCGTCTTCGTCGCGACCACCTGCGCCGTGCCGGTCGGCTCCCTATAAGTGTTCACGAACGTCACCGCCTCCACCGCGGCACCGTCCCTGCTGTACGTCACTGTCGGGTGCAGCGTGTTGCTGACGCCGTCGTCCGCCATGACGACCGTTACCGTATAGACCGCCGGGTCCGTCGTCACGCCAGCCTCGTCCGTGCTCTCCTCCTTCAGCGAGTACGTGTACGTCCCCGCCTGTGTGTAGCTCAGATTCTTAAATGCGATCGCCCCGTTCGCGGCATTCGCTACCGTCTGCGCGGCGTTCAGGTCTGTAATCGCCGTCCCGTCAGCGTCAACCGCGCTCACCGGGGTCAGGCTGAACTGGAACTCGCCTTCCTTGAGGTCACGCCCCGTCAGCGTCTTCGTCGCGACCACCTGCGCCGTGCCGGTCGGCTCCCTATAAGTGTTCACGAACGTCACCGCCTCCACCGCGGCACCGTCCCTGCTGTACGTCACTGTCGGGTGCAGCGTGTTGCTGACGCCGTCGTCCGCCATGACGACCGTTACCGTATAGACCGCCGGGTCCGTCGTCACGCCAGCCTCGTCCGTGCTCTCCTCCTTCAGCGAGTACGTGTACGTCCCCGCCTGTGTGTAGCTCAGATTCTTAAATGCGATCGCCCCGTTCGCGGCATTCGCTACCGTCTGCGCGGCGTTCAGGTCTGTAATCGCCGTCCCGTCAGCGTCAACCGCGCTCACCGGGGTCAGGCTGAACCGGAACTCGCCCTCCCGAAGGACACGCCCTTCCAGCGACTTCGTCGCACTCACCTGCGCTGTGCCGGTCAGATCCCGCTTATAAGTATTCATGATCGTCCAACTGTTCTCGGCACCGGCATCCTTCGTCACCGCGACCTGATA
This sequence comes from uncultured Lachnospiraceae bacterium, assembly GCA_947628045.1. Lineage (GTDB taxonomy): Bacteria > Bacillota > Clostridia > Lachnospirales > Lachnospiraceae > Choladousia. The sequence continues at coordinate 9,465 of CANQYP010000022.1, read as the reverse complement.
TGCCGGGTCAAGCCCCATCGTGTCTTCCTCTACCTTATACTCGTAAGATACTCCATTCAAAGACACTGGCTGATCCTCAAACACAGCGGTTCCCCAGTTTCCTTCCGCGTCCGGTTCCAGGTAAGCGTCATCAATACGCTCATATGTGCTGTCGTCCGCGCCCTGCTGCTTGCGGAGCAGCCAGACCCTGATTTGAGTCGGTCTCTTATCCTCATTTCCATTGTCACTCCAGACCTTTTGAGCCGTGACGTCAATGTTTGTCGACGACGTTCCGATAATGACCGTGCCGTTTGTGCCGATACCGCCGCCCATTGTCTTAGATGTATTGCCCTTAATATAAACAGCAGCCTTGCTTGTGTCCTTTGGACTTGCGTCTGTATGAAGATCAATATATGTTTTCTTCTCTTGCAATAATCTGGAAAAATAACTTACTGTTTCTTTATTCAATTCCTTCATTGATACATCTTTTCCGTTTTCGTCCTTCCAATGATAAGGAGTTCCATCGGACATATACTGCGAGACAGACACATCTGCAAATATCCCATTTGTAGATGATCCGCTAAGGTCAGTCGCGATATAGATATCATCGTTTTTCTTATTTTTAGTCGTATTTCCATAAACGATAGCGCCATCCGCCGGCAAAACGCTTACGTTTGACGTCGGACAACCGGCAATGCCTCCCCCTCCGTTAATTGCATTGTTTCCTGTTATGACAGCATTTGTTAATCTGAGGACTCCATTCTCATATTCCCCACTGTCTCTCATAGTTCCGCCATACATCACACCATTCTTGCCGCCGTTTACGTAGATTCCGCCTCCCCCGTACATACCAGAGTCGACATCGTTCCCTATAATATTTCCGCCTGATATCTCTGCTCTCGCATTACACTGTACGAAAATTCCACCGCCATATTGCGATACGCCATTTCCCTGAACCGTACCGCCAGTCATTGTCAGTGTAGGAGAGGTTTCTACTGTTTCCGCATATAAGCCTCCGACTGCGATTCCGCCTCCATAGCCCATTCCATTTTCTCTGACAATATTATTTGAAATCACTGCATTACCGCTCAAGGTCATATGCGCTCCATTTGCAAGCATAACTGCTCCGCCTGCCTCACATGCATAATTTTTCGTAAGAACGCTATTTCCCTTTATTTCCAGAGTACCACCTTCACAATAGATAGCGCCGCCATTATATGCCAAGCAGTTTTCAATTGTTCCGCCGGTCATAACCACGTCGCCGCCCTCATTATAGACAGCTCCGCCATTTTTGTTCTTGTAATAGTTGCCGCTCAGCACCGCGCCATCTTCTATAAAAAGTTTTCCACCTCTTTTCACCTGAATAAGAGGATAACTCGAAGACACAATACTGCCTTTCCCTTTTAGTTCAATGTTCTGGAGAGTGAGGCTCCCCCCTTCTTCCACTATCGCGAGCGATCCCTTGCCGACCTGATCCTCATACTCAAAAGAAAAACCTTCCGGTATATCCCATATCTGGTTTCCTGTTACATGAACTGTGCCAACCAGATAAATCTTTTTCCCTGCCTTTTTTGCTAATCTAACCGCTTTGTCCATTGACGCAACAGGAGAGTCTATGAAATATCCCGAATTGTCATCATTTGCAGCGTCACCGCCAACATATACAACTCCCTCATTTTTGAGCAAAATCAGAGCATTGTCTTCCGTAGTTATCACAGTTTTTCCGGAAGACACATCTGATATAGAAGTTATTTCCGCTAATTCATTTACTTTTGTTCCCTTGATCAAGTAAAGTAAATTACCAGCCTTATCATCCTTCAGCCAAAGATCAACGAGAAGTTTACCCCAGGAAAGAGCCTGCGTTGAACAGAGCCTGAAATTAATTTGAACGTCAGAGTTTTCTGATATTGCAAAATTTTCTCCTGTCGTAAGCCATATAGGATTATCATAGCTTGATCTTGCAGCATTTCCCCCATATCTACCAAAATCTAATACAACTTCTAAAGAATTCCTCAATACAGTGTCAAGTGTAAAATTGCCGGAAAGCTGTGCAATTTGGCTTACCTGTCCATTGGTCTCCAATTCCACAGTTCCATAATTTTCCACTCCGTTTACATCTGCATTCTCTATAATTTTAAGAAATGCATTTTTAATATTTTTAGTTCCTACACCTATCGTCTTATACAGTTCAGTCGAAGAATTTAGCTCTCCTCCGGTCATCTTCGACCCTGACTTCCCCGATCCTGTTACAACAAGTTCAACCCCTTCATCGAGAGTAATAGAACTGTTCGATAGTTCCAGTCTCTGTCCATTCAAATCAATCGTGAGGGATTTTTCCAAAGTAATTGGTTCCCTTACCCTGATGACCCTGCTGCCTTCTGATCCAACATTTGTTTCGTCCGGCAACAGCTGAATAATATCACCTTCTTGGTATTGTTCTACTGCTCCCAAAAAAGTCTCGTATATTATCGGTTCTTCTTCGCCTCTTATAATCTAAGCCTCATCTACTTTAATCGCCCCAGCTTTATACCGATACTGCTTATCCGCAGATAAAAAATTTAATTCTCCATTTATTCTTTTATTCTCTCCCGAATCCTCCTGCAAAAACCATAAGTTATAATCCGCCTTGAGCTCATCTGAAAGTGTCATCTCAGACGCCGCAGGAATCTTTGCGGCTGCCCCTGCCTCAATCGTAACATCGCTAATACTCCCATATAATGCTCCGCTCTCCATAGTGGCTTTTCCGCCATTTGCGGCATAAAGCCCACTGGAAACCGTTTCCTCTTTAATTGTTGTGCTTTCAATCGTAATCGTTCCTCCCTTCCCAACATAGACCGATCCCTTTCCGGAATGGTTTTGGGACAGAGTACTGCCAGATAAGCTCACATTTGAACCGCCTAACACGCTGATTACTGCACTGGCGCTGTTATTATTCTCAAATATCGAATCAGTAATCGAAACATTTGAGCAGTTATCAAACCGCAAAATGCCATCTTTCTCATTTGATACCAAATCTCCGTTGTCATTGTCTGAAAAATCTACACCGTTTATTATGACTTTTTCACAGTTCCTAAAATAAGCCGCAGAAATACCTTCTGACCCCCATGCTCCTTGATCAGAAAAGGTCCCTCCTTCTATAGACACACTACAATTTTCAACATACATAAATGAGGCTCCTGTATCACCAAAACCGGATATCTCATCGCCCCACCCTTCTACATTTCTCATCGTAAGTGAGCCGCCATTCTGATAGATAGCGCTGCCACCGCTCCCTTCATATTTGCCGCCTAAAATTGTTACCTCATCTAAAATAATGTTTGCATTTTCAACGTGAATACATCCAGCGCTTAATCCTTCACTTTCACTAGCACTATTACCTTCTATTGTGCCGTTCGCTATTGTAAGACTTCCACCTCCTACGGTATCTTTTACCGTAATAGTTGGTACATTTTCCTTAAGAAGGCAATCATAACTTAACCCTCCTTCTTTTAGATCCAGTGTAATATCCTTTCCACGAAGATTGAAATTGAAATTTCCCATAATGCCCCAATCATAATTAGCAAAAAGCTCTATCGTTTGTCCTTCTTTGACGCAATCTACAGCACATTCAAGATAATGCCATTCCATATTTCCTGCAGAATCAATAATCTGTGCGTCTGGAGAATATATAGCATCATCCGCCTCTATATACTTTTGATACTTTTCTCTACATCTATCACATTTAACATCTTCTAATGACGGCAACCCCTCCGGCAATGTCAGCGACAAAGACGACGGGGAAATCTCATTATCAAGCCCCAGCGCAACAACTTCAGCATCATACGATATCTCATTCGCGGGATCCAGCTCCGGTACTGGCGCCGGTTCCGTCTCCTCCGCCATCACAACGTCGACTTCAGACTCGGATTCCATCTCAGATCCTGTCCCCGTCTCAGATTCCGTCTCTTTCTCCTCGGCTGCGTTCAGCTCAGACTCTGATTTCTGCGCAGACGAAAGTTCCATATCCTCATCGGATCCGGTCTTCTCTTCCTCACCCTGCACTGGTTCAGATTGCACATCCTCATTTTGCACATTCTGCTCAGGCGCGATATTCTCTTCTGAGCTCGATCCTTCATTTATGGAACCGTCGTCCGGCGCGATTCCCTGGTCGTCTTGCAAATCATCGCTTTGCACCTGATCGGGCGCAGATATGCCTTCATCGCTCGGCGTGCCTTCCGGCGCTGATGCTGAATCTGATGCAGGTGCCGGATCCGATGTAAGTGCTAGATCTGGCGCGGGTGTAGATTCCGGCGCAATTGTGGAATCCGGCGCAGATTCGGAATTCAGCTCAGGTGCAGGTTCCGGCGCTGGCGCTGAGTTCTGCGTAGGTGTTGGATCCGATGCAGGTACAGGTTCCGATGTCGACGCAGGATCAACGCTCGACTCTTTCGGCGTCGTCCCGGGATTCGCCGCGTCCTCCTCCGGTGCCGGCGGCGCAGATTCCAGCGCTGGCGTCTGTTCTCCGTCCGCCCCAAGTCCTTCCAAAGCAGTCTGCGTATTGCTGCCTTCGGCTGTCTCGGTGATCACCTCGGTACCTGTCTCGTCCATCGCCAGCAGCGCCGTCGCCTGGCTGTTAAAGATCATTACAGCGACAAGCAATACAGCAAACAACCGGTTCCATTTTTTCCTTACTTTCATTGCAATCCCTCACTTTTACTGCGCGCCGTCCCTGCAAATAATCGCGTTGCACTTTCGGCAATTATTTCCTATAGTTTCCTAATTTATAATTTATGACTTTCCGTGAAATTATTCAATGCCTATATTTGAAAAAAATTAAATTTTGTGAACTTTCAACAATGCTGCAATTCAAAATTTATGCAAAAATCCGCAAACCTTTTCGTGCCGCACAGCCCCCCCGAGAATCGGCTTTTTTCGACAAAAAAATTCGCGCATTTCGGCATGCACGAACTTTTCCGGCTTACAGCTTTATTGTCCCGTAGTTACTGATTGAATTTCCCGAGGAATTCCCGGATCCGCGCGTGGTCCGCGCCGAACACCTCGTCCGGCTTGCCCTCGAGCGCCACGACGCCCTTGTCCATGAAGATGACACGGTCGGATATGTCGCGCGCGAACGACATCTCGTGCGTGACGATCACCATCGTGATCTTCAGCTCCGCCAGCGAGCGGATCACCTTGAGCACCTCGCCGGTCAGCTCCGGGTCGAGCGCCGAGGTCGGCTCGTCGAAAAAGAGGATCTTCGGGTTCAGCGCGAGCGCCCGGGCGATCGCCACCCTCTGGCACTGTCCGCCGGAGAGCTGGCAGGGATAGGCGTTCTCCTTGTCCGAGAGCCCCATCTTCGCGAGGAGCTCCCGCGCCTCCTCGTACACCTCCGCCTTGCCGCGTTTCTGGATCTTGATCGGCGCGTCCGTGATGTTCTTCATCACAGAGTAATGCGGGAAGAGGTTGAAATTCTGGAACACCAGCCCGAAGTACGAGCGGATCTTCTTCGCCTCCTCGCCCTTCGGGTAGACCCGCCGCCCGTCCTCCCCGACGTAGGCGGCGCGCTCTCCCATGTAGAGGATCTCGCCCGCGTCGATCTTCTCGAGCATCGTCGCGCAGCGCAGCAGCGTGGACTTGCCCGACCCGGACGGTCCGATGATCGAGAGGACCTCGCCCTTCTCCACCGAGAAGGAAATGTCCCGAATGACCTCCAACCCGTCAAATTCCTTGCGTATATGGTTCATTTCCAGCAGTTTCATACGTTCCTCATTTCCGCCCGAACTCAGGCATCATAATAGCTCAGCTTTTTCTCGATCTTCTCCATCGCGACCGCGACCACGAGGTTGAATACATAGTAGAACACGCCAGCGATCACGAACGGCATGAACGTCGTCTGCGCCGCCGCGATCTGTTTCGCGATCGTGAACATCTCCGCGTAGGCGAGCGAAAAGCTCAGCGACGTGTCCTTCACCAGCGTGATGACCTCGTTCGTGACCGACGGCAGGATCCGTTTCACGACCTGCGGGAAAATGATGCGGACGAAACACTGCGCCTTGCTGTAGCCGAGCACGGTCGCCGCCTCGTACTGCCCGACCGGCATGGACTCGATGCCCGAGCGGTAGATCTCCGCGAAATACGCCGCGTAGTTGATCGAAAATCCGATGATGATCGCCAGGAAACGGTACACGCCCCCGATGCGCATTCCGAACAGGTAGTACGGTCCGAAATACACGACCAGCAATTGGAGCATCAGCGGCGTCCCGCGCATGATCGAGATGTAGATCTTCGTGACCCCCTGCAGCAGCCGGTTTTTCGACATTCTCCCGAACGAGACCAGAAGTCCGAGCGGCAGGGAAAACACCAGCGTCAGCACAAAGATCCCCAGCGATTTCAGCATACCGCTGCTCAATTGTTCCAGCATTACCGAAAAACTCATGATTTCCTCCTCTGTCCGCGCATCTGCCTCCCACAGGCGCCGCCGCGTCCTGCCATACGCTGAATGAGGGCATCCCGTTCCTGAGACGCCCTCACAAAATTTTCTAAAACTCTTTCGCCCGAAAGTCCGCGCCTTACGCCTCGGTCTCCGCCGGGGTCAGCTCGGTGTCCGCCTCGGTCATCGCCTCGTCCGCGGAATCCGCCAGGCATACCATGTCCGCCAACTCATACTTCTCCGCCAGCTCGCTGACCGTGCCGTCGTCGGTCAGGTACAGCAGAGCCTCGTTCACCTGGTCGCGCAGCTCCTCGTTGTCGAGCGCGAAACCGATGCCGTACTGCTCCGCGTTGAGCATCTCGTCCAGAATCGTAAAGCCTTCCTTATCCTTGATCTGCGCCTTTGCAACGCCGATGTCCATCGCGACCGCGTCCACGCTGCCCGCCTGCAGCTCGGTAAACGCCGTGTTGTAATCCGGGAACTCCTGGATCGATCCGAAGGTCGCGCCGAGATCCGCCTGATCTCCGCCCTCGGACAGCAGCTCCAGCGCCGCGGACGCCGCCTGCGCCGCCACGATCTTGCCCTCAAGACCCGCGAGATCCGTGATGCCCGACTCGTCCGCCACCACGATCACCTGGCTGTTGTTCACGTACGGAAGGGACCACGCATAGTCGTCCTCGCGCCCGTTGATCGTGAATCCGCTCCAGATGCAGTCGATCGCGCCCGACTCGAGCTCCATGTCCTTGGAATCCCATGCGATCGGGGTCTTCACCAGCTCCCAGCCGTAGTAATCGGCGACCGCCTGAGCCAGCTCCAGATCGAAACCCGTGTACTCGCCGTCATCGTCCATATATCCGTACGGCGGGTACTCCGCGTCAAAACCGACGGTGAACGTCGTTCTCTCGTCTGCCATCGCCGCCGTGCCGAATACCATAGATACCGTCATCGCAACAGCCGCCGCCAGACATACCATTCTTTTCTTCATAATATTCTCCTCCTTTTCCGTGGTAACACGCTACCACGCTAAACTGCACGTCTATACTAACAAAAATAGCGGCTGCTGTCAAGAAAGAAAAACAGCAGCCGCATATCCGTCAGCCTCAGCCCTCCAGCTCGCGCATCTTGCCTCTGTAGAGGAAGATCCACACCGCGAAGAGAATCATCCACAGGATCTGCGCGGACGAACCGACGATCCCGGAGATCTCCATATTCACAATACCCGAAAGCACTCCGATGATCGCGGGCAGCGCCAGCAGAATGTGCAGCACCGCCAGGTAAGCGGACGCCCGCCCGTAGCTCTCGCCGTTGTCAGCATTCCGTCTGCAGGTGCGCAGCGTCGCAAGGTACGAGAAGTAGTACATGATGACCATCATGACGACTAAGATCGTAAGGACCAGAAGGACGATCGTCATAATGATGACCTGCGTATCCCCGGACACCCATGCCGCGATCACGAGCGTCACCATAACGATCAGCGTCACAAGCATCACCACGCCCGCCACGATCATGCGGATAATGACCGCCGCCGTCGCAAACCCGAATCCGACGCCGGACATCCGCTCGCGCGCGGAGAGCGCCGTGAAAAAGATCAGCCACAGCCCGATGCAGAACAGGATCGACGGGACGTGCAGCAGAATGTTCTGGACGATCATTCCGGAATCCAGCTGCTGCAGCAGCGTCGTCAGCGTGTTCACATATCCGGTCGTCTGACTCGGAAGATTCGACTCGTTCAGCAGACGGACGATCTGCGAATAATTCAGCTCGCCTAAGAAGATCGCCGCGATCGAGCTCGCCACACAGGCGGTATTCAGAAGAGCGATCACAAAGAAAAGCGGCGACTTCAGCGCTCTGCGCGCCAGCTCCATCACGCGCGGCGACAGGTGATCCGGCGCTGCCGGACGGTTCCCTGCTCCCGGCGCCTGGACCATCGAACGAGGCGCGTTCCCCGGCATACGCCCTGCCGGACGTCCTGCTCCTGTCGGAGCCGGTCCTACCGGGCGGCGCACACCCTCCTGCGGCTGCACGGACGACCTCGGCGGAACGTCCCTGCGGATCGCTCCCTGGTTCGCGAACAGCTCAGGATTGCTGTGCATCAGCTCCTCCTGCCCGTAGATCTGCGGACCGCTCCTCGTCCTGCGCGGCGGGCGGTTCCCGCCTGCAGGCTGCCCCGGCGCGGCGCCCTGCCGTCTCTGCGCGTCCGGTCTATGTGGTGCGTCCGGCTGTCCCGGCATGCCCATCTCCGGCGCTACCGGCTGCTCTGCGCCCATCTCCGGTGCCCCCGGCTGCTCCGGCATGCCCATCTCCGGCATCTCCGGCTGCCCCGGCATGTCCACCTCCGGCGCGTCCGGCTGCTCCGGCATGTCCATCTCCGGCGCGTCCGGCTGCCCCGGCATGCCCATCTCCGGCACGTTCGGCTGCTCCGGCATGCCCATCTTCGGCATCTCCGGCTGTTCCGCGTCCATCTCCGGCTGCTCCACACTCATCTCCGGCGCTGCCTCCCCGGGCTCTGCCGCGTCCGCCTCCGTCTCGTCCACGTCGGCGGCGCGCTCGCTCATATCAATGTATGGATTTCCGCACATGCTGCATACCGTGCTGCTGTCCTCATCCATATTCCCGCATATAATGCACCGTTTCATTTTATTATTCGCTCCTTTTTGCTCTTCCTCTTTCACAAAATGGTAAAAAAACACATTACACGGCTATCATACCATGTCCGCCAAAAGAGGGCAAGAAAAAATTCACCCCAACAGTTTCTCGATGCTGACGAGTTTCACGCTCAGGACAAAGATCTCCGCCGCCGTCTTCAGTTCGTCGAGCTCCGGGAACGACGGCGCGATGCGGATATTGCTGTCCTTCGGATCCTTGCCGTAGGGGAAGGTCGCGCCCGCGCCGGTCATGACGACGCCCGCCTCCTTGCACTTTGCCACGATCTTCTTCGCGCAGCCCTCCAGCGAGTCAAACGCGATGAAGTAGCCGCCCTTCGGTTTCACCCAGCTGCCGATCTCCAGCCCGCCCAGCTCCTGCTCCAGCGTGTCGAGCACCGCCTCGAACTTCGGGCGCAGGATCGCCGCGTGCTT
>CANQYP010000021.1 GCA_947628045.1 uncultured Lachnospiraceae bacterium | reverse complement strand
TTGTAAAAAATGTTCACTAATTGGAAAAGCTGTGCTATAATGATGGAAATTAATACAGCAAGAGGTGATAACAGGTGGTAAAAAAAGAAATGATAGCCATGCTTTTGGCAGGCGGGCAGGGGAGCCGTCTTGGTGTGCTCACATCCAAGGTGGCGAAACCGGCGGTCGCGTTCGGAGGAAAGTACCGCATCATCGACTTTCCGCTGAGCAACTGCATCAATTCCGGCATTGACACGGTCGGCGTCCTGACCCAGTACCAGCCGCTGCGGCTGAACACGCACATCGGCATCGGTATCCCGTGGGATCTGGACCGCAACGTAGGCGGCGTGACGGTGCTCCCTCCCTATGAGAAGGTCGGGAAGACCGAGTGGTACACGGGTACGGCGAACGCGATCTACCAGAACCTGGCTTACATGGAATCCTACAACCCGGATTATGTGCTGATCCTTTCCGGCGACCATATCTACAAGATGGATTACGAAGTAATGCTGGATTTCCACAAGGCGCACAACGCGGACGTCAGCATCGCCGTGATGCCGGTTCCGCAGGAGGAGGCGAGCCGTTTCGGCATCGTGGTCGCGGACGAGGACGGCAGGATCACGGAGTTCCAGGAGAAACCGAAGGAGCCCAAGAGCAATCTTGCCTCGATGGGCATTTATATCTTCTCATGGCCGGCGCTGCGCGAGGCGCTGATCACGCTCTCCGAGCAGAGCAACTGTGACTTCGGCAAGCACGTCATCCCGTACTGCCATGAGAAGGGCGAGACGCTCGTCGCGTACGAGTACAACGGCTACTGGAAGGACGTCGGGACACTCGGTTCCTACTGGGAGGCGAACATGGAGCTGATCGACATCATTCCCGAGTTCAACCTCTACGAGGAGTTCTGGAAGATCTATACGACGAACGATATCCTTCCGCCGCAGTTTGTGTCCGCGGATTCTGTGATCGAGCGGAGCCTGATCGGCGACGGGTCGGAGATCTACGGAGAGGTGTACAACTCCATCATCGGCTGCGGCGTGGTCGTGGAGAAGGGCGCGGTCGTGCGGGACTCGATCATCATGCAGAACGCGGTGATCAAAGAAGGCGCGGTCGTGGAGAAGGGCATCATTGCGGAGAACGCGGTGATCGGTCAGCATGCGCAGATCGGCATCGGCGAGGAGCTCCCGAACAAGGTCAAGCCGTCCGTCTATGCGTTCGGCCTGGCGGTCATCGGGGAGAACGCGGTGATCCCGGACGGCGTCAGAATAGGAAAGAATACCGCTGTCACAGGCGTTACCGTGCCGGAGGATTATCCGAATGGAGTCCTGGAAAGCGGGGAAACATTAGATAAGGCAGGTGATGTCCAATGAGAGCAGTAGGTATGATTCTTGCCGGGGGCAACAGCTTTCGGATGCGGGAATTATCGAATAAGAGAGCGATCGCGGCGATGCCGATCGCAGGGAGTTTCCGGAGCATCGACTTCGCGCTGAGCAGCATGTCGAACTCCAATATCCAGAAGGTTGCGGTGCTGACGCAGTACAACTCCCGCTCGCTCAACCAGCACCTGAGCTCCTCCAAGTGGTGGGATTTCGGCAGAAAGCAGGGCGGACTTTTCGTATTCCCGCCGATGGTGACGTCGGACAATGATTTCTGGTACAGAGGCACAGCCGACGCGATCCATCAGAACCTGGACTTCCTCAAGGAGTGCCATGAGCCGTATGTGGTGATCGCCTCGGGCGACGGCATCTACAAGCTGGACTACGCGAAGGTGCTCGAGTACCACATCGCGAAGAAGGCGGACATCACGGTCGTCTGCAAGGACGTCCCGGCGTCGGAGGACGTCACGCGGTTCGGCATCCTGCAGATGAATGAGGAGAGCCGGATCGTCCAGTTCGACGAGAAACCGATGGCAGCCGCCTCGCACACCGTCTCCTGCGGCATCTACGTGATCCGCAGACGCCAGCTGATCGAGCTGATCGAGAAGTCGGTGGAGGAAGGCAGACATGATTTTGTGAAGGATGTGCTGATCCGCTACAAGGATGTGAAACGGATCTTCGGATACAAGATGAAGGAGTACTGGAGCAACATCGCCTCGGTCGAATCCTACTACCAGACGAACATGGACTTCCTCAAGAAGGAAGTGCGGGATTACTTCTTCCGGGAGTATCCGGACGTACATTCCAAGGTTGATGACAATCCGCCGGCGAAATACAACCCGGGCAGCGTGGTGAAGAACAGCCTGGTCGCAAACGGCTCCATCATCAACGGATATGTGGAGAATTCTGTGATCTTCAAGAAAGTATTCGTGGGAGAGGGGTGTGTCATCAAGAACTCAATTGTATTAAATGATGTGTATCTCGGCGATAACGTCTACCTTGAAAACTGCATTGTAGAGAGCCGCGATACGATTCGGGCAAATTCGCGTTACACCGGTGAGGATGGGATTAAGATTGTGGTCGAGTCAAACGAACGCTACGTCCTGTAAGACATAATATACGGGGTATAGCCCCCCGAATTGCTTCCGAATGATGTTGTCAAAAGAAAATCTTAGGAGACCATGGGGGTAAATATTATGGTGATAACTGATGTAAGAGTTAGAAAAGTGGCAAAGGACGGAAAGATGAAAGCCGTCGTTTCCATAACACTTGACGACGAATTCGTAGTGCATGACATCAAGGTGATTGAGGGAGAGAAAGGGCTTTTCATAGCAATGCCGAGCCGCAAGGCTGCGGATGGGGAATACAGAGATATCGCTCATCCGATCAACTCGGAGACGAGGGAGAAGATCCAGCAGATCATTCTCGACGAGTACGAGAAGGCGGCTGCCGAGTCACCAGAAGAAGCATAAAATGATCTCTGACTTTCAGATACCGGGCAGGTCAAAGCAGTTGACTTGTCCGGTATTTTCATATAAAATGTCTTCATATTTGGATTCGATTGCTGCGTAAGTTCGGGAGGCATTTTATTCTATGACAGTGAACTCGCTTTTCTTTCTGCTGTTTCTGACGGGGCTTTTTCTCGTGCATTATATCGTCTGCCCGCTCAGGTTCCGCTGGGTCGTGCTGCTGGCCGCCAGTCTGCTGTTCTATGCCCTGGTGAGCGCCGCGTCTCCGGCGTATATGCTGGTGACGAGCGTCTGCACCTGGATCGCCGGGCTTGTCCTGGAGCGGATGAACGAGCGGCAGAAGAGCAAGGCGGCGAAGAGGTGGGTGCTGGCGTGCGCGGCGGTGCCGAGTTTCGGGCTGCTGCTCCTGCTGAAATACAGCAGCTTTTTCGCGGCGGCGGGCAATTCGCTGCTCGGGCGTTTCGGGATCGCGTTTCCGATCCCGCAGTTTCTGGTCCCGCTCGGGATCTCTTATTATACCCTGATCGCGTACGGCTACCTGCTCGACGTGTACAAGAGCCGCGTCCATGCGCAGCGGAACTACGCAAAGCTGCTTTTGTTCCTCGCGTATTTCCCGCAGATGACACAGGGGCCGATGAACCGATACAAGCCGATGGAAGAGCAGCTGTACGAGGGGCACCGGTTCGAGTATCAGAATTTCTCTTACGGCTGTCAGCGGATGCTGTGGGGGTTTTTCAAGAAATTTGTGATCGCGGACCGGATGCAGCCGGTGGTGCAGGCAATCTTTCAGGGGTACGCGCAGTACGGCAGCCTGACCTGTCTGCTGGGCTGTGTCTATATGACGGTCTGGATGTACGCGGATTTCTCCGGGTACATGGACATTGTCGCGGGCGCGTCCGAGCTGTTCGGCATTCACATCATGGAGAACTTCAAACAGCCGTTTCTCTCGAAATCCCTTGCGGAATACTGGCGGAGGTGGCACATCTCGCTGAGCTCCTGGTTCCGCGATTTCGTGTTCTATCCGCTGGCGCTCTCCAAGCCGGCGGTGCGTTTCGGCAAGCGCGGACGGAAATGGTTCGGCGTGCGCATCGGCAAGCTCTTTCCGTCCCTGTTCGCCCTGTTTTTTGTCTGGTTCGCGACCGGGTTCTGGCATGAGCCCGGCTGGCGGTATATCCTCTGGGGCATTGCCAACGGCGTCATCATCATGGGCGCGATGGTCTGCGAGCCGTGGTTCGCGAATGCCAAACGGTTCTTTCATATCCGTGAGGAAAGCCGCTGGTGGAATGCGTTTTCCGCGGCGCGCACGTTCCTGATCGTATGTCTGCTGAAGGTATTCCCGGGTCCGTCGAGCACGGCGGACATGGTCCGGTTTGTCCGGACGCTGTTCACGAATTTCCGGCTCCCGTCCGGGCTGGGCGAGCTGCTGCCGGGGGTCTCGAAGGGAGACGCGGTCTTCCTGGCGGCGGCGCTGCTCCTCTGGGGGATCGTCGACCTGATCCAGGAGCGGCGCTCGGTCCGGGAGCTGCTCGCCGGGAAACCGCTGCTGCTGCGCTGGGCGTGCTATCTGTTCCTCGTGGCGGCGATCCTGTGCATGGGTCAGTTCCACATTTCTATGGCAGGAGGATTTGCATATGCGCAATATTAAGAATGCCTGGAAAGTAATCAGCCGGATCTGCGTGGTGCTCGCGTTCGTGCTCGTGCTGGAGAGCGCGATTCAGCTCTGCTATGAGGACTGGGGCACGATCTCCACGCTCACGCTGTCGCAGCGGGACCGCAAGACGCTGAACGGGACGCTGGATACGCTGTACTGCGGTCCGTCGGTCGCCTTCAACGCGATCGATCCGTTTATTCTGGACGAAAGGCTGGGGACGAGCAGTTTCAACCTGGCGGCGTCCAGTCAGCCGGTGTTCGGCAGCTATTACCTGATCCGGGACGCGGCGGTGAACAATGAGATCCGCCGGGTGTACCAGATCCTGACGATCCCCACGCTGAAAAAGGGGCGGGGGCAGAGAAACTATCTGTCGCCGTACAAGCAGATGTGCACGCTGCGGGGGCGGCTCGCCTACCTTGCGGCGCTGCGCGACGAGAGCACGCTGCTGTCGCTGCTGGCGTACTCCACGCGGGTGAAGACCTACACCAGCTGGAAATCAGTGCGGAACAACATCCGGCGCAAGACAGAGAAAAATCCGAGTATGGGGAATTATAAGGGACGGGGGTTCCGCATCGGCGGGGACAAGGTCTACCAGGGAGAGAACGCGCAGGAGCGCAACGTGGATTACAATTACTGGGACGGCGCGCTGGGGCTTTCGCAGGCGGATGAGGAAGAGCTGTCCTATCTCAGGAAATCCGCTGAATTCTGCAAAAAGAACGGGATCGAGTACACGATCCTGCTGCTGCCGCAGCCGCAGGAGAACCTAAGCGGCGCGGGGGACCTCGACAATCTCAACGTGTGTCTGCGCGAGTTCACGGATGAGCTGGGAGTCGGATTTTTGAATTTCCAGCTCTACAAGAACCGCCTGACGGAATTCGCGGACGACAAATTCCGGGACGAGGAGCATATGAACACAGCGGGCGGGGAGGCGTTCAGCGAGCTGCTTGCCGAGGTGCTCTCCAGCGACGACCCGGGGGACTATTTTTACGAGTCGATGGCGGAATTCGGTCTGTGACGGCGGGTCTGCCTACCGGGAAGAGAGGAGTAGACGGAATGGGAAAAAAGTTTGGCAGATTGGTCTATCAGGTGGTCCTGGCGCTCATGCTCATGCTCTGCCTGATCATCGGCATAGGGACGGTGCAGGGCGCGCAGGAGAGGGTGTTTGCGCAGGTGCTCTCACCGGCGCTGCGTCTGTTTTTCCCGCTGCTGGCCGCGGGGCTTTGCTGCCTCTTCGTCGTGCTGCTGTACCGGGCGCTGGATCGATTCAGCCACGGACAGCTCATCGCCGCGTCCGCCGTCATGTTCGGTGTGATGACGGGGATCTTCCTGGTCGTTTTTTTCCACTTCCGCGTGTCTCCGTACACGGACGCCCTGCTGGTGCAGGACACGGCGCTCTACTTTGCGAAGACCGGGAAGGTGCCGCTGACCTTGTCGTCCCTGCACGGGGAATATTTCGGGAAATACGCGAACAACTATTTCCTCACGGTGGTGCTCCGCTGCTATTTCAAGCTTTGTCTGCTCCTGGGCATTTCGGACATGAACGCGCCGCTGACGCTGCTGTCGTGCGCGGCGCTGATGGTATCCGCCGTGTTCCTGTATCTGACGGGCGTCCTGCTCGGCGGGCTGAAAAAGGGCGCAAAGATCCTG
Organism: uncultured Lachnospiraceae bacterium; assembly: GCA_947628045.1. GTDB lineage: Bacteria > Bacillota > Clostridia > Lachnospirales > Lachnospiraceae > Choladousia. The sequence goes on along the minus strand of CANQYP010000021.1, from coordinate 16,151 downwards.
GCGCTCTGTGTGCTGAACCCTCTGTACTACCTGCTGATGCTCTGGGTCTACACCAACGTGCTGAGCATTCCGTTCCTGACGGCGGGGCTCTATTTCGGGCTGCGCGTCTATCGCGCAAAAAGCGCCCGCAGCCGGGGGATCTTCTGCGTCCTGACGGCGATCGCGGCGGTCGCGGGCTACTATATCCGTCCGGTCTCGGTCATTCCGGTCATAGCGCTCGCGGTCTGCGCGTTTCTGCGGGGGCTGCGCGGGCGGGAGAAGATGTTCTGCGCGCTCCGCTGCGCCGTGCTCTGCGCGGTGGTCGCGCTCGTTCTCTTCAAGGCGGTTGGCGCGGTGAACGAGCTGCATTTCTCGGGGGTCACCGAGGAAAATTTCCCGCTCACGCACTGGCTCATGATGGCGTCCCACGGCACCGGGAAACACAACAAGCAGGACGTCAGCTACACCATGCAGTTTGACACGGTGCAGGAGCGGTCGAAGGCGGATCTGAAAAAGACGATCGAGAATTACAGACAGTACACGGCGGCGGAGCTTGCCGCGTTCCTGCACGAAAAGCTCCTCGCGGTGTGGAGCTATGGGGACGGCGGAGATCTCCTGAAGAAGGTCTCGCAGGACAATCGGATGACCGGGCTCTACTCCTGGCTGGTCGGCAGTCAGTCCGACCTGTTCCGGACGTACGGCTACGGGTTCCGCATTGCGACGCTTTTCCTGATGCTGGCGGCGATCTGGGATCTCCTGCGGAGGCGGGAGATCGATCCGGCGCAGTTCGTGTTTCTGCTGTCGCTCTTCGGCGGCATTCTGTTCTACTGTTTCTGGGAGGTCAAGTCCACCTACAGTCTGCCGTTTATCTACCTTATGCTGCCGGTCGCCTCGCACGGGGCGGACGTCCTTGCGCAGCACGCGCCGGTTCGCCGGGAGAAGGCGCGCGTCCTGGGGCGCTGCGCGGCGGCGGTCAGCCTGCTGTGTGCGCTGGGGATCTGTGCCCTGGTATATCGCGACGTCGCGCGCTCGAACGTGGTCCTGCGCGATTGGACTTTGAACAGCAAAAAGAAGTCGTCCATGAGCGATCTTGTCCCGGACGCGAAAGAATTGGAGCTGACGCAGGAGGTCTACATCTCCAAGCCGTTTAACCGCGTTGTGATCTCAGGCGACGCGGACGCGGCGGCGGTCGAGGCGGGGGACAGCGCCCTGCTGACGATCCGGGACGGGAGCGGGCAGCCGGTGTTTGAGCGGACGATCGGGGCGCAGGAGCTCAAGGAGAACAATTATCTGACGATAGAGACGGGAGAGATCGTCCCGGACGGCAGGGAGAAATATGTGATCGCGCTCGAAAAGAGCGCGTCGTGCCAGGGACAGATGTTTTTCCGCTGCAGGTCGAACCGTTACCTCGATATGTACGACGGTACCCTGACCGTCAACGGGGAGACGCACAGGAGCGATCTGTTCCTGCAGATCTACCGGGAGCGCAGGGGGACATGGTGTCCCGTGCGGACCGCGCGCGGGCTGTTCGGCGCGCTGGCGCTGGGGATTCTGCTCCTGTATCTGTGGATGTATTTGGAGGCGAGCGAGCGGAAAGGCAGGGCAGACTGAAAACAGATAAAATCGAAGAGAAGAGAAAGCGGCTGTCCGTGTCAATCCGGGCAACCGCTGTTTTTTTTCAGTGATGTGAGAATGATCTCCTGCACGTAGCTGCCGAGGAATTTCTGTTTCTCCTTCGGGAGCTCCCGCGGGTAGATCGGCGCGCAGTACTCGATCGTGACCGGCACGGCTTTCACGCGCGGCAGATGGTCCTCGAAGAGCGCGGAGGAATTGTGGATGGCGACCGGGACGATCGGACAGCCGCTCTTGGTCGCGATCTTGAAGGATCCCTCGTGGAACGGCAGCAGTTCAAGCTCGTTCGCGGACTCGCCCCGCGTGCCTTCCGGGAAGATCATGACCGAGATGCCGCGCTTGACCTGCTCGATCGCCGCGAGGATGGTCTTCAAGCCTTCCCGGACGTCGGAGCGGTCGAGAAACAGGCAGTAGAGAAATTTCATCCAGCGCGAGAGCAGCGGGATCTTCAGCATCTCCTTCTTCGCGACGTAGCCGGTAAGGCCCGGGCAGCGCGCGTAGGTCAGCACGATATCGAAATAGCTGCGGTGGTTGCCGATGTAGAGCACGGCGGTATCCCGCGGGACGCGCTCCTCGCCGATGACGGTCAGCTTTACCCCCGAGAGCCGGATCACACACTTGAAGGCTCCCTGCACGATGCGCAGGGAACTTTTGTCGCGCCAGTCGGGGCGGAATTTCCCGAGGATCCATTCGATCAGGAAGACCGGAATGGACAGGATCAGGAAGGAGACGACGAAAATCACGATCAGGATAAAACGTATCATAGCGGAGTCCTTTCTTATCTTGCGAAGAGCTGCGTCGTCTTCAGCAGCCATTCCCGGCGCCATTCGGTGAGATCCTCCGCGCGGTAGCGGAACGCCCAGTTCGCCATCGCGACGCCCGGCGTGTTCATGCGCGCCTCGGTGCCGAGCTGCAGCAGATCCTGGATCGGGAAGATCGCGAACTTCGCGATGCTGCCCATGCAGAAACGGATAAAGTCGAGGCTGACGCAGTTGCCGTCCGTGTTCCCGTAGCGGCGGACGCGGTCGCGGATGTCCTCCGTCTGCGTCTGATACCAGCCGAGCGTCGTGTCGTTGTCGTGCGTCCCAGTGTAGCAGATACAGTTTGTCGTCGTGTAAAAATGCGGTATGTAGTTGTGGTCGCCCATGTCGCCGAACCCGAACTGCAGCACCTTCATGCCCGGGAACCCGAGGCTGTCGCGCAGGTGCTCCACCTCCGGCGTGATGACGCCGAGGTCTTCCGCGATGATCGGGAGGTCGTCGCCGAGCTCCCGGGCGATCGCCGCGAACAGATCCTCGCCGGGACCTTTGATCCACGCGCCGTTGATCGCGGTCTCCTCGTCGGCGGGGACGGACCAGTATGCCTCGAATCCGCGGAAATGGTCGATGCGCAGGTAGTCGGTCAGCGTGAGCTGGCGGCGGATGCGCGCGATCCACCATTGATAGGAGGTCTTTGCATGGTAATCCCAGTCGTAGAGCGGGTTGCCCCAGAGCTGCCCGGTGGCGCTGAAATAGTCCGGCGGCACACCGGCGACGCTGGTCGGATGTCCGGTCGAATCGAGCTGGAACAGCTTTTTGTTCCCCCACACGTCGGCGCTGTCGAGCGCCACAAAGATCGGGATATCCCCGATGATCTCAACGTCTTTTTCATGCGCATAGTCGCGCAGCTCGATCCATTGTTTCTGGAAGATGAATTGTATGAAAGAGTAATAGTGGATGCCGTCCGCGAGCTTTTCGCGCCAGAGCGCCCTGGTCCGCGCGTCCGGGTCGAGGATCTCGTCCTCCCACTCCAGCCAGCAGTGCCCCTCGTGGTGATCCTTGCACGCCATGAACAGGGCATAGTCGTCCAGCCAGTCCTTCTCGTCCGCGCAGAACTTCTCGAATTCCTCAAGGAGCGTCTTGTCCGGCGTGTGGTAGAAGGCATGCCATGCCTTCTTGAGCAGGGAGGTCTTGTACTCGATCGCGGGACCGTAGTCCACCCGCGTCGGATCCCAGTCGGGCATCTCGCCCAGATCTTCTTCGGAGAGCAGTTTCAGCTCGATCAGCTTATCCGGGCTGATGAGCAGCGGCTGTCCGGCAAAGGCGGAAAATCCCTGATACGGGGAATCGCCGAACCCGGTCGGACCGAGCGGCAGGACCTGCCACAGGTGCTGCTCGGTGTCCGCGAGGAAGTCGATAAAATCATAGGCGCCGGGACCGAGATCCCCGATCCCGTAGGGGGAGGGGAAGGACGTCGGGTGCACCAGGACGCCGGAGACCCGCTCGCGCTTTTTCGTGTCGGCGGTTTTTGCCTCTTCCATGATCTGTACGTTGTTCATAGTATTTGCCTCGTTTCTGATGTGTTTGTGCCAAGCCCTCTTTGCGCGGCTTGGTGTTTCCGCGAATATTATATCGGATTGATGGGGCAATGACAAGGCATATTTTGGGCGGGTTCCAAATAACAATAGTATAAAACGATAAGCTGGTGCTTTGCGTGAAGAAAATCGGGATTCTGGCGTTCCTGATCCTGACGATGACGGTCGCTGCCGTCGGCTGCGCGTCGTCCGGGAACAGGGACACGAATGCGAAAGAGATCGACTACACGGTCGTGGAGGCGGGAAAGCTCCCGGAGGAGCTGGCGGGGATCATTGAGGAGAACAAGAAGAAGGAGATACGGATGACGTATCTGGACGGAGAGGATCTGTACCTGATCCGGGGCTACGGCGAACAGAAGACGGGAGGCTACAGCATCGCGGTGGCGGAATGTACCGAGGACGAGGAGCATATTTTGTTTGACACGCGTCTGCTCGGTCCGACGGAGACGGAGGGGCTGTCGAAGGATCCGTCCTACCCCTGCCTGGTCGTCAAGATCGAGGCGCGCGACAAGGAGGTCATGATCCGCTAGCATGACGTGACCGCGCCGGGATTCGGAACAGGTCCCGGACCGGGAAAACGGAAAACAGAAAGGTGGCAGGAAAATGGAACTTTTGATGAAAAACATACATATGTGCAGACAGGCAAAGCACGCGGGCACGCAGATCACGCTGGACGAGGACCTGAACGTGCCGGATGTGAGACCGGATGTGGAAATAATCATTCAGAGCCGGGAGCATGTGACGCTGGAACATGTGCGCGCGGAGGCGGGGCGGCTGTTCCTGGACGGCTGCCTGGAGGTCAGCGTGCTCTACATGGACGACACGAAGGAGCGGCAGATCCACAGACTGGACACGAAACTGCCCTTCGACGAGTCGATCAGCATGGACGGTCTGGAGGCGGGGGACAATGTGCGCGTCCGACACGAGACAGAAGACCTGAGCGTCACCCTGATCAATTCGCGGAAACTTGCGATTCGGAGCCTTTTGAGCTTTGACGCCTCGGTCGACGAGATCTACGACATGTCGGCGGCGGTGGAGACCCAGTCGCCGATCGAGCTGTGCGAGCGCCGACAGAAACTGGAGCTGATGCAGCTCGAGGTCCAGAACAAGGATATCCTGCGGCTGAAGGAGGAGATCCTGCTGCCTTCCAACAAGCCGAATATCCGGGAGCTGCTCTGGGACAATATTCAGCTGCGCAACTGCCGGATCTCGCTGCGGGAGGGCAGCCTGTTCGCGCAGGGCAGCCTGTTTTTGTTCGTGCTGTACCGCGCGGAGGATGACGCGCAGACGGTGCAGTGGATGGAGCAGATGCTCCCGTTCGAGGGGGAGATTCGCTGCGCGGGCTGCACGCCGGAGTTGATCCCGGATATCGGCGTCTCGCTCGCGCAGGCGGAGCTGTCGGCGCGGGAGGACAACGACGGGGAGCTGAGGCTGTTCCATCTGGAGGGCGTACTGGAGCTTGAGATCCGCCTGTACGGGACGGAGGAGGCGGAGATCCTGGAGGACGTCTATTCCCCGGAAAAGGATCTGGAGCTCGTCACGAGCGAGGAGAGCTATGAGAGCCTGGTCATGAAAAATGAATCGAAGTGCAGGTGCGCGGGCAGGATCAAGATTCAGGGGGCGAAACCGAGGATCCTGCAGATCTGCTGCTGCAGCGGGAGCGTCAAGGTCGACAAGACGCAGATCGAGGAGGACGGGATCCGGATCGAGGGGGCGATCCCGGTGTCGATCCTCTACATCTCCTCGGACGACGCGATGCCCTTCGCGGTGCTCGAGGGGACCGTGCCCTTTTCGCATGTGGCGCGTGTGCCTGGCATCGACGCGGACTGCCGCTACACGCTGACGACGGACATGGATCAGCTCTCCGCGACGATGGCGGACAGCGAGGAGATCGAGGTGAAGGCGTCGGTCGGGCTGGATCTCTTTGTCGCCCGCCCCAGGAGGCAGCAGTGCATACACGAGATCCGCGAGAAGGACTATGAGCTGGAGCGCCTTGAGGCGGTGCCGGGCATCACCGGCTACATCGTGCAGGGCGAAGAGACGCTCTGGGACATCGCCAAGCTGTATTATATGACTCCGGCGCAGATCATGGAGATGAACGGTCTGGAGTCGGAGAACCTGAAAAAGGGAGACTGCCTGATTTTGATGAAAAATGTGCGGGCTTGTTGACAGGACCGGAGAAAACAGGTAAAATAAGAACAGATTGTATACAAAATGCATGGGAGTGCAAAAGATGAACGAGCTGAAACTGAAGGCGATGGCGAAGATCAATCTGGGGCTCGACGTCCTGCGCAGACGCGAGGACGGCTACCATGAGCTGCGAATGGTCATGCAGAGCGTCTTTCTGTACGATCGGATCACGCTGGAGCGGACGGATTCCGGCGGTATCACGGTGCAGACGAATCTGAGCTATCTGCCGGTCGGCGAAGACAATCTCGTCTACCGGGCGGCAAAGCTTTTGATGGACGAATATTCCGTCGGGGACGGGCTGCGGATCGGGCTCGAGAAACATATTCCGGTGGCGGCAGGACTCGCCGGCGGCAGCTCGGACGCGGCGGCGGTGCTGGTAGGCGTCAACCGTATGTTTGCGCTGGGACTTTCGCGCGAGGAGCTGATGGCGCGCGCGGTGAAGATCGGGGCGGACGTCCCGTACTGCGTGATGCGCGGGACGGCGCTTGCGGAGGGCATCGGGGAGCGGCTCACGGCGCTCCCGGACGCGCCGGATCTGCACGTGGTGCTCGCCAAGCCGCCGGTCCATGTGTCGACGGGCTTTGTGTACGGCAACCTGCAGGCGGACGCGCTCGCGTTCCACCCGGACATTGACGCGCAGATACAGGCGATCCGGGACGGGGACGCGCGCAAAATGGCAGAGCGCATGGGGAACGTGCTGGAGACGGTCACGATACCAGCCTGCCCGGTGATCGCCGAGATCAAGGAGCAGATGATGCGCGCGGGGGCGCTGGGCGCGATGATGAGCGGGAGCGGTCCTACGGTGTTCGGGCTGTTTGACGACGAGGCGAAGGCGCGCGATTCCTACGAGGAGCTGAGCCGGGGAGATCTGGCGAGGAATGTGTTCCTCACGAGGTTCTTCCACAATCGGAAAAGGGGATAAATCCGCAGCGATGCGGCAGGAGGATATTATGGTAGAGACATTTCAGCTGCAAATGAACGAATACCTTCCGTTGAGGGACGTGGTGTTTCAGACGCTGCGGCAGGCGATCCTGCGCGGGGAGCTGAAACCGGGCGAACGCCTGATGGAGATCCATCTGGCGCAGCGGCTCGGCGTCAGCCGCACGCCGGTGCGCGAGGCGATCCGCAAGCTCGAGCTGGAGGGACTGGTGCTGATGATCCCCCGCAAGGGCGCGGTCGTCGCGGAGATCACGGTCTCGGATCTCGAGGACGTGCTGGAGGTGCGCATGGCGCTCGAGGAGCTGGCGGTCAAGCATGCCTGCCGGAGCATCACGCAGGAGCAGCTCACAGAGATCCGGCGGCTCGCCGACGAGTTCAAGCGGACGCTGAAGGGCGACGACATCGCGGCATGCGCGCAGGCGGACATGAAGTTCCATGAGGCGATCTACGCGGCGACGGGGAACAACCGCCTGGTGCAGATCCTCAACAATCTGCGGGAGCAGATGTACCGTTACCGCATGGAGTACCTGAAGGACCGGCGCTTTCACAAGAACCTGATGGAGGAGCACGACGAGATCCTGCGGGCGCTCGAGAACCGGGACGAGGAGCTGGCGGTCAGGATGACAGTCCGGCACATCGAGTGCCAGAAAAAATATATCATCGAGATGCTGGGCGCGCGGGAGTAAGAATAAATAAGGGGACTGTGTCCATACTAAGGGATATCGGGAGATATCCCTTTTTGCGTTAGTTTTGAGCCTGGCGGCAGAGCGGCGTAATCGGACGCTGGGCATTGCCGCGATGAAACGCGGGAAGACAGAGCGAAAGGAAGGGTGGAAATGGCGGAGAAAGCAAAAGTGGAAGAAGGGGAGCCGAAATCCCCGGCGCGAAACGTTTTTCAGATGGTCGAGGGGCGGTCTGGCAGAGCGGCGGTGGCAGCCTTCGGTGTGATAAGCCTCTGGTATCTTCTGGCGCACACGGCGGTCTTCGCGCGGCTCTGCGCGGAACTGCTCCGGGCTTATCTGGCTGGCGGGGCTTTGACGGCTGTGCTTGTCCTGCTGCCGCTGCTGGCAGGGCTTGTGTATCTCAGAAAAGGACAGAGGTTCCGCGTTCGCGGGGGCAGGTATCTGGAGCTTGTCCTGTCCGTCCTGTGCGCGGGGTTCGTCTGGTTCGCGGCTCCCAGAGCGCCGATCGGTTTATTTCGGAACGGCGCAGCGTATTCCGAGCGGCTTAGCGCCGTGTTTCCCCGGATCGATCCGGGACGAGGGGAGCTTGTGCCGGCGCTGTCCCTGCTGTTCGCGTTTTTACTTGTAGCGGCAGGGGGTATCTGCTGCGTGCGCACCGCATATGATTATCTGTACGGCGTGTGCGCAGAGCTGTACCGGAGCCGGGAAAAGGGCATGCCTGAGAGGGCGTGGCTGCGCGGGGACAGGCATACGGACGATATGCCGGAGAAGGCGCGACTGCTTGAAGACGGGCGCACGGACGGCATGCCTGAGAAGGCGCAGCTGCATGAGGGAAAGCGCACGGACGGCATGCCTGAGAAGGCGCAGCTGCATGGAGACGAGAGCACGGAGGGCATGGTGCGTTTGTATGGAAGGCTCACGGGCATTATGTTTGCGGGAGCGCGATTGCGCGGGGACGGGCATGCGGACGGTATGCCTGAGAAAGCGCAGCTGCATAGGGACAGGCGTACGGACGGCATGCCGGTGCGCCTGTATGGTAAGCTCACGGGTGTCATGGGCGAGGCGCGCATCGGCTGGTGGGTCGTTCTGGTGAGCGTGTATGCGCTTGCGGTCGGGTTCGCCGACGCGTTCGCGGCGATCACCTTCTACCGCACTTACAATATGCAGATCCTGCTGCCGGTGCTGCTGACGGCTGCCGCTGTGCTGTTCGGGATCGCGCGCGGCAAAGAGCGCCAAGTCACGCCGTCGGAGGTTCGTGAGGAATCCCGGGAGCACGCGCGCATCGGCGGGTAAAAAACTGTTGCAATGGCGGAAACGGGTGTGCTATACTGTCTGAACAGTATGGAGCCGATAACTTGGCTGGTTTCTAGAGAAAAGGTGGCGACAGGGCATGAAAAAAATTCTGGATCTGATCAGCGCGCAGGTCATGGCGGCGTTTGAGGCGTGCGGCTACGACGCGTCTTACGGGAAGACGGGGATCTCGAACCGCCCGGATCTGTGCGAGTATCAGTGCAACGGCGCGATGGCGGCGAAAAAGGCATATCAGAAGGCACCGATCGTGATCGCGCAGGAGGTGGCGGAGAAACTGCAGGGAAACGGGATCTTCGCGGAGGTGAACGCCGTCAATCCGGGCTTTATCAATATCCGGGTGTCCGGCGGATTCCTCGCGGACTATCTGAGAGAGATGCAGTCGGACGGAAACCTGTCCGTTGAGAAGACGCGGGAGCCGGAGACGATCCTGCTCGATTACGGCGGACCGAATGTGGCGAAACCGCTGCACGTCGGGCATCTGCGCTCGGCGATCATCGGGGAGAGCGTGAAACGCATCGCGCGCTTTATGGGGCATAAGGTGATCGGGGACGTTCATCTCGGCGACTGGGGTCTGCAGATGGGGCTGATCATCACGGAGGTGCGGCACCGCCAGCCGGAGCTGCCTTATTTTGACGAGCAATTTACGGGAGAATACCCGAAAGAGGCGCCTTTCACGATCTCGGAGCTCGAGGAGATCTATCCGACCGCGAGCGCGAAGTCGAAGGAGGACGCGGCGTACCGGGACGAGGCGCTCGAGGCGACGGCAAAGCTGCAGGACGGCGTGCGCGGATACCGCGCGCTGTGGCAGCATATTCTGGATGTCTCGGTGACGGATCTGAGGAAAAATTATCAGAACCTGAACGTGGAGTTTGACCTCTGGAAGGGCGAATCGGACGCGAGGACGTACATACCGGAGATGGTGGCGCGCATGAAACAGGGCGGCTTTGCCTATGAGGATCAGGGCGCGCTGATCGTCGATGTGAAGGAGGAGCGCGACACGAAGGAGGTGCCGCCGTGCATCATTCTGAAATCGGACGGCGCGGCGCTCTACACGACGACCGATCTCGCGACGATCGTCGACCGGATGCAGACCTACAAGCCGGACCATATCATTTATATCGTGGACAAGCGGCAGGAGATGCATTTCACGCAGGTCTTCCGCTGCGCGCGAAAGACCGGGCTCGTGCAGGAGGACACAAAGCTGACTTTCCTCGGGTTCGGCACGATGAACGGAAAGGACGGCAAGCCGTTCAAGACGCGCGAGGGCGGCGTGATGCGGCTCGAGACGCTGATCGCGGACATCAACGCGGAGATGTATAAGAAGATCGTCGAAAACCATGAGGTGGATCCGCAGGAGGCGAAGGAGACGGCGAAACTCGTCGGGCTCTCCGCGATCAAGTACGGCGACCTCTCGAATCAGGCGTCCAAGGATTATGTGTTTGATATAGACAAGTTCACGTCCTTTGAAGGGAACACGGGTCCCTACCTGCTCTACACGATCGTCCGGATCAAGTCGATCCTGAACAAGTACCGCGAGAACGGGGGAATTTTGCAGAAGGGGCATATCCTTGCCCCGGCGAACGAGAGCGAGAAGGGCATGATGATGGAGCTCGTGAAGTTCAACAGCATGATCGAGCAGGCGTTCGAGGAGATCGCGCCGCACAAGGTATGCTCGTTTGTGTACGAGCTCGCGAACGCGTTCAACCGGTTCTACCATGAGACAAGGATCCTCGGCGAGGAGGACGCCGCGCGGCAGACGAGCTGGATCGAGCTGCTCGACCTGACCCGCGAGGTGCTGGAGACGAGCATCGACCTGCTGGGATTCGCGGCGCCGGAGCGGATGTGAATACGCACGGCTCGCGTCGCCCATTTCACTGTCGTCGCTGGAATTTGCAGTGCCGGAGCGGATGTGAGCGCCGTCTGCGGATTGCATAAAAAACAGAGGGAAAAGTTGAGACTTACATTTTCGTTTTTCTTTAACAGCATACTGCTTGGCGTGGGGCTTGCCATGGACGCGTTCTCCGTCTCGCTCGCGAACGGGCTGAACGAGCCTTGCATGAAACGCCGCAAGATGGTCGGCGTCGCCGGGATCTTTTCGGTCTTTCAGTTCGCGATGCCGATGATCGGCTGGGTCTGCGTGACCTCGATCGTCCAGTATTTCCGGGTGTTCGAGCGGTTTATTCCCTGGATCGCGCTGGCGCTGCTGGGGTACATAGGCGGGGAGATGCTGTATGCGGGCATTCGGAACAGGGAGTCCGGGGACGAGGCGGCGGTCGGGTTTTCTGCGCTGCTCGTGCAGGGCGTCGCGACTTCGATCGACGCGCTGTCCGTCGGGTTCACGATCGCCGATTACCGTCTGCCGGAGGCGGCGCTGGCGAGCTTTCTGATCGGGATCGTCACGTTTTTTATCTGCTATGCGGGGCTCGGGATCGGCAAAAAGGCGGGGACAAGGCTTGCCGGGAAGGCGGGGATTTTCGGCGGCGTGATTCTGATCTTCATCGGGATCGAGATCTTTGTCTCGAGTATGATTGGGCGATGACCGCCGCGCCGGGGAGGCGTCGGCGGTTTTGAAATGAAGAGAAGAGGTGAGCGTATGGCGTGTGAAGGGAATAGGACGGTGTTTGCGGGGAAAGCGGTGTCCGGGGGCATTGCGGTCGGGCGCATTCGCTTTCTTCGGAGCAGAGAAAGCGGCGCGCCCCGCGTGACGGTCGAGGACACGGAGGCGGAGATCGCGCGCTTTGAACAGGCGAAGGAGAGCGTGAAACGCGAGCTCTCAGGGCTGTACGAGAAGGCGCTTGCAGAGCTGGGAGAGGCGGGCGCCGCGATCTTTGAGGTGCACCGGATGCTGCTGGACGATCTGAACTTCGTGGAGGCGGTCACGGAGCGGATCGAGCGGGAAAAGCTGAACGCGGAGGCTGCGGTGGCGACGACGCGCGATCAGTTCTGCGGAATGTTCGAGGCGATGGACAACGCGTATATGCGGGCGCGCGCGGCGGACGTGAAGGACATCGGCAGCCAGGTGATCGCAAAGCTTGAAGAGACGGCGGGGAGGCAGACCGCGCACGGCAGTGGAAGGACCGAAGTAACAGAGAGAAGTGCCGGGGAACAGGCGGTGTGCGATGACGAAAAAAATTCAGCGATAGAAACGGCGGAAGAGAGTGTCGGGGAGTCGCCTGTGTGTGCCGATAGCGAGCCGGTGATCCTCGTGGCGGATGAGCTCTCCCCGTCTGAGGCGGTTCGGCTTGACAGGAAGAGAGTCCTCGCCATTGTGACGCGCCGCGGCTCCGTAAATTCCCACACGGCGATCCTTGTAAGGGCGATGGGACTCCCGGCGCTGACCGGCGTGGAGTTCGGTGAGGGTATAGCGCTTGACGGACGTATGGGGATCGTGGACGGATACGAAGGGCTGTTTCTGTCTGATCCGGACGAGAAAACGCTGGAGGAGTACCGGGCGCGACAGGAGCGCGCGAGAGAGAGGGCGAAACGCCTAGAGGAGCTGAAGGATCAGGAGACGGTCACGAAGGGCGGCAGACGGATCCGGCTCTGCGCGAACATCGGCGGCACGGAGGACGCGGACACCGCGCTTGCGGACGGAGCCGAAGGCATCGGTCTGTTTCGCTCGGAATTTCTGTATCTGGGAGCGGACGATCTCCCGACTGAGGAGGAGCAGTTCGAGGCGTACCGCGCCGTCGCGGAAAAGATGGCGGGGCGGGAAGTCATTATCCGCACGCTCGACCTCGGTTCGGACAAGAACCTGCGCTGTCTTCAGCTGCCGCATGAGGAAAATCCGGCGCTGGGCTGCCGCGGGATCCGGCTCTGTCTGGAGCGCACGGAGCTGTTTCGGACCCAGCTGCGCGCGATCCTCCGCGCGGCATATTATGGAAATGTGGCTGTCATGTACCCGATGATCATCTCAGTGGACGAGGTTCGGCGCGCGAAAGCGCTTGTGGAGGAAACGAGAGCTGAACTGGACGAAGAGGGGATTCCTTACGGCGAAGTCAGGCAGGGCATCATGGTCGAGACGCCCGCCGCGGTGTGGCTGTCGCGGGAGCTTGCCCGGGAGGTCGATTTCTTCTCGATCGGGACGAACGACCTGACACAGTATATGCTGGCGGTCGACCGACAGGATCCGCGGGCGGATGCGTTTGGCGACCCACATCACCCGGCGGTGCTCGGGGCGGTCCGCGCGGTCGTGGAGAACGCCCACCAGGAGGGCATTTGGGCGGGGATCTGCGGGGAGCTTGCCGCGGACACGACGCTGACGGAGGAGTTCCTGCGCATGGGCGCGGACGAGCTGTCGGTTGTTCCGGCGCATATCCTTGCCGTCCGCGCGGCGGTGCGGGCGTGTCCACTCTGATTTTCTATGATGTCTGCGGGATAGAAGTCACGAAATGCAGATTTCCGTATGGGAGGAGCTCTTCCATGTGTTTGACCGAAACCCCGTTTACGCTTATGCTTTGTTTCGACTAATAATTTGAAAAAAGTGAGATGAAAGAAATGGCTGCATTTACGGAAAGGGCGATCAAGGAGTCGTTTCTGAAACTTCTGATGGAGCGCCCGCTTTCCCAGATTACCGTGAAGGATATCGTGTCCGACTGCGGCGTGAACCGGAACACCTTTTATTATCATTTCGAGGACATTCCGGAGCTGCTGGAGCAGATCATCATGGAGGAGTTTGAGGCGGTGATCCGCGAATATCCAACGGTGGAGAAGGTCGAGGACTGCCTGGACACCGTGGTCGGGCGCGCGCTGCAGAAAAGGCGCGCTGTCCTACATATCTATAATTCGGTCAACCGCGAGATCTACGAGCAGTATCTCTGGAAGGTCTGCGATTACGCGTCGGACACCTACATAACGACGATCGCGCGCGGGCGGAGGATCCGGGAGAGTGATCTGACCGTGATCAAGGAATACCTCGCGAGCCTGGGGTTCGGCATCGTGTCGGGCTGGCTGCGCAAAGGCATGCACGAGGATATCCGCGGAATGCTGGACCGCATCTGCGAGATCAAAAAGGGAATGGTGGAGGAAATGCTCCTGCGCTGTGAGGAAATGTAGATAGCCGCGCCTTCTGCCCGGCGCCTCGAAGTATACTTGCCGATCTGTATTTCAGACGTAAATTTTTCTGCAATTTAGACATTACATGGCTCCGTGCCCAAAAAACAGGCACGGGGCTTTTTCTGTCTGTGCAAAACGCGGCGGGACGCGGATATAATGGCGGCAGATTAAGAGAAGGAGGTCTTGCTTTATGAAGATGCGTTCTGTGGCGCCCATGAGGATCGCGAAGATCGGGTACATCGTGATGTCTGTCCTGCTGTGCATGGCGGGTGTGCTGTTCATAGCCAGACCGGATATGTCTGCCGCCGGGATCGGCATTTTCGTCGGCACGGCGATGGCGGCGTTCGGGGTGATCCGGCTGATCGGCTATTTCTCGAAGGATCTGTACCGGCTGGCGTTCCAGTACGACCTGGAGTTCGGCATTCTGCTGATCGTCCTGGGTCTGATCGTTCTGCTGCGCCCGGACAATTTTATGAACTTCATCTGCATCGTGATCGGAATGCTGATCCTGCTGGACGGACTGTTCAAGATCCAGATCGCGATGGATTCCAGACGGTTCGGGATCGGGAGCTGGTGGTTCGTCCTGGCGATGGCGATCCTCACGGGAATAGTCGGAGCGGCGCTCGTGTTCGACTCCGCGCGGGGAGCAGAGATCCTGACGGTGCTGCTCGGCATTTCGCTTTTGTCCGAGGGGATCCTGAATCTGTACACGGTCATCAGCACGGTCCGGATCATCCGAAACCAGAAGCCGGACACGATCGAAACGGAATTTTATGAAATGAGATAAGCGGAGCCCGCCCGAAACCGGGCGAAGCTGGCGGATGGAGAAAGTTTGACGGAAAGGAAACAGACTGCATGAAAAAGTTTTACGGGTTTGTGATCAGATGCAGAAAGCTGCTGATGCTTCTCTTTCTGGTCGCGGCAGTGGTTTGCGGGTATTGCCAGAGATTTGTCTCGGTAAACTACGATATCAATTCTTATCTCCCGGAGGACGCGGCGTCGACCGTGGCGCTCGACGTGATGGGAGAAGAATTCGAGGGAGCGATCCCGAACGCGCGGGTCCTGGTGCGGGACGTGAGCTTTCGGGAGGCTCTGGACTACAAGGAAAAGATCGAAGCGGTCGACGGAGTGTTATCCGTCATGTGGCTGGACGACAATATGCTTCTGGATATGCCGCTCGAAATGTACGATGAGGAGCTCGTGGAGACCTATTACAAGAACAATGCGGCGCTCTTCACGGTGACGATCGATGAGGAGAGCATCAATTCCGCGGTCCCGGCGATCCGGGAAGTGATCGGCGAGGAGAACGCGATGACCGGCGCCGCGGTGAGCACGGCGGTGGCGACGGCGGACACGGTCGTGGAGGTCCGAAAGATCGCCATCTTTGCGGTGCTGTTCCTGTTTGTGGTTCTGCTGGTCACCACGACCTCCTGGATGGAACCCTTTGTGGTCATGCTGGGGCTCGGGATCGCCGTCGTGATCAACGCCGGGTCGAACCTGATCTTCGGGGAGATATCGTTCGTGACGAACGCGGCCGGAAACATCCTGCAGCTCGCGGTCTCCCTCGATTATTCTGTGTTCCTGATACACCGCTTTGACGAATGCCGGCAGAAAGCGAAGCCTGAGGAAGCGATGAAGGAGGCTCTGGCGCTCTCCACGTCGTCGATCCTCTCAAGCGGGCTCACCACGGTGATCGGATTCCTGGCTCTGGCGCTGATGCGTTTCCGCATCGGTCCGGACCTCGGACTTGCGCTGGCGAAGGGAATCGGGATCAGCCTGCTGACCGTCTTCTTCTTCATGCCGGGGATCATTCTCTGGACTTACCGTTTGATGGATAAAACGGCGCACCGTTCCTTCCTGCCCTCTTTCCGGAGGATGGGAAAGCTGATCTGCAGGATCACGCTTCCGCTGATGTGCCTGTTTGTGGTCGCGATCGTGCCGTCCTATCTTATGAACACGAAGAACGCCTACTATTACGGGGCTTCCCATATTTTCGGACCGGGGACGCA
>CANQYP010000020.1 GCA_947628045.1 uncultured Lachnospiraceae bacterium | reverse complement strand
CTGATTATTATTATACCAGAAAGGCGGCTGAAAGTATAGAAAATCCCGGCTCCTGCCGGGACTTTGTCTACAGTCTGAGCCGGGCAGCTCGCCCGGCTCCTGCGACAATCCTGTTCTGTTATTTTCTCTGTCTGTACTTGATGTAATCCATGATCAGATCCACGGAACCGTCGATCCCGAGCGAGCTGCTCTCCACACAGAGGTTGTAGCTCGCTGCCGCGCCCCACTTCTTCTCCGACTGGAAATTGTAGTAGCTCGCGCGTTTCTTGTCGGTCTTCACCAGCATATCCTTCGCCTTTGCCTCCGAGACCTTGTACTCCTCCGCCACGCGGGAGGCGCGGAAGTTCGTGTCCGCATGGACGAAGACGCTGACGAGCTCCGGGCAGTCCCTGAGCGTATAGTCCGCGCAGCGTCCCACGATCACGCACGACTCCTCCGAGAGCTTGCGGATCGCGTCGTAGGTCGCCTGGTAGATCTGCTGGTCGATCGTCGGTCCGGAATACATGACGGACGGATAGATGTCCATCACGATGGAGTACAGGAGACTGTTCGTCGGTTTCTCGTCATAGCTCTCGAGCACCTTTTCACACAAGCCGCTCTCCTTCGCGACCAGCTTAAGCAGCTCCTTGTCGTAGAACTTTACCCCCAGTTTCTTTGCAATCTTCTCTCCTATCTCGTGTCCTCCGCTGCCGAACTGGCGTCCTATAGTAAGAATAACTTTCTCTGACATACTGCTCCCTCCTGTCTCCTGAAAACTTGCATTGCCTGGCTGCTTTTATTTGAAATCCTTTGGGAAAAGGATCACAAAATCATTCTCGTCGTAGCGTTTCTTGCCCATCGAGATCTTCCGGAAGAATTTCCCGGAACGCGTGATCGCTTTGCTCACGATATCGATCACCCCGGCGATCGTCATCGGCGTGCCGTCCGGGTTCCCCGCCGCGATCTTCTGGCAGAATACCTCATACGCCTCCTCGCCGATCACGTAGTCCTGCGCGTTCGCGTAGATCCGCCCGAACACGGCAAGCTCCTCCACCGTGTATTCCGGCAGATAGATCTGCGCCGTGAACTTCATCGTAAAGCGCGGGTGGCGCATCAGCATCTCGTGGATATACTGCTGCTCGTCTTCCAGGATCACGATCAGCCCGTCCGTCCGGAACTCCATCGCGGTCGTGAGCTGCTCCACGGTATTCGGCTCCAGGTCGCCCGCCTCCTCGATGATCAGCGTGCCTCCGGCGATCTTCGCGACCGTCGCCGCGATGTCCTTGCGGTTTAAGTCCGCCGCGTAGATCCGCGCCATCTTCATCGTCTGGCTGCCTTTGTCCTGCGCGATCGCCTTCGCGAGGTTCATCGCCAGCGTCGTCTTGCCGGAACCGTGCGCGCCGAAGATCAGGATATTGCCGCTGCGCGAGGTCTTGTCGTCGCCCTTCGCCTCGGTCTGAAGAATCGCGTTCGCGATCTGGTCCTCCAGCCCCTCCACCTCTGTGAATCCGGCAAAAAGCCCGCGCAGATACTGCGGAATGCTGAGGTATTCCTCGTCGTACTCTTCATCGTCCCCGCTGGAGAGCTCCTCCGCCTCCGTAGGCTCGCCGTCCTCGTATCCGGCGTCCGCATCTATATCCTGCGGCAGCTCCTGCGTGCCGTCTGTCAGCTCTTCCTCTGTATCCTGCGGCTGCTCCTCGTCCATTCTGCGGGTGATCTCCTCGGTCGGGATCCGGCGCGTCTTCCCGGAAAGGATATCCTGCCGGACCGCCTCCATCAACTCTTCCCTGCTGTCCCCGATCCTGCGCGTCTTCCCGAGATCCTCGGGCTCCTCCATATAGGTCGGGAGAGAACCGTTCCGCAAAAGTTTCTCCGGGTTGTTGGTGTACTGCAGCGCCTCTCTCTGCGTCTCCGTCAGCTCGTCCGCCGCTGCCTCCACCACGCTGCGCGGCTTGCGCTTGCCAAACGCAGGCTCCTCATCGGGCTCCTCATGTTCCCGCGCAAACTTCTCCTGCTCCTGCGCCTCTTCTACGAACTCCTTTGATTCCTTCTCTTGCGACTCTTGCGCGGGTTCTTCTGCAGGTTCCTCTGATTCCTGCGTCTGCGTCTCCTGCACGGATTCCTCCGGCTGTGCCTCTGTCTCGTCCGCATTCTCCGCGGCGGCGCCTTCCTCTTCCTGCTCGCCCAGCACGACGTCCGTGATCTTCTTCCCCTGGTCTCCCATCGCGAGAAGAACGTCGTCAATGGAAAGCTGCCCGGCGATCTGCTCGGACTCCTCCGCGATCTCCGTCTTCGGCATTCTGGAAATGCCCGCGTCCACCGACGCCGGGATATCTTCCTCTGCGTCCTCGCTGCGTTTCACAACGCCGGAGATGATCTTCCGCATGCTCTTCGCGAGCTCGATCTGCAGGTTCTTCGTGTCCTCCGGCTCCGCGTCCGGAGTCTCCTGCCCCGGTTTCACATACTGCCGGGTCTTCTCGAGGTCCGCGACCTCCTCCGGCTCCTTATCCATCTCTGCCTTGTGCGCGGCGACCTGACCCGCGATCTCCTTCTCCGTCTCAGCCATGATCGACTCCGCGATCACCTCGCCGTCCGTGCTCTCGACCTTCTGGATCACATTGTCCTCTTCGTCCTCGCCCGCGCGCTCTTCCTCGATCTTATCTTCCAGATTCTCTTCCAGGCATTCCTCGTAGATCTGCTGCTGTTTCGGCGTCAGCGTGGCGTAGCGTTTCTTCAGCTCGAGCGCCTTCGCCACATATTTCCCGCTGTGGAACCAGAGCACCAGATCGTCGCACGCCGCGAGGCACTTCTGCATCTGCCCGGACTGCTGATAAAGTTTCGCCAGCTCGTACGCCCATTTCTCGGTGTACTCCTGACCGAGGTATTCCTCAAGGATCGCGATCAGCTCCTCTATTGAGCTTCCCCGTCCCTTGTAGATCTTATACTTGAGAATGTAGCGATTGTTGTCGTGCGGCGCCGCCTGCACATACTCCGTGTAATACTCGATCGCCTCGTCATACTGCTGCAGCTCTGTCGTCACCTCGATCAGCCGGTACAGCACCGTCCGTCCGACCGGCGAGCGCCTGTACGCGCGCACCAGAATGTTCTTGCTGTCCTCCAGCCTCCCCGACGCCTCGTAGATCTCGCTGATCAGGCAGAGCGTCCGGATGTTCCGCACCCTCTTCCAGTCGATCGAGTCGGCAAGTTTCGCCGCCTCCGCGTAATCCCCCTGATCTACCAGCTTGTCGATTTCCTCCAGCTTGAGATTGTACTCGTATTTGTCCAATTTTCCCACCCCGCCAATGCCTTCCGCATATGTCTTTTCATTTTGATTCATATTCTGATTTATATGAATTATTTTTTTAAGTGTACCATACCTACATTTTGTTGTCAAAACTAACCTGTCGAAAAATGCGGATTTTTGCATAAAAACAGGAGATGTCATGTCTGATAACATCTCCTGATTCATTTTTATTCAGTTTTATTTTATATTTTGAATGACATTGGAGAGCTCTTTTCCTGTTCTGCAGCCATGCGGCTTATCTCGACATTTCAATCAGTTTCTGAATGCTCCCTTTCTGTTCGGTGTCGTTTTCTCTCTGATCTTTCTTCTGTCGATGCTCTTTCTCGAACCTGCGCGTTCGATCCTCTTCCGTTCTACCCGGATAAATGTGCCCTATCAGCAGATTCTTCTTTCTCTCCAATTGATCGTTTTCATACGATTATTTGAATCAGTCCTGATAGAGGTCTTTTTTACAGGAAACATTTATCCAACCGCATGTATTGATGATATGTGAGACTGTGTCCATTGGAATCGACCTCCTGCCTTTTCGGATTTTCTATAGGTATGTACTATCTATAGGAACAACAAATGTTTTTGTTGATGGTTGTATGGTAACACAGGTTCTTTTATTTGTCAATACTATTTTTGAAAATTTCTGAAATTATTTTTACTTTACAAAATTAAATCGTCATTTTTGTGTATATTTTTTGTTTATTATATAAAATTCTGTTATTTTGTGCAAGACAATCTATTACAAAAAAGTATATTTTATTGAAAAGCGCAGGGGGATTGTGATAAGATAGCAGCATACGTAAAGGAAAGGAGTCCCGGCGATGGCAGGCTATGATATCACTGTGATCTACGCATACCATAAGGCGCGCAAGACCGCCCCGGACACGTTCCCGGCGCAGAGCCTTGCCGCAGACCGGATCCAGTGGCTCCCCGTGTTCGACGACAGCATCTATGCCCCGCGCGCAAACGCCCTGGCGAAGTTCGCCGAGGCAAAGGGCAGGTTCACGATCCTGCTCGATGAGAACGACGCGCCGGAGCGGGACTTCCTGGAAACGCTGCTTGCGCGGCTCGATGGGAGCGACGCGGTACTCGCGATGCCCTCTTTCCTCTTTCCGAAGGTAAAGCGCGTTTACCAGTTTTTTCTTCCGGAGCGCCCGAAGGACGTCCGCGTGGACCTGTCCGACCGCTCCTCATTCCCGCCCGTGTTTCCGACCGAGCTGCACGGGCTGCTGATCCGCACGAAGGAGCTGCAGGACGCGCTCTCCCGCGCGCAGGGATCCCCGGCGCCGGAAAAGCAGGCGCTCCTTTCTCTGTTTCGGCAAAATCCGCGCTATCTCTACCTCGGGACGCTGCTGCTTTCCTACGCTTATCCGAGGGAGTGCGACTATGAATATTATTTCCCGTGCAACACACGGGAATGGTACTACGATCCGTTTGAGAACTTCCTGCTGCCCGCCATGCGGCAGGAGCAGGAGACAGAGGGGGAGACCGGCGTCTATCTGCAGTGCCTTTCCCTGTATATGATATACACCCGTATCTTCTCGAATATCGACAACCGCAACCGGCATGTGATCGCGCCGGAGGAGGTGCCCGCTTATTCCGGGCTGTTCTCCGAGATCCTGCAGTATGTCGGCACCGCGGCGATCCTCTGCCGCGACTGCGCGACCAGCTTTTTCGGGACGGATTTCAGCCTGCTCGCCATGCGGCTCAAGAAAAAGGATTTCTCCTACCGCTGCGCTCTGACTGCCGCAGAGGAGCTCCCCGGAAAGGGCGGCGCGGGCGGGGACGGTCTGTTCCTCACCTGCGACGGACTCGTCTTCTCCGACCTGCTCCTGCTCTCCGTGCGGATCCAGATGCTCGACTACCAGAACGGGCGGCTGGAGGTCGACGGGGAGATCAACGACATCTACCAGACGGAAGGCACCGAGGTGACCGCCCGGTTCGACGGGAAGGACTACCCGCTCGTCTACAATCAGAGATACTCGCTGACGAAGTGTTTCGGCGTGACCTTTACGCGCTACCATACCTTCCATGTTTCGATCCCGCTCCCGCCGCCGGACGCGGAGCGCATGCTGCATTTTGTCCTGCACGCGGGCGGCAGGGAATACATCCTGGATTACGCGTTCCCCTGCCACACGAGCCGCTTTGCAAAGGATTTCCCCGGCGCGCTCTGGCAGTTCGGGGAATACGCCGCTTACTGGGTGCCGGACGGCATTCACATTCGCAGAGCCGACTGGTTTTTTGTGCTCTCCCGGCAGGTCCGCCTCTGGTGGCAGATGTGGGTCGTCCGCAAGGGACACCGCCGACAGATCCCGCTCAAGGTGCTGAATTTCCTGCTGCGCCCGTATTTCGCGCGGCAGAGGATCTGGCTGTTCCTCGACAAGATCTACAAGGGCGGAGATTCTTCCGAGTACCTCTACCGCTATACAGTGAAGAAAAAAGACGGCATTCGGAAATACTATCTGCTGGACCCGTCCTCCGCGGATTACGCGCGCATGCGCCGGGAAGGCTACCGCCCGCTGAGACGGGGCAGTCTGAAACACAAGCTGGTCTTCCTGAACGCGGACCTGGTCATCGCGTCGAATTCGACCGTCTTCGCGTTCAACGGCTACAATTTCCGCAGCGCGTTCCCGATCCGCGGCGACGTCCACTTCGACGTGGCATGTGTCCAGCACGGAATGTCGGTGCAGAAGATCGCGCTGGCGCAGCAGCGGCTGAGGGACAATACAAAGCTGTACTTCTGCGCCTCCAAATATGAGATCGAGAATCTCTCCAAACCGGTCTACGACTACGTCGGCTACGACGCGCTGAAACTGACCGGCGTGCCGCGCTACGACGGGCTGCAGGACCGCGCGCAGAAGATCATCCTGATCTCCCCGACCTGGCGTATGAATTCCGCGATGGCGGTCTTCGCGAGCGAGGGCGTGGCGCGCGATTACAACCCGAATTTCCGGGAGACGAATTATTATAAGGTCTACAACAGCCTCATCAACGACCCGCGGCTGCTGGACGCGGCGCGGCGGTACGGCTACCGGATCCAGTATGTCCTGCACCCGATCGTCAGCCCGCAGTGCAAGGATTTCACGAAGAACGACCTGGTCGAGATCATTCCCTCGATCGGGGATATGAGCTACGAAAAGCTGTTCTGTGAGGCGGCGCTCATGGTGACGGATTTCTCCGGCGTGCAGTTTGACTTCGCCTACATGCGCAAACCGGTCGTCTACCTGCACCACGAGGATATCCCGCAGCACTATGACGAAGGGACGTTCCACTACGCGACGATGAGTTTCGGCGAGATCTGCCATACGAACAGCGAGCTGATCGACGTGCTCTGTGAATACATGAAACGGGACTGCGTCATGCCGGAGAAATATCGGGCGCGCGCGGACGATTTCTTCGCTTTCTCGGATCACCGCAACTGCGAGCGCATCTATCCGATCATGCTGGAGCATGAGAAAAAGCGCTCGCGCTGACACGATAACCTGTTGTTTGCTATCAAATGAATAAGGAGCTCTTATGACAATGATGACACATCTTGACAAACTGGAGGCGGAGGCGATCTACATCATGCGCGAGGTCGCCGCGGAATGCGAAAAGCCGGTCATGCTCTACTCGATCGGCAAGGATTCCTCCGTCATGCTGCACCTTGCCCTGAAGGCGTTTTACCCGGAGAAACCGCCCTTCCCGTTCCTGCATGTGAACACGACCTGGAAGTTCCGCGAGATGATCGAATTCCGGGACAAGGTCGCGCAGAAGTACGGGATCACCATGCTTGAGTACATCAATGAGGAGGGCGTCGCCCAGGGCATCAACCCCTTCGACCACGGCGCCGCGTACACCGATATCATGAAGACGCAGGCGCTGAAACAGGCGCTCGACAAATACGGATTCACGGCGGCGTTCGGCGGCGGCAGGCGCGACGAGGAAAAGTCCCGCGCCAAGGAGCGGATCTTCTCCTTCCGCAACGCGAGCCATGCCTGGGATCCCAAGAACCAGCGCCCCGAGATGTGGAAACTCTACAACACCCAGATCCACCAGGGCGAGGAGATCCGCGTCTTCCCTCTGTCCAACTGGACCGAGGCGGACATCTGGCAGTATATCCGTCAGGAGCACATCGACATCGTGCCCCTGTACTTCGCGAAGGAACGTCCTTTTGTGCGGCGCAACGGCAACATCATCATGGTCGACGACGACCGCATGCGCCTGAAGGAGGGCGAGGTGATCGAGCGCGGCATGATCCGATTCCGGACGCTCGGCTGCTATCCTCTGACCGGCGGCGTTGAGAGCACCGCGGACACGCTGGACGCGATCGTCGAGGAGACGCTCGGCGCGGTATCTTCGGAGCGGACAAGCCGTGTGATCGACAGCGACGGCGGCAGCGCCAGCATGGAAAAGAGAAAGAAGGAGGGGTATTTCTAACATGAATAGTCTTCTGAAATTTATCACCTGCGGCAGTGTGGACGACGGAAAATCCACCCTGATCGGACATATGCTCTACGACGCCAAGCTGCTCTTCGCGGACCAGGAACAGGCGCTCCACCTCGACAGCAAGGTGGGCTCCCGCGGCGGCGCGATCGACTACTCCCTGCTGCTCGACGGGCTTATGGCGGAGCGCGAGCAGGGAATCACGATCGACGTGGCGTACCGCTACTTCACGACCGAAAAACGCTCCTTCATCGTCGCCGACACCCCGGGGCATGAGGAGTACACAAGGAATATGGCGGTCGGCGCGTCCTTCGCGGACCTCGCCGTGATCCTCGTGGACGCCACGCACGGCGTGCTCGTGCAGACGAGGCGGCACGCGCGGATCTGCGCGATGATGGGCATCCGGCACTTCGTCTTTGCCGTCAACAAGATGGACCTCATCTCCTACGACGAGGGGCGTTTTGAGAAGATCTCGCGCGACATCCGCCGCATGATGTCGGAGCACGAGTTCGAGACCATGAAGATTCTCCCCGTCTCCGCGACGGAGGGCGACAATATCACACAGAAGTCCAGCCATATGCTGTGGTACCGCGGCGTCTCTTTGCTGACCTACCTCGAGAACATCGACATTCACGAGTCCGAGGGCGGCGAAGGGTTCGCGATGCCGGTGCAGCGTGTCTGCCGCCCCGACCGCACCTTTCGCGGTTTCCAGGGGCAGATCGAGTCCGGCATGCTGCGCATCGGGGACGAAGTCACCTCGCTGCCTTCCAGCGAAAAGGCGGTCGTCAGCCGGATCATCGACGCCGGGAAGGACGTCGACTCCGCGGAGTGCGGACATGCGGTCACGGTCTCGCTCGACCGCGAGGTGGACATTTCCAGGGGCTGTGTCCTCGTGAAGGATTACCAGCCGTATGTCGGCAGCCTGTTCACGGTCCGGCTCCTCTGGATGGACGACAATCCCCTGATCGCGGGGAAGAATTATTACCTGAAACTCGGCACGCGCCTGATCCCGGCGATCGTGATGAATATCAACCACAAGATCGACGTCAACACCGGCGATGAGATCCCGGCGGACGCCACCTACAAGAACGAGATCGTCGAGTGCGACATCTCCGTTTCCGACAAGATCGTCTACGACAAGTTCCGCGACAATCAGGCGCTCGGCTCTCTGATCCTGATCGACCGCGTCACGAACATGACATCTGCGTGCGGCGTCGTTCTGCGCAACATACAGCGCTCGAACAATCTGACCTGGCAAAAGCTGGACGTCACGAGAGAGTTCCGCGCCGGGCAGAAGGGACAGCCGCCCATCACGATCTGGATGACCGGGCTGTCCGGAGCCGGCAAGTCCGTGGTCTCCAACGAGCTGGAAAAGCATCTTGTCGCGCTCGGCATGCACACGATGACCCTCGACGGCGACAACGTCCGCATGGGGCTGAACCGCAACCTTGGTTTCAAGGAGGCGGACCGCATCGAGAATATCCGGCGGATCGCTGAGGTCGCCAAGCTGATGAACGACGCCGGGCTGATCGTCATCACCGCGTTCATCTCGCCCTACGCCAGGGACCGTCAGATGGCGCGCGACATCATCGGGTCAGATTCCTTCGTGGAGGTGTACATGAGCACGCCGCTTGAGGAATGCGAGCGCCGTGACATCAAGGGGCTTTACAAGAAAGCACGCAGCGGCGAACTCTCGGATTTCACCGGCATCTCGAGCCCTTACGAGATCCCGCAACACGCGGACGTCTCGATCGACACGACTTCCCTTGAGCCGGAGAAGTGCGTCGCCATGATCTGGAACACACTCACGGAGCGCTACCCGCAGCTGAAACATTTCGACGGGACAGCGACCTGAATTTTTTCCTGACAGGAGAATTCCTATGACCACTATCTATCTGCACATCGGTATGCCCAAGACCGGCACCACCTCGATCCAGAGGTTTCTGCTCGACAATGTCGGGACGCTCGAGAGGCACGGGATCGGTTTCCCGGACTTCGGGTTCCGCTATTCCCGGGTCGGGCAGCCGCGCAACGGGCATTTCCTCGCCCGGGTGCGGATGTCGGATTCCGGCGCTCTCGCGGAGGACGCGGAATATGCCAATTATCAGTCCGCGCTGGAACAGCTTACGGAGCAAAGCCGCCGGTTTGACCGGATCATCCTCTCGGACGAGGATCTCTGGGTCATCATAAACGAGCAGCCCTCTCTCCTGAAAAAGCTGCGGCAGGATCTCGAGGAGCGGGGCATGGCGCTGCGCGTGCTCGTCTATCTTCGGAGACAGGACAATTTCGTCCAGTCCATCTACCGCCAGAAGGTCAAACGGTTCAAGACCGATCTTCCGTTCGACCGTTTTCTGGATGAGTTCGACCCGGCTTACCCGCTGGATTATTATGCCTGTATGACGATGCTCTCCGACTGCGTGGGGAAGGAGAACCTTCTGATCCGCGTCTACGAAAAGAACCAGTACCGGGGGAAGGAGCACGATCTATTCTCTGATTTTCTGGACGTCTTCGGGCTCGCGATGGAGGACGGTTTCGAGATAAAAAACCCGGCGTGGAACCCTTCCCTGCCGGATACGCGCCTCGAGCTGCGGCGCGCGCTCAGCCCGCTCTCCAAGCCTTACAAAGATAAAGTCCTGATGGACGCGCTTTTGTCCTTTCCCGAGGACGGATCCGAGCCTGCGAGCTCCGGCAGGAGCAGTTTCTTCGGACCGGGGGAACAGTCCGCCTATCTGGAGACCTTCTCCGAGTCCAACGCCCGCCTCGCCAGGGAATACTTAGGGCGGGAGGACGGCGCGCTGTTTTACGACGAGTCTGATCTGGATCTCCCGGAATACGCCGTCGACACGGAGGCGCTGCTCCGGGAAACCATCTTTCTGTACGGGAGATCCGTGCAGCTTTTGGAGGACGAGATCAAAGACCTGCGCAGGGAGCTGCGCAAGGAGATCCGGGACGTGCGCGAGGACGTGCTCTTCTACCGACTGAAGAGAAAACTCCGCCATATATTCAGGAAAGAGCAGTAGCACAGGGGTGTTTATAGCGCTGCGCTTATCCGTTCTTCCTTTCTTGACAAGGGATTCCCTTATCCTTATAATTGGGGCAGGAAAATTTTTTCAGGAGGAGACCTATGTCTACCGTATATCTGCACATCGGCATGCCCAAGACCGGGACGACCGCCATACAGTATTTTCTGACCGACAATCCCGCCGCGCTCAAGAAACACGGCATCTGTTTCCCCGATTTCAACTTCCGTTTTCCGGGCGTCGGACTTCGGAGGAACGGGCATTTCCTCGCCTGCTCCCAGGTCGACGAAAACGGAAAGAAGATCGTCACCCTCCCGATCGAGGAGTACACGCCGATCATGGATCAGATCGGGAAACTCGGAAAGGAATACGAGCGGATCATTCTCTCGGACGAGGCGCTGTGGCGCGCGCGGAGCCGACAGCCGGAATTCTGGAAACGCCTGAAACGCGACCTCGCGGATCGTGGACTGGACCTTCGCGTCATCGTTTACCTCCGGCGACAGGATACCTTCATGGAATCCCTGTACCGGCAGAAAATCAAGGAGGCGACCACGCAGAGAGATTTCCACGATTACCTGCGCTATATCGTCGACGTATACCCGCTGGATTATCCGGCGTACATGGACATGCTCTCCGAGATCCTCGGCAGGGAAAATCTCTTTATCCGAATCTACGAGAAGAGCCAGTACAGAGGCGCGGAGCACAATATTTTTTCCGACTTCCTCGATATTTTCGGGCTCACGCTCCAGGACGGCTTTGAGATCCGGCAGCGGGAGCAGAATATCTCCCTCGACGGCATCCGCCTCGATATCCAGCGGATCCTCAACCAGCTCTCCAAAGTCCCGTTCCAGGATCCTTACATTCCGCCGTACGAGACGGTCTATGAGTCCACCTGCGAGACGCCCTACGAGACGCAGGCGCTGATGAAGGGGCTGCGCGAGCTCCAGGGCTACGCGGTCACCCAGACGGACTACGCACAGACCACACTCTTCGACCCGGAGGAACAGGAGGCGTTTCTGGGAAGATTCGCCGCCTCAAACGAGCGCCTGGCGAGAGAGTATCTGGGCAGGGAGGACGGCGTGCTCTTCTACGACGCCGCGATCAAAAAGCTGCCGCAGTACCAGCAGGGGCAGGACGACCTTCTCCTGAACACCATACTGTTCTACGGGCGAGCCGTGCAGCTGCTCGAGCAGCGGAACCGCCAGCTGAAAAAAGAGCTGGAAAAAGTGCGCCAGGATATGCGCGACGTCCGGGAGAGCGTCCTTCTGTACCGCCTGAAACGAAAGATCCGCCATCTCTCCGGCAAGGACAAAACCTGATAATTCCACACAAAAGGAGCCGCCGCAAGACGACCCGCCCCTGTCCGGGCGATGAGCGATCGTTTTGCGCGGCTCCTGTTTTATTTGCTTTTTATTTGCTTTTTTATTTCACGCGGTTGTAATTGATCAGGCAGCCGTCGAGAATGATCTGCCTCTCGTCGTCGGTCATCTCGCCCAGCCGCAGGGTGAACGGCTTGAGCGCCCCGTCCTTCACGACGTAAGCCGTCACCTCGGTCGCCTTGTTCTGCACCGCCGCGCGGATGCCCGGAATGAACAGATAGTCCTTGTTCGCGAACGGGAGCTCGCCCTCGTCGATCAGGAACGGGAGCATGCCCCAGTTGATCAGATTCGAGCGGTAGCGTTTCGTCGCGTAGCTGTGCGCGATGTTCGCCCAGCCGCCCAGGACCTTCTGGCAGGACGCCGCCTGCTCTCTCGCGGAGCCGTCGCCCGGTTTCACCGCGAAGATCGTGCTGCCGACGCCGGTATTTTTTCCGCACACATCCCTGAACTCCGGCACTGCCTTGACCGTATGCATCGCGGTCCGCAGCTCCGGGAGCGCCTCTCCCATGCACTCGCCCGCCTCGCGCGCCTTCTCCGCCTTCTGCACTTCCTTCGCCAGTCCGACGTACGCCGGATCCTTCCGCGAGAGCGTGAACTCGGCAAGTCCGAGCGGGTTTGAGCGATACGAGGAAGTCTCGCCGGACGGGATCAGCTCGTCCGTCGTCGTCACCGGATCGTGGATCTCGGAGACGACCTTGAGCATCAGGTTTTCCGTCAGCTCGACCATCGCCGGCCAGTCCTTGATGTTCGGACCGAACTGGATCTCGACGGACGGATCCGCCACGCCCTTGCTGTCAAAGACACGGTTCGCGTAAATGCTGCTGTCAAAGAAATACTTCGGTTTCCCATAGTTCACATCGAGATCCGTCGCCGCGGTCAGGTAGCCCTTGTTCGCCGCGGTCGCCGCGATCGAGCGTGCGTCCATCAGCGCGACGGAGGCGATCTGTCCGCTCTGCAGCTTTGAGCCCTCGCGGTTCGGGAAGTTCCTCGTCGAGTGGCGGATGCTGAACGCGTTGTTCGCCGGCGTGTCGCCCGCGCCGAAACACGGTCCGCAGAACGCTGTCTTTACGATCGCGCCGCTCTGGATCAAGTCGGCAAGTCTGCCGTTCTTCGCCAGCTCCATATAGATCGGCGTGCTCGCCGGGTAGACGCTCAGCGTGAACGCGTCGGAGCCGATGAATTTGCCCTTCAGGATATCCGCGGCGTCGCAGATGTTCTCGAATCCGCCGCCCGCGCAGCCCGCGATGATCCCCTGATCCACATACAGTTTCCCGTCGCGGACTTTGTTCTTCAGCGTGAAGTCCACCGCCCCGTCGAGGCTGACCTTCGCGCGCTGCTCCACATCGTCCAGAATGTCCATCAGGTTCGCGTTCAGCTCCTCGATCGTGTAGGTATTGCTCGGGTGGAACGGCATCGCGATCATCGGGCGGATCTCGCTCAAGTCCACGCAGACCATGCCGTCGTAGTACGCCGCGGCGCCCGGATTCAATTCCTTATAGTCTCCGCTCCTGCCGTGGATCTCATAGAACTCTTTGATCTTGTCGTCCGTCTTCCAGATCGAGGACAGGCAGGTCGTCTCGGTCGTCATGACGTCGACGCCGATGCGGAAGTCCGCGCTCAGGTTCTCCACGCCCGGACCGACAAATTCCATCACCTTGTTGTTCACATAGCCGTTGGCGAAGACCGCGCCGATGATCGCCAGCGCCACGTCCTGCGGACCGACGCCCGGCAGCGGTTTCCCTGTCAGATAAATGCCGATCACACCCGGCATATTGATGTCGTAGGTCTGTCCGAGGAGCTGCTTGACAAGCTCCGGACCGCCCTCGCCCATCGCCATCGTGCCGAGCGCACCGTAGCGTGTGTGCGAATCCGAGCCGAGGATCATGCCGCCGCCGCACGCGAGCATCTCGCGCGCGAACTGATGGATGACCGCCTGATGCGGCGGAACGTAGACGCCGCCGTACTTTTTCGCACAGCTCAAGCCGAACATGTGGTCGTCCTCGTTGATCGTGCCGCCGACCGCGCAGAGGGAATTGTGGCAGTTCGTCAGCACATAGTGCACCGGGAACTTCTCCAGTCCCGACGCGCGCGCCGTCTGAATGATCCCGACGAAGGTGATGTCGTGCGAGGTCAGCTTGTCAAATTTGATGCGCAGCTTTTCCATATTCCCGGACGTATTGTGCGCCGCGAGGATCGAGTACGCGATCGTCTCCTTCGCGGCGCCCTCCTTCGACGGAGCCTTCCCGAACTTCTGCGCAAGGACCGCCTGCGCCTGCGGTCCGTCCTCGACGAGCTCCGTGCCGTTTACCAGATATACGCCGTTCTCATACAGCTTAATCATGTCGTTTCCTCCTGACAAGAATTTCTGCCGCAAAACCCTCACCCTCCGGTGTCAGCCCTGCGGCAGTTTATTTCTTCTGAATTTTATCCCACGCGAAGTCGGAACTTCCTCGCCTCTTTGTCGTCGCGGATCAGCTCGATCTCCGCTCCGAGGCTGCGGAGCTTTTCGTCGAACTGCTCGTAGCCTCTCTGGATATAGACAATGTCGTCGATCGTCGTGACTCCTTCCGCCGCGAGCGCCGCGATCACAAGCGCAGCTCCCGCCCTGAGATCCGGGGCGCAGATCCGCGCGCCCGTGAGTCGGTCCACGCCGGTGATGATCGCCGTATTACCCTCCACGCGGGCGACCGCGCCCATGCGCGCCAGCTCATCCATATATTTGAATCGGTTCTCGAAAATACTCTCTGTCACAATGCTCGTGCCCTGCGCAAGCGAGAGCGCCACACAGATCTGAGGCTGCATATCCGTCGGGTACCCCGGGTACGGCGACGTCTTTACATTTGTACTGCTCAGGCGCTTTGACGCAACCACGCGCACCGCGCTGTCAAACTCCTCCACCTCACAGCCGATCTCCATCAGCTTTGCCGAAGTCGCCTCGAGGTGTTTCGGAATGACGTTCTTCACCATGATATCGCCCTTGGTCGCCGCCGCGGCAAACATGAACGTTCCCGCCTCGATCTGATCCGGGATAATGGAGTACTCCGTCCGATGCAGCTTCGCCACGCCGCGGATGCGGATCACGTCCGTCCCCGCTCCCCTGATGTTCGCGCCCATGCTGTTCAGGAAGTTGGCGATGTCCACCACATGCGGCTCTCTGGCGCAGTTCTCGATCACGGTATAACCTTCCGCCATGGACGCCGCCATCATGATATTGATCGTGGCTCCGACGGACACCGTATCCAGATAGATCCGGCTGCCGTGCAGGTGCTCCGCCTTCGCGATGATGAATCCGCCCCGGATCGTCACGTTCGCGCCGAGCGCCCGGAATCCCTTCAGATGCAGGTCGATTGGTCTGCTGCCGATGTTGCAGCCGCCCGGGAGCGGCACCTCCGCCTTCTTGTATTTCCCAAGCAATGCCCCGATCAGGTAGTAAGATGCTCGTATTTTTTTGATATATTCGTAGTCTACGCTGACTTCTCCGATATCCGCGCTGTTCGTCTCAACGGTATGCCGGTCGATGCGGTTCACATGGACGCCGATGCTCTCCATCGCCTCCAGCAGGACATTCGTGTCCCTCACATCCGGCATGTTCTCAATACGCACAGTATCGTCCGTCATGATCGCAGCGGCGAGGATCCCCAGCGCGGCATTCTTCGCGCCGCTGATCTCCACTTCTCCCACAAGTGGATTGCCGCCTTTGACAATATACTGTTCCATAAGGCACCTCTGAAATATTTATACTCTTTCCCTGTCCGCGTCCTGCGCCTGATACCCCTTCAGCCGCCCCGGACGACAAAAAATCATTATAAGTATATCACATCTATAAAATTTGTAAAGAAAAATTAATTTTTTCTTCACTTTTTCCTCACACTGTATCCGAAGGAGCCAAGCTTTTTTCCCAGCCCAAAGTACTCTCCGTGCGAGTACACCATCGGTTCCGCCTCGTTCAGCCGGAACTTTCCGTCCTCGTCCAGATAGCGCTCGTCGACGTCCACGCCCACGATCTCAGCTATGAACATATGGTGCGAGCCGAGCTCGAGCACCTGTGTCGTCCGGCATTCGAGGTTCACCGGGCTCTCCTCGATCAGCGGCGCTGCGACATGCACAGATTTCCCCGCCGTCAGATTCATCTCCTTAAACTTGTCAAAATCCCTGCCGGAGCGCACGCCGCACCAGTCCGTGGCGCGCGTCAGTTTCTCCGTTGTGAGATTGATCACGAACTCCCCGGTCTCCCGGATAATATCGTATGAATAACGCTCCGGACGCACCGAGATCGACACCATCGCGGGCGAGCTGCAGATCGTCCCCGTCCAGGCGAGCGTGATGATGTTCGGCTTTTCTCCCGGTCTCTGACAGCTCACCATCACCGCCGGGAGCGGATACAGCATATTGCCCGGTTTCCAGTTCTGTCTGCCCATTCTGTTTTCCTCCTTTACAGAGCCGTCATGCGGCTGATCGCCGTCATGAACGACGGCACGAGCTGTTTCTTGCGCGACACCACGCCCGGCAGCTGCGCCCGGTTGTCCTTCACTTCCCGGTCAAACGCCTCTTTCACAAGGTGCTCGGAACCCTTGCCGTAGCACAAGAGCTCCGTCGTCTCCTCGATGATATTCGTCAGCATAAAGAAGACCATGTCGGTCTCGCGGCTGCCCGGCAGCTTTTCCAGCAGCGGTATCATGCGCTCGCGGATGCTCTCCAGCTCCTGCGCATTCATTGAGGTGATCTGCCCGATGCTGATATTCAGGTCCCCAAACTCAAACGTCTTGTAGTCCTGGTACAGGATCTCCTCCGGCGTCCGCGAGATCAGGTCGCTCCCCGCCGCAAACATCTGCGGCGCATAGGTCTCGCACGCGATCCCCGCGATCTCCGCCAGCGCGCGCGCCGCCTCCACGTCCATTCCCGTGCAGGTCGGCGAGCGGAACATCAGCGTATCCGACAGGATCGCGCTGCACAGAAGTCCCGCGATCTGCGCCGGGATCTCCACCGCGCGCTCCCGGAACATCTGCCAGATGATCGTCCCGGTGCAGCCGACCGGCTGGTTGCGGAAATAAACCGGCGACATCGTCTCCAGCGAGCCGAGGCGGTGATGGTCGATGATCTCCATGATCTCGGCGTCGAGCACATTGTCCACCGCCTGTGACACCTCGTTGTGGTCGACCAGGATCAGTCCGCGCTTGCGCACGCCCAGCAGGTTCCGGCGCGAGATCATGCCGACGAATTTGCCCTTCTTGTCGAGAATCGGGAAATCGCGGTAACGTTTCTGCGACATCGTCTCCCGGATATTTTCCGTGTAGTCGTCGAGCCGGAATGTCATCAGGTGTTCTTTCCGCATAAAGAAATCGACCGGCATGCTCTGGTTGATCAACCGCGCCACCGCGTAGGTGTCGAGCGGCGTGCTGATGATCGTGCAGCCGTGCTCCTCGGCGAGGAGCTTGATCGTCCGCGAGACCGTCGCCCCCAGGCACACAACGATACAGCCCGCCTGCATCTCGATCGCGCACAGCTGCGACTCGTAGCGGTTCCCGAGGATCACCATGTCATGCTCGTCGATATAATTCTCCATGACGTCAGGGTTCGCCGCCGCGATCACGACCTTCCCCTTGTCAAAATATCCGTCCGGGTCCCCGACGACCATCTCCGCGTCCAGCGTCTCCAAGATATTCCGGTACGGCGTCTTCGCCACCGACACGATCGCGCTGTCGTACTCCTCCATGTAGGATTTCGCGATGTCGTTGATCGTGATCAGTCCTTCGAGGCAATTCTCCTCGTTCGTGATCGGGAGTGTGTACACGTTCTGTGTCGTCATCAGCGTCCACGCCTTCTTCAGCGAGATGTCGCTGCGCACGCCCGGCACCCTGCGGATCTCCATGTCCTTGACGCGCGTGCCGATGTTGTCGAGCACGCGGGGCACCTCCGCCCCGAAACGCTCCAGCACATACTGCGTCTCCGCGCTGACCTGCCCCGCCCGCGCCGGGACAAAGCGGAAACGCGCCCCGTCCGTCTGATTTTTCAGATATGCGTAGGAGATCGCGGAGCAGATCGAATCCGTGTCCGGGTTCTTGTGCCCCACGACGTACACGGTCCGCGGTTTCGTCGGATCCCCGCGTCCCGCCGCGTCCTTCGCCGCCTCTCCAATGCTGTTATTTTCCGTATTCATTGTCTCTGTGTCCAAGACTGTCTGTCCTCCATTTTCCCCTCAAAAAATATGCTCCACACCTTCCGCTGTAACTCTCGCATAGACCAACGGCTCCGGCTGCGGTTTCTCCTCCGCGATCGTTACGGACTCCAGAAATTTCTTCTCCGCGCCCGCAAACAGCGCCTCATCGGACGCTCTCAGCTCGGCGATCTCCTCGCCGGCGCGCACCGCGTCCCCGGTCTTCTTCTTCAGACGAATGCCCGCCAGATAATCGAGCGAATCTTCCTTCTTCTCGCGCCCCGCGCCGAGCATCATCGCCGCGTATCCGATGCCCGCCGTGTCCATGTGGGTGATATAGCCGTCCCGCGCCGCGCGCACCCCAATGGAAAACGGCGCGCTCCCGAGCTTTTCCGGGTGATAAATGCATTCCTCGTCCCCGCCCTGGCAGCGCACCATCGCCGCCAGACGTTCGAGCGCCTCGCCGGAATCAATTGCTTGCCGCGCAAGTCCCGCGCATTCTTCACGCGTGCCTTTCCCGGCTAAGGTGAGCATCTCCGTCGCCAGGGCAAGGCAGACCTGCGTCAGATCCGCGGCTCCTTCGCCGCGCAGCGTCCGCACCGCCTCCTCGACCTCCAGCGCGTTGCCGATTTGATTCCCGAGCGGTATATCCATATTCGTGATCAGCGCCGCTGTCTTTCTCCCGTTGTGCTCCCCGATCGCCACCATCTTCTGCGCAAGTTTTATCGAGTCCTCCACGGTCTTCATGAACGCCCCGCTGCCCGTCTTGACGTCCAGCACGATGCAGTCGCTCCCCGCCGCCAGTTTCTTGCTCATAATAGAAGACGCGATCAGCGGAATACTGTCCACCGTCGCCGTCACGTCGCGCAGCGCGTACATTTTTTTGTCCGCGGGCGTCAGGTTCCCGGACTGCCCGGTCACTGTGATCCCCGCCTCCATCGCCGTACGGATAAACTCCTCGCGCGAGAGCTCCGTGCGCATTCCGGGGATCGACTCCATCTTGTCGACAGTGCCGCCCGTATGCCCGAGCCCGCGCCCTGACATCTTCGCGACATGACAGCCGCACGCCGCCACGATCGGTCCCACGATCAGCGTCGTCTTGTCCCCGACGCCCCCGGTCGAATGCTTGTCGACCTTGACGCCCGGAATCTCCGAGAGGTCCAGCACATCGCCCGAGTGCGCCATCGCGTCGGTGAGCACCGCAGTCTCATGGTCGGTCATTCCCTGAAAACAGATCGCCATCATCAGGGCGGACATCTGGTAATCCGGGATCGTCCCGTCCGTATACCCGCGAACGACCGCCCGTATCTCCTCGTCCGTCAGCTCGCCGCCATAGCGTTTTTTCAGGATCACATCGTACATTCTCATGCTCATACCTCCCCTCAGAGATTCTGTATATCGCATATAGCCAGTTTACCACAGCGTCCAAATTATTTCTTTTTTTGATGCAAAAATCTAAATTCCTTTCAAATCCCCTGGTCCGAAATGCTCCGGCAGCAGTTCTTTCAGCCGAAACACCCGATAGTCCTCCGGGCTGCGCGCCAGGATCACCTCAAACAGATCCCCGTCGCAAAACTCCGCCATGACCTGTCGGCAGACACCGCAGGGCGCGCAGTAATCGCCCGGCTCGCCCTCATAATTTCCTACCACGACGATCCGCGTGAACTCGCGGACCCCCTCGGAGACCGCCTTGAAAAATGCTGTCCGCTCCGCGCAGTTCGTCGGCGAGTACGCTGCGTTCTCAATATTGCAGCCCAAAAAGACCTGCCCGTCCTCCGCCTCGAGCGCCGCCCCCGTCGCGAAATGCGAATACGGACAATACGCACGGCTCTGCGCCTCGTAAGCGAGCCGTATCAGATCCTTGATGTGTTCGTCCCAGGTCATTTCTCTCGTCACTTCCTTACCGTTCTATCCAACTATCCCGAATCAGACTACTCCGCTCACAGCACAACTTGGCAGTTCCGGTTCTGACTCGACCGCAAAAACAGAGTTGCGCCATTTTCACCTTAATCTGTATATTCCGGCTTGTTTCAGCACTTGATCTCTTCCCAGAAACTCGTCCCGTCGAGCGTCTCGTCAATCCCGAACATCGCGAGCACAGTCGCCGCGATATCCGCAAAGCTCTTCCGCGTCCCGATGGAAACGCCCGCTTTCACTGCGTCCCCGTAGATCAGCATCGGCGTGTACTCGCGCGTGTGGTCGGTGCCCGGATAGCCGGGATCACAGCCGTGATCCGCCGTGATGATCACCACGTCGTCCGCGCGCATTTTGCTCATCATCTCGCCGAGCTGCCGGTCAAACAGCGTCGCCGCCGCCGCATAGCCGTCGATATTGTTGCGGTGCCCGTACACCATGTCGAAATCCACGAGGTTCACAAAGCAAAGCCCCCTGAAATCGAGATCCATATGCGCAAGCGTCTTGTTCATGCCGTCCTCATTATTTGAGATCGGCGTCGTATGCGCGATCCCCTGACCGGCAAAGATATCGTTGATCTTTCCGATCCCGTAGGTGTCGAACCCGTGCTCCTGCAGGCTCACAAGCATCGTGCGTTTCGGCGGGAGCAATGAGAAATCGTGGCGGTTCCGCGTGCGCTCGAAGTTCGGCGCCTGCCCGACAAACGGACGCGCGATCACGCGCCCTACCCCGTGCTCTCCGCTGAGGATCTTTCGCGCGATCCTGCAATATTCGTAAAGCGTCTCGAGCGGAACGACCTCCTCGTGCGCCGCGATCTGAAATACGCTATCCGCGGACGTGTAGACGATCAGGTCGCCGGTCCTCATGTGCTCCTCGCCGTAGTCGCGGATCACATCCGTGCCGGAATACGGCTTGTTGCAGAGCACGCCGCGCCCGGTCTGCTCCCGAAACGGCGCGAGCACCTCCTCCGGGAACCCGTCCGGGTAGACCGGCAGCGGCTCCGGTGAGATCACACCCGCGATCTCCCAGTGCCCGATCGTCGTATCCTTGCCCATCGAGGACTCCGCCATGCGCCCATAGCTCGCGATCGGCGACGCCACGCCCGGGCGGCAGGTCACACCGTCAATATTGAACAAGCCGAAACGCTCCATATTCGGCGTGCTGTATTTCTCCGACTTCACGATCGTGCCCAGCGTGTTCGCCCCGGCGTCCCCGAACTTGTCCGCGTCCGGCAGACAGCCGATCCCGTAGCTGTCCAGCACGATCACAAAAACGCGTTTGATATCCATAAAATAATCCTTCTCCTTCAGGCTTTCTTTCCCTGTCTCATGAAACAGCAAAGCTGTTTTCCCCTCCCACAGGGATAAATCGTTTCACGATTCACATTCCGCGCAAGCTGCTCCGCTTACGCGATCTCCAGCGCGATCTTCACCATGTCGTTAAAGCTCGACTGGCGCTCCTCCGCCGTCGTCGCCTCGCCGGTGACCATGCTGTCCGAGATCGTGCAGATCGCCAGCGCGTTCTTGCCGCAGCGCGCCGCGTTCATATAGAGCGCCGCCGCCTCCATCTCCACAGCGAGCACGCCCATCTTCTGCCACAGCTCCGTCGTGCGCTCATTGTCATTGTAGAACACATCGGCGGACAGAATGTTGCCGACCTTGTAATTGATGTTCCCCATCGACTCTACCACATCGACCGCCTTCCTCAGCAGCTCATAGGAGGCGATCGGCGCGTATGTCCCCGGCAGCTGGAACTGCGAGGCAAAATTGGAATCCGTGCACGCGCCCATGCCGATCACCACGTCGCGAATCTTCAGATCCTTGTGCATGGCGCCCGCCGTGCCGATGCGAATGATATTATCCACATCATAAAAATGAAACAACTCATACGAATAGATGCCGATCGAAGGCATCCCCATGCCGCTCGCCATCACAGATACCCTTTTCCCCTTGTACGTGCCGGTATGCCCCTGAACACCGCGGACGTTGTTCACGAGGACCGCGTCCTCCAGAAACGTCTCCGCGATGTACTTTGCCCGGAGCGGATCGCCCGGCATCAGAACAGTTTTCGCGAAATCTCCCTGCTGCGCCGCAATATGCGGAGTCGGTGTGTTACCCATAAATTGTCCCTCCTTCAGATATATTATGAAAAAGATTCTTCGTTCTGTTTTCTATTGTACTACAAATGCGGAACAAAAGAAACCAATATTTTCCCAAAAATCCGTTTCCCTCTTATCGGTTCTGACGGCAATTTCCTGCGCTGCGGCGGAATTTTTATGTGCATTTCAGACAAGCTGCGATTCATTTTTGAATTGTTTTATGTCATTTTTACTATATGTTTACAATTTATTCATATTTTGTACATATTTGGCTGCTATATTCTAGACAGTTCTTGAGAAGGGATTCTCAAATCAAACTCGATAAATTTTTTCATAATAGCCTCCGGTGTACCAGACGCCGGGGGCACTCCTCATGTTCGCGAAAGCAATGAGCCGTGCCAGACGGCGT
>CANQYP010000019.1 GCA_947628045.1 uncultured Lachnospiraceae bacterium | reverse complement strand
AAGAGACTCGAACTCTCGACCTCCGCCGTGACAGGGCGGCGCTCTAACCAACTGAGCCACTGGGCCTCGCTATGAGCACTTGACGACCGTATTCTGGTCGTCTACGTGCGATGCATGCCGAACCCTTGATGAGCGTTCACGCGAATCTAGTAGTTCGGCGATGCGGGGCACTTGTAAAGTGCCAATGGACCTTCGGGGACTCGAACCCAGGACCGACCGGTTATGAGCCGGTTGCTCTAACCAACTGAGCTAAAGGTCCATAAAGCCGATGATCGGACTCGAACCGATAACCTGCTGATTACAAATCAGCTGCTCTGCCAATTGAGCCACATCGGCGCACAACGTCTCGACGACCTTTTGCATCATACCATATCTTCCTCTATTTGACAAGCACTTTTTCGCCGTCCAGGATCCGGTAGATCGACTCCATATCCAGATGTTTCCGCAGCCCTTCCGCCAACAGGTCGTACTGTGTCTCCTTGAACGCGGCGTAGTCCAGCGTCCGGCTCATCTCGTCCGTGATCCCCTTCGCCCGCGCGAGCGCGCGCACGATCCCGGAGGCGACCGCCTCGCTGTCAAAGATCCCGTGCACATACGTGCCGTACACGTTCGGACCGCACGCCCCTTCCCGCTTGCGCGCCCCGGTGATGACGTCCGTGATCTCGGTCAGAGGGAGAACCTCCTTCCCCGGCGTTGTGCGCCCCATGTGGATCTCATAACCGACGATCGGCGCGCCGTCGAGCTGCTCCGGCAGACCCGCCGCGCGCAGGATCCGCCCCTCCACACG
Source organism: uncultured Lachnospiraceae bacterium (assembly GCA_947628045.1). Lineage (GTDB taxonomy): Bacteria > Bacillota > Clostridia > Lachnospirales > Lachnospiraceae > Choladousia. The sequence goes on along the minus strand of CANQYP010000019.1, from coordinate 22,210 downwards.
TGTCCGCGCCTTCTCCGCCGCAAACACCGTCTCCACATCGAGGAGTCCCATTCCGCGTATCGTTCCGCCCTCCTCGACCCCGTCCGGGTCCGAGATCGTCCTGCCAAGCATCTGGTAGCCGCCGCAGACCCCAAATACCGCGCAGCCCGCCCTGTGCGCCTTCAGAACCGCCGCCTCAAGCCCGTTTTGCCGCATCCACAGCAGATCCCGCATCGTATTTTTTGTCCCCGGAAGAAGAATCAGGTCGGGCGTCCCGAGCTGGCGCGCCGCGGACACATAACGCAGCGATACGCCCTCGATCCCTTCAAAAATATTGAAATCCGTAAAGTTGGAAATGCGGGGAAGACGAATCACCGCAATGTCGATCCGATCCACGCTCTGTCTGCCCTCCAGACGCTCGCTCAGGCTGTCCTCGTCCTCGAGGCAAAGCGGCAGATAGGGCGTCACGCCAACCACCGGAATACCGGTCAGGCGCTCCAGCATCTCCACGCCCGGGTCCAGGATCGTCTGGTCACCCCGGAATTTGTTGATGATCAGCCCCCGGATCCTCTCGCGCTCCTTCTCTTCCAGAAGGACGACGGTGCCGTAGAGCTGCGCGAACACGCCGCCGCGGTCGATGTCCCCGACCAACAGCACCGGAGCGTCCACGAGCTCCGCCATGCCCATGTTCACAATGTCGTCCTGTTTCAGATTGATCTCCGCCGGGCTCCCCGCGCCCTCGATCACGATCAGGTCATACGCCTCGTCCAGCCCGTGAAATGCCCGGAGCACCTCCGGGACAAGCGACTTCTTGAGCCTGAAATAATCGCGCGCGCTCATCGTCCCGCGCACTTCCCCGTTCACGATCACCTGGGAGCCCGTATCGTTCGTAGGCTTGAGCAGGATCGGGTTCATCGCGACGACCGGCTCCACGCCCGCCGCCTCCGCCTGCATAACCTGCGCGCGCCCCATCTCCAGCCCTTCCTTTGTAATAAAAGAATTGAGCGCCATATTCTGTGATTTGAAAGGCGCGACACGATACCCGTCCTGCCGGAAGATCCGGCACAGCCCGGCTGCAATCACACTCTTTCCGACATTTGACATCGTCCCCTGAATCATGATTTTCCTTGCCATGTTACCCTCCGCCTGCCTGTTCCCGCGTGTGCTTTCTTCCAGGACTGATTTTATTCGTCAGAAGTCAAAAGTCCTGCTCTCTGCGCCTCACGCAGCAGCTCTTCATTGCGCCGGTTCATCGTTCCAAAAGTCTGGAGCGGGCAAAGTACCCTCCGGCACTGTCTTATTTTCGACAGCGCCAGCGCGTACGCCTCCTCGCCGATCGGCTCAAAGGCGCGCTCCGTGATGACCTCCGCTGCCAGATCGCGCGCCGCCAGACAGTCGACGTCGTTCTCCTGCAGAATCCCGGTAATGAAAGGGATCCCCTCCCGCTGCAGCCGACGGTACAGCGGGATTCCGCTCCCGTTTCCGGCGATCACGAACACCTCCGGCGTCCCCTTTACCGGGGGCAGCTCCACACAGCCGAACGCCGCGTTGTAGGAGCCCTCTGCCAGATCGTAGAGCGCGCAGATCGTCTCGGAGGTGAAGATCTCCTCCGGCGTTCCGTGGCGAGCGATCCGATCGCCCTTCACGCAAAGCAGCTGGTCAGAGATCTTCTGAGCCAGATCCAGCTCATGCAGCGACAGGATCACCGCCACCTTTTGCTCGCGCACCATCTGTTTCAGAATCTCCAGGAATTCCAGCTTGTGCCTCACATCGAGAAACGAGGTCGGCTCGTCCAGCACGATCAGCTCCGGCTCCTGGCAGATCGCGCGCGCCAGCAGGATCCGTTGTCGCTGCCCGTCGCTGACTGCGTTGAAGTCGCGCTGCGCCAGCCCGGCGGCGTGCACCGTCTCCAGCGCCGCGCGCACCTTCGCGCGATCCTCCGCGCCCAATATCCCGAGTGTCCCCGTGTAGGGATAGCGCCCGGTCGCCACCACGTCCTCGCAGGTCATCAGCTCCGGGCGGATGCGCTCCGTCAGCACCACCGCCTGCCGCCGCGCGATCTCTTTGCCTGACATCTGCCGCATCGGCTGTCCGTCCAGGTACACGCAGCCCCCGAGCAGCCCGAGCTGCCGGGTAATGCTCTTCAGGATCGTCGACTTCCCCGCCCCGTTCGGTCCGATCAGCGTGAGGATCTCGCCCCGGTCCAGCTCCATGCGGATATCCCGGATCAGCGGCTTTCCGTCGTAGCCGACGGTCATCTCCTCCGTGTAGAAAAAGAATTCCTTCGCCATCACATCGCCCTCCGCCGCCGTATCATGATGAGGATCACGACCGGCGCGCCGAACACCGCCGTCACCGAGCTGATGCTCAGCTCCGTCGGCGCGAACACCGTGCGCGCGATCAGGTCGCAGAACAGGCAGAACACCGCGCCGCCCAGGAAACACGCCGGAACGATCAGGATCGGTTTCGAGGTCTTCCAGATATTTCTCGCCAGATGCGGCACCGCGATCCCGACGAACGAGACCGGTCCCGCGAACGCCGTCACGCACGCCGAGAGCACGCTGGAGAGCAGGATCAGACCGACGCGGAACAGGCGCACATTCACGCCCAGGTTCCTCGCGTAATCCTCGCCCAGCTGATACGCCCCGATCGGCTTGGAGAGCAGAAAGACCAGCAGCGCCGCCGAAAACACGATCACCGACATCACGGCGACATTGCCCCACGTCGTGCCGGAAAAACTGCCCAGAGACCAGTTGTGCAGATTGACAATGTTGGAGTCGTCCGCGAACGTCACGACAAAATCGGTCACCGCCGAGCAGATGTAGCTGATCATCACTCCGCAGATCACGAGCATCGACATCTGCCGCACCTTCCGCGACACGGCAAGCACGAACCCCATCGAGATCATTGAGCCGAAAAACGCGGAAAGCACCATCACCGCCGAGCTCGCCGTGATCCCGCGCCCCAGCAGGAAGATCATCGACAGCGCCACCACCAGCTTGGCGCCGGAAGAGATGCCGAGCACGAACGGTCCCGCGATCGGGTTGTGGAAAAAGGTCTGCAGCAGAAAACCGGACACCGACAGAGCGCCGCCCAGGATCATCGCCGCCAGGATCCGCGGCAGACGGATCTGCCAGATGATATTGACCGCGGTCTCGTCTCCCCTGCGCCACAGCAGGATCTCCGCGATCTCCCGCACTGAGAGGTCCACGCTGCCCGAGTTCACATTCCACACAAATAAAAAGGCAAGCAGCACAGACAGCAGGACGAAAGAAAGCCCGCAGCGCAGGGACCTTCCCCCGCTCGCGCTTTCTGCGGGCGTCTGCGAAAGCGGTGTATTCTGTGATGTCTGCGGCATCCTGCTCTCCTCCTGCCTTCTGAAACATGAAACCAATTGCGATCCCGGATTGCGCTGCTGTAAAAGCTTGAATGAAACGGTCACGATCTCCGAGGTCTTATTTCAGCGGATACAGATAAGTCATGTCCTCCGGCTCTCCGCCGTTTAAGACCGCGTGGATGTCCACGATCATGTCCGCCAGCCCGGTCGTCTTCTGGAAGAGGTTCTGTGTGGTGCACCACACGTTCCCCTCCTGCACCGCCCGGAAATCCGCAAGCAGCGCGCTCTTCTCCAGCAGCTCGTCCAGGCTCGCGATCTGTCCGTCGATCGTGCTGTTGTAGATCAGCACGTCCGCGTCCTTCGCTCCGGCGTAGAAATCCTCCATCTGCATGTTGACCGTCGAGAGCGCGTTTTCCTCGTCCCCGAGATCCCGGAAGACATACTCGCCCCCGGCGAGATCAATCATCTTCGCCACGTAATCGTTCGTCTTGCGCACGTTCACATAGCCGTTCGAGCTGATGTAAAAGAACGCCACCGTCTTCCCTGTCTTTTCACCGTCCAGCACTTCCTCCAGTTTCTCCGTCTGCTCCGCGAACAGCTGCTCCGCCAGCTCTTCCTTCCCGAGCAGCACCGCGTAGAGCTTGATCCACTCCGCCCTGCCGAGCGGGTGCGGTTCGTAGCTGGAGCGCTCCACCAGCACAGGAATGCCGAAATCCTCGAGCATCTCCTGCACCTCCGGCGTGTGGTAGATCATCGTCGACTCGATCGCCAGATCGCAGCCCTCCGATACGATCCGCTCATAGTCCGGCGCGCTGTACTTGCCCGCGTAGAGCAGCTCGCCGTTTTCCATCGCCTCTTTCGCCTCGGGAATGTACCAGCCGTCCTCCTGTGTCCCGGACAGGCGCAGACTGCCGATCCCGTCCAGCGCCGCGAAATAGTCCATCGCCGAAGTCGCCACCAGGTACATCGTATCCAGCGGCTTTTGCAGCACCGTGATATCCTCTGTCAGCCCTTCCGGCGCCTCCTTGCCCTCCGGCACCACCAGATAGCGCCCGCCGTCCTCGATCGCAAGCAGGGCATAACCGCCCTCATAATAGTCTGCTGAAAAGCGTTCGGCGTAAGACAGCTCCATGCTGTGGTCGTAAGCCAGCCCCGGCAGTTCCTCCGCGCCCTGCGCCGAAACGTCAGCGTACGGAAGAAAGGTCAGCAGAGCCAAGGCTGACAGACCCGTCACAAAGCGCACACAGCTTTTCAGCCCGTCCCTCTCCCGCGCGTATCCCGTCATTTTCTCATACATTCTCCGTGCACCCCTGTCTGTTGTTTCGTTTTCCATGTGTTTCTCCTGAATGTATGTTGTTCTCCGTGTATCCCTGTTTGCTGCTTTTATCGCTGCGCGCTCACTCCTGCGTGATCGTCGCCGAGTCAATGTCTGCAATGCTACAGCTTATGGGATTGCAAAACAACGCTCACTCCTGCGCGATCGTCGCTGAGTCAATGTCTGTGATGCTACAGCTTATGGGATTGCAAAACAACGCTCACTCCTGCGCGATCGTCGCCGAGTCGAGATTCAGATGATAATCGATCTCGTGCGGCGTGCTCATCGCGACCGTATCCGCCGTGAGCGCCATCGGATAGTCAAAGCCCTTCACCGGGATCACAAAGGTGGAATCCCCCTCCTCGTTCACCGGCTCAAACTTCTCCTCGCCCACCAGGACGTAATCGTAGTACGGGCTGGAGAAAACGATCTCCACGGTCGCCTCGCCGTCCGCCACCGTCAGTTTCGCCGGGGACGCCACGGTCGTCTTCCCGGAGCCGCCCTCAAGCGCCGCCTCGACCAGATAGGTCCCGTCCGCGAGCGCCAGATCCTCGACGGTCGTCATTTCCTGCTCCTTCCGGGCGTCCTCCGGCAGGGAAGAGGCGAGAAACACGAGCGTCCGGTCGTACCACTGCTCCTTGCGCTTGCTGAACGCCGCGCAGTCGATCCCCGCGTCCAGCGCCTCCACCGGCACTTCGTAGGTGTGCTGCCCGTCCTCGTTCTCCACGAACGGAATGTAATCCTCCTCCGATGCTTTCACGGCGTCCTCGCCCGTGCCCATGAACAGATACAGATATCCCGTCCCGTTCATCGTCATCACCGCGCTCATCTCGCCGTCCGCCACCGTCAGCTCGCACTTGTCGATCTTGAACATCGAAGAGCTGCTCGCCACCTCGATCTCATACACGCCGTCATTCAGTTCCTCCGCCGTGATCGGGACCATCCAGTCCTCCACGACCTCCTCCGGCGTCACCATCTCCGCCGCCGTGGCGACGCCCGTCTCCGTCGCCTGTTCCGTTTCCTGTTCCACTGCCTGGGCAGTCTCCTCCGCCTGGCTTACTTTTTCCGTCTCGTCCTCGGCAAAGGCTCCCAGGCTCATGGTTCCGATCAATGTCAACGCGGCCGCAGCCGCTGCAAATTTCTGTAATTTCCTCATGCTCTGATTCTCCCTGTTCCACTGTCTATCGCATCTGCTTTCTGCCCAATATCCATTCCTTTCTTTTCTCTGAGCAGTTATTCCGCATCTGTCCATCTGTATTTTCTCGGCACATCGTCTGCAAGGGAAACCCGGCATGCCGCAGACGCAGCCGCCGGGTCCCGCCGCCTTGCCCGCGCGGGGCTAAGGCTGACCTTCTGTTATTCGGCAAGCGAGTCGATCGCAGCCTGCGCGTGCGCCACGTACAGCTCCTGGATCGGCTCCATCGATCCGAGACCGGTCAGCAGACACTCAACCTCGTATCCGGCGTCCTCGAACGTCTTCTTCCAGGCGCCCTCTTCGTCGCCCGCCATGTCGTTGTTCGCGTGATCGCCCGCCACTACCATGAGCGGCTCAAGCACGACCTTCTTGTATTCCTTCTCGCCGACTGCCGCGACCACGTCGTCCAGGGACGGAGTCGCCTCCACCGTGCCGACAAAGTAGTTCTCATGTCCGCCAGCCGTCAGCACGTCCTGCATCTTCGCGTAGACCTGGTTGGAATCCGCCTCGGTGCCGTGACCCATGAACACGATCGCGGTCTCGCCGTCATCATACTCCGCCGTCGCCTCGACGATCGCCTCAGCCACCGCCTCGAAGTCCTCGTCGCTGGTTAAAAGCGGCTCGCCGAGCACGATCTGGTCGAACGCGTCCGCATACTCCGCGAGCTCGTCGGACAGATCCGTGTACTCATAGCCGTTCATCAGGTGCGTCGGCTGCACGACCAGCGTCTTCACGCCGTTGTCCACCGCGCGGTCCAGCGCCTCGCCGACGTCGTCGATCTTCACGTTGTCGCGCGTGAGCACATGGTCGATGATGATGTTGCTCGTGAAACCTCTTCTGACGCTGAAGTCCGGGAACGCTTTCTCCATCGCCTCCTCGATCGCGCCGATCGTCGCCTGGCGGTTGTCGTTGAAACTGGTCCCGAAACTGATCACCAGCAATTCCTTCTCGCCGATGTCGTCCTGGTTCCTCACGTTCTCATTGGAGGCGTCGCCTGTGTAGACCTCTGTCTCCAGCTCCGTCTCCGCCGCGGTAAGCTCCGTCTCCTCTGCCTGCGCAGCCGCCGCGCTCATCGCCAGCATCGCCGCGCACATACCGCACACCATCAGTTTCTTTGTCTTGTTCCTCATGTTCCTCTCCTCCTTATTTTGTGTGCATCGCACAAATTTCACAGCCCGCTTTGCAGACTGTGATGCACCGCTCTCCTTGCATGGAACAAACTGCTGCAAGGCGCGGCGTGTCTTCGCAGGTACCGGAACATGACAGCACAGGCAGGACGTCCTGCCGGAAAATGATCATGGAGTGGAGCACATGGGAATCCCAGAAAATAAGAAGGCCCGAGTCTCCGTCATGTCCGCGCATGACAAAATCCGGGCGTACTCCTGTCTGTGACAGTTCACAAGCTTGTATGTTCGGTACAATCAATGACTCGTGATCTGGAATACATATTCCCGTACCAGCAACAGGCAGGTTTCCTGACTTGCAGATCATCACGTATGACCGCCTTCCCAGTCTCCCAGTGGCTTTCGGTCTACATTCCCTGCTTACAGTGACGAGATCGTACAGGATTTGCACCTGTTTCCCTTTTACCGGACGCCTTCGCGCCCGCACCTGTCGACTAATAGTAACACTTTTTGCTAAAAGTTACAATACCATTTTTTCGCGAATTTCCATCCCCGGGTTTCGCATTTTGGCAAAGAGCCATGCTAACCGCGGTCCTTTTCCAGCATGTACAGCAGCGCGTTGCAGATACAGGCGGCGATGTTGCTCCCGCCCTTCCTTCCGCGCGCCACGATGAACGGGACGTCTGTCTGCATGATCAGCTCCTTCGACTGCACCACGTTCACGAAACCCACCGGGACGCCGATGATCAGCTCCGGGCGGATCTTCCCCTCGGCGATCAGCTCATACAGCCGCACCAGGGCGGTCGGCGCGTTTCCGATGGCAAAGATTATCGGTTTCCCATACCGCCCCGCCGCCTTGTCCATGCTGGCGACCGCACGCGTCGTCCCCTGCCGCCGCGCCTGCGCCGCCACGTCCTCGTCCGACATAAAGCAGTTCACCTCGCCGCCGTACTTCGCCAGGATCCTTTTGTTGATCCCCGCCTTTGCCATCTGCGTGTCCGTGACGATGTCGCAGCCCGCCTCGATCGCCCGCAGGGCATGCTCCACCGCGCCGGGCGAGAAACAGAGGTTGTCCGCATAGTCAAAGTCCGCGCTCGTGTGAATACAGCGCTTGACGATCTGCTCCGTCCCCGGCTGCAGCCGCCTGTCCCCCAGCTCCTTCGTGATGATCTCAAAGCTGCGCCGCTCGATCTCCTTCGGCTCCACCTGTTCCAGTTCGATCCTCATAGCCACCCTCCAATATATCCTTCAGCACCCGCAGAAGTTCACAGTTCTCCTCGCGGGCGCGCACCGCGATCCGATAATAGCCCGGCTCCAGCCCGCGGTAATTCCGGCAGTCCCGGATCAGGATCCCTTCCTCCCCGCAGCGTCTCGCGAGCTCTTCCGGTCCTCTGAAAAACAGAAAATTCACCCGGGAATCATAAGTCTTCAGCCCGAGCTCCTCAAGACTCTGCCGCAGGAATTCCCGCTCTTTCGCCACAAAAGCCCTGCTGCGGACGACGTACTCCCGCTCCCGCAGCGCCGCGACCCCCGCCATCTGCGCGGGCAGAGAGACATTCCACGGCTGCAGGACTCCTCGCAGCCTTTCCATAAGCTCCACGTCCGCACAGAGCCCGTAGCCGAGCCGCAGTCCTGCCATCGCGTACAACTTGGTAAAAGCGCGCAGCAGAAACAGCCCCGGCTGCGCGCCCAGCCGCCCTTTCAGTGTTACCTCTTCCGCATGCTCCAGCAGCCCGTTAAAGCACTCGTCCACGACCAGCAGGATCTTCCGCTCACGGCAGCGGTCCGCGATCTGCTCCAGCAGCCCCGGGTCGATCAGCAGCCCCGTCGGGTTCGCGGGATTGCAGAGAAACACCAGATCCAGATCCTCCGTCAGGTACTGCAGATAATCCTCCTGCAGCGCGAACCCGCTGCTCTCCCTGCACGGATAAAAGGTGACGCTGCAGTCCACACAGCGCAGCGCCTGTTCATACTCGGCGAACCCAGGCGCGGTCAGCAGCGCCTTCCTCGGTTTCACGGCACAGGCGAGGGCAAAGATCAGTTCCGCCGCCCCGTTTCCGCAGAGCACCCATTCCACCGGCAGCTGTTCGTTCCCGGCGATCGCCTCCCGCAAGGCGCGGCAGCGCACGTCCGGGTAATGCGCGGAAAGCCGTACGCCCTCGCACGCTGCCTCCTCCACCCGTTTGGGCATCCCCAGCGGATTCAGGTTGGCGGAGAAATCGATTCGGCACGCGTTCGTGTAGATGTCGCCGCCATGTATCTGTCCCGTCATTTTCTTCTCCTGTCCTTCTCTGTGTTCTCTTCCCGGTTCGCGGACTCCCGCTCCCTGTACCACATGCTGTGTTCATGAAAGCGCCGCGCTCCTGCTCCTTGTACCGCATGCAGTGTTCATGATAGCGCCGCGTTCAGATCGGTACTGCGCACAGCGCTCCAGAAAGCGCAGCGCCACGTTCGGGTTGGAATAGTAATACAGGTGCGGGTATCCGGCGACACAGGACGCGTTCCCCTGCATACAGTCCCAGCCGTCCGGGCGCAGTGCCTTCTGCGCGCGAAAGGCGTCTCCGCACACGGTGCTGTCATAATAGTGAAATTCGTGCGCACGGATCTCCCCGACGTCCGTCCCCAGCATCTGCTCCTTCGCCGCCCGCAGCGTGACGTACCCGAAACGGCTCAGCTTTTTGGTGTAAAAGCTCCTGCCGGGCAGCGCGCCGACCATCGCATAGCTGTTGCCTTCCAGATCCTCCAGTTCCTCCTGCAGGTACAGAAACCCGCCGCACTCCGCCATGCAGGGCAGTCCCTGCCGCAGCGCGTCCCGGATGCTCTCCCGCATGGAACAGTTCCCGGAAAGCTGGCGCGCATAGAGCTCCGGATAGCCCCCGTAGAGCAGCAGCCCGTCCGCGCGCGGCAGCCTTTCATCGCGCAGCGGGGAGAAAAACTTCACCTCCGCCCCCAGTTCGCGCAGGAGATCCAGATTCTCCTCATACAGGAAACAGAATGCCTCGTCGCGCGCCACGGCGACCACGGGAGCCGCCGCGATCCGCAACACGGATTCCCGACCGTCGGGCTCCCCATGCTGCCCAGCAGCCTCTGTGTCCCGCGCGACCCGCAGCGCAGATTCCCGACCGTCGGGCTCTCCATGCTGTCTGGAAACCGCCGCGATCCGCGGGCGCCGTCCGCCGATGTCCGGCGCTGTCTGCGCCAGCTCCAGAAGTCCGTCGACCTCCAGCGTCTGCTCCAGCGTCTGACCCAGCTTTCGGAGGTTTTCCCGCAGTCCCTCCACCTCGTCCGGCGTCACCAGCCCGAGATGACGGCTTTTGAACTGCAGCTCCGGCAGCTGGGGCACATAGCCGTACACCCGCACGCCGAGTTCTGTCTCCAGAAGATCCTTCATTGCCGGGTACATGCGCGCCGAACACTGGTTCAGGATCACGCCCCGGATATGGCTGTCCTCCCGAAATTCCAGGAACCCTTTGACATAGGCAAGCAGGGAAAGACTCATGCCGCGGCAGTTCACGATCAGCACCGCCGGCGTGTCCGTGACGCAAGCCAGCTCGTAGCTGCTTGCCCGCGCAGAGACTCCGCCCAGCCCGTCGTAGTAGCCCATCACGCCCTCGAGTACGGAGACGTCCGTCCCCTCGGCGCCCTTTGCGAACAGATAGCGCGTCGTCTCCTCGTCCGTGAAAAACGTGTCCAGGTTCCGGGCTTTCGAGCCGATCACGCGCGCGTGGAACATCGGGTCGATGTAGTCCGGTCCGCACTTGAAGGAAGAAACGCACAGCCCGCGGTCGCGCAGCGCCTGCAGCAGTCCGCAGGTGATCAGCGTCTTCCCGCTGCCGCTCGCGCCCGCCGCCAGCAGGATCCTCGGATGCCGGCTCAGCTTTGTCCCTCTGTCCGTCCTTTCGTTTTCCCCTGTCATACTTCGCGCGCCTCCGAATGCAGTTCACTGTCTTCCGCTCTCCCGACAAAGGAAATGACATACACCGGGTTCTGCCCCATCATCAGGTGCAGCCCGCCCGCCTGTTTTGCCTTTCCCACGCTCACGACGGCGATGTCCTCCTGCCGCACAGGCAGCTCCCGCAGACATTCCAGCGTCTCCGCCACCGTCTCCAGCGTGATCGCGTTCACCACAACGCGCACGCCGGGAGCCTTTCGCAGCAGCGTTTTCAGGATCTCCCGCAGATTCCCGGAGGAACCCCCGATAAACGCATGTGTCGGCGCGGGCAGATCGGCAAACGCCTGCGGAGCCGTTCCTTCTATCACGCTAAGGTTTGCCGTCCCGAATCTTCGGCTGTTTTGGAGGATCAGCTTTGCCGCCTCCGGTTTTTTCTCGATGGCATAGACCTTTCCCGCCCACGCCTGCAGCGCCGCCTCCACAGACACCGAGCCTGTCCCGGCGCCCACGTCGTACACGATGCTGTCTTTCGTCAGCCGCAGCCTGGAGAGAGAGATGCTGCGCACCTCGCTCTTGGTCATCGGCACTTCCCCGCGCAGGAACGCCTCGTCCGCGATCCCATGCGTCACCACAGCGTCCGCCTTCGGGTTCTCGATCAGCACCGCGGTGAGGTCGCCGGGCTCCTCCCGCAAAAGCTCTTCCGGGCTGCCGGATAGAATTCGCTCGTCCGCATAGGACAAGCGGCAGCCGACGTGCAGCCGCGCATGCCCGAGCCCGTACTCCAAAAGCTCCCGGCACAGCTGGTGAAAGCTCTCCTGCCTCCCGACCAGCGCAAATACCTTTTCATGCGCGCGCACTGCCCCGACCAGATTCTGCGAACGCCCATGGACGCTCGTCAGGAAAACGTCCTCCCAGGGACAGCGCAGCTTTGCGCACAGATAGGCGACCGAGGAGATCCCGCAGTACAGCCGCACCGGATAATTCTCCAGGTGCTCCAGCAGTTTCTTCGCCCCGCTGTAAAACCCGACGTCGCCCGAGAGCAGGACCGCCGCCCGCTCATACTCGGGATGCGCCTCCAGATACGCCCGGATCTCCTCGGGCAGATACCGCGCGACCTTCGGCGTTGGCAGATCGCGCACCGCCTCCAGCATACGCTCCGCCCCGATCAACACATCCGCCTCCTCGCAGGCGCGCCTCGCCTCGATCGTCAGGTTGTCGGCTGCTCCCATGCCGATCCCAATCAGGCTGACAGTCTGCCGCGGCGCGATCTTCCACAGCTCACAGAGTTTTCTTCGCAGCTCAGGCGCCGCGTACCCTTCCTCCTGCCGCGGACGCCCCACGACCACCAGCCGCGCCCCTGCGCGTCTCGCCGCCCGCGCTTTCTCCGGGAATCCGCCGACCTGCCCGGACTCCTTCGTCACCAGATAGCGCGCATCCACCTGCCGCAAAAGCGCATAGTTCAGCTCCTCGCCAAACGGTCCCTGCATACTGATCAGCTGCTTGCCCTGAAACCCAAGCGCAGCCGCAGCGCAGACCGCCTCCGCAGTCGAAAGCACGCGCGCGAACACCCGCTCCTGATAATCCGGAATGCGCGTGTAAAGTCCCAGCTCCTTGCTCCCGGTCGCCGCCAGGATGTTTCCCTCGGTGTGGGAGAGATATTCCACGGCAGCCGCCACAGAATCCACGAAAACACAGTCCGGCTCCCGCGTCGGGACTCCCCGGCTGTCCTCCCGCAGCAGTCTCAGGTAAACGCATCCCGCCGTCTCGCACGCCGCGCGGATATTCTGCGTGACCTCCGTCGCATACGGGTGCGTCGCGTCCACGACATGCGTGATCTTTCCCTCTTTCATCAGACGGACCATCTCCTCCGCCGTCAGCCGTCCCGCGTGAACCGTATGGACGGGAGATACCGTCTCCAGCAGCTGTTCCCCGTACTCCGTCGCCACACAGATCTCACAGGCGATCCCGCTGCGCGCGAGAAATTCCGCCAGCTCCCGTCCTTCGGTCGTCCCCGCAAACAATAACAATCTATTCATTCCGATATCCTCTCGGCGTCACCATACGCCCGCCTATCTCCTTCGTCTGTGCATTGCCGACGAAGACGGTCGTGAACATATCCGTCTTCTCGCCGCGCAGCTGCTCCAGCGTAACGATGCGGCAGCTCTCCCCCTCACGCCCGATGTTGTTCACGATGCCGCAGACCGTGTCCGGCGCCTTGTACCGCAGCATCAGGTCGCACGCCCGCTGCAGATGATCCGCGCGTTTGCGGCTGGAGGGATTGTACAGGCAGATCGCAAAGTCCGCCTCCGCCGCGGCGAGCAGACGGCGCTCGATCGTCTCCCAGGGCGTCAGCAGGTCGCTCAGGCTGATCAGGCAGAAATCATGGATCAGCGGCGCGCCGAGCAGCGCAGCGCCGCTCAGCGCCGCCGTCACGCCGGGGATTACCTCAACCTCGACCGAGGGGTAATTTTCTCCCAGCTCCAACATCAGCCCGGACATCCCGTAGACGCCCGCGTCCCCGCTGCAGACCATCGCCACCGTCTTTCCCTTCGCCGCCTCCTCGAAGGCAAGCACGCAGCGCTCCCGCTCTCTGCGCATCGGCGTCGTCCGAAATTCCTTGTCCGCAAAATGCTCCTTCACCAGATCCACGTAGACCGTGTAGCCCACGATCACGTCGCAGTCGCTCAGGCATTTCGCCGCCCGGATCGTCATCTGCTCGTACGCGCCCGGACCGATGCCCACCACATAAATCTTAGCCAAACTCCACACTCCAATCTCTGAGCGCAAGCGCGACCGTCACGCCGTCTCCCGCTGTTTTTTTCTGTATCAGCCTTCCGCCGCCGCTCGCCAGCACCGCGCTGCGCTCGCAGACGTTTGAGACGCCTGTGACAGACGCCACGAACGCAGACTCGGAAAACACGCCTTGCGCCGCCTCAAGCTCCCGCGCCGTGTAAGTGACAAACTCCAGCCCGTGTTTCTGCGCGAACGCGCCAAGCCCCGGCTCCTGCGCCTTGCGGTCAATACTCGCCAGGCGCTCCACGCTGCGCGGCGATACGCCGCAGGCGCACAGGATCGCATAGATTCTCTCTTCGATCACCGCAAGGGGCGTGTCCTTTTTGCAGCCCACGCCGACACTGACGATCCGCGGGATCAGGACAAGCGTCTGCGCGAAAGGACGTCTCGCCTCGTCCAGCGTGATGCAGATCCCGCAGCCCTGCTCCGGCTGCCCTCCTGCCGCCGCGCCCCGTGTCTGTCCCGCGTCCCGTGTCTGTCCCGCGTCCCGCGTCTGTCCCACATCTCGCGTCTGTCCCACATCTCGCGTCTGTTCCACATCTCGCGTCTGTTCCGCGTCCGTCTCTGCCTCCCGTGCCCGAACCTCCCACAGCTCCAACTCCTTCGGCAGCGCCCCGGCAATCGGAAAATCCGAGACCAGACCGATCTTCTTCCCGTCCAGCACGTCCGCCGATACGCGTTTCGCAAGTTTCAGGTCCGAGATCCAAAGCCCGTGTTTCTTCGCAAACACATCGACCGCGAACCGCCCGTTCAGATCCGTCGCCGTGGTGAGCACCGGGACAGCTCCCAGTCCTCCCGCAAGCCGCAGCGCGAGCTCGTTGGCGCCCCCGATGTGCCCGGAGACCAGCGGGATCACGAACGTCCCCAGCTCGTCCACGCACAGGACCGCCGGGTCGCTCGCCTTGCTTTTCAGAAACGGGGCTATGCTGCGCACGGCGATTCCCGCCGCCCCGACAAACACCAGCGCGTCATACTCTGCGAACGCCGCCTCCGTCCAGCGGCGCAGCGGTTTCCGCAAAGGCTCGATGCGCCGCGCGGCTGCTGTCGAATCTCCGTCCGCGCGCCGCGAGTCCCTGTTGTCCGCACACGAAAGAGAGTCCGAACCATAGTCCGACTTCGCACACCAGACGCGGACGAGCGGTTCCTGCGCCCCTCTTTCGGACAGAGCGCTCCCGTCCTTCTTCTCCAGAATCTCCCATATCCGCGCCGCCGTGTCCGCGCCATGTGAGGTAAAACATACGATTGCAACTTTCATTCTCGAAATTCCTGTCTCCAAATTTACCTTTCCCTGCCGATCCGCCCTGTCAAGTCCGACGGTCCGGCTGCCGTGCTGCTTTCCCCTGTAAAAATACGCGCCTCGGTTCAATCCCTTGATTTTCCCCGCCGGGTCGCCCTGTCAAGCCCGACGGTCCGGCTGCCGCGCAGCTTTCCCCTGTAAAAATACGCGCCTCGGTTCAATCCCTTGATTTTCCCTGCCGGAACTCCGTGGTAAACGCCGGGTTATACAGATCCGACCTGCGGTAACTGCCGTGGCTCACCACATCGCCGACGATGATCAGCGCGGTCTTCGTGATCCGGTTCGCCCTCGCCGTCTCCGCCAGCGTGCCGACCGTGCAGACAAAGGAGCGCTCGTCCTCCCAGGTCGCCTTGTAGACGATCGCCGCCGGAGTCTCCGCCTCATAACCGCCCGCGATCAGGCGCTCCCCCAGCTTTTCCAGCATCCCCGTGCTCAGGAAGATCACCATCGTCGCGTGATGCGCGGCAAGTGCCGCGATCTCCTCCCGCTCCGGCACCGGCGTCCGCCCCGCCATGCGCGTGATGATCACGCTCTGCGAGACGTCCGGCAGCGTATATTCAAGGTTCAGCGCCGACGCCGCCCCGCAGAATGAACTGACCCCCGGGCAATAGTCGTAAGCGATCCCCGCCTCGTCCAGCGCGTCCATCTGCTCACGGATCGCCCCGTAAAGGCAGGGATCCCCGGTGTGCAGCCGCACGGACGTCCTGCCCGCCGCCTCGGCGCTTTTCAGCACCTCCAGCACTTCCTCCAGCGTCATCCTCGCGCTGTCATAGACCGCGCAGCCCGGCTTTCTGTGATCCAAAAGCTGCGGATTCACCAGCGAACCGGCGTAGACGATCACGTCCGCCTCCTGAAGGTAGCGCATGCCCCGCAGCGTGATCAAATCCGGCGCGCCGGAGCCCGCTCCCACAAAATGTATCATATCGCTTTTCCTCTCATTCTCTGTAACATGTCCTTCGCCCCAGCCGTCTGCGCCAGATAGCCGAACTGCGTGGAGAAAAGGATCGCCTCTGTCCGAAATGCCCCTCCGACCCGGTGCTGCAGATAGTACCGCGCCCGCTCCGCCGCAAGCGCCATCGCCTGCCGCAGCCGTCCGGCACGGGCAAGGATCTCCAGAGCCTCGTCGGTCGTCCCGGTCTCCAGGATCTGACACGCCGTCTCCCGGTCCGCCCCGGCGCGCAGCGCAAACGCCGCCATCAGCTCCGCCCGGGCGTCCGCCTCCCGCGAGTGCGTATTCATGATCCCGCCCGCCACCTTGATGAACTTTCCGATGTGCGCCACAAACAGAATGCCTTTCATCTCAAGCTCGACCGCCATATCCAGCGTCTCGCCCACAAAATTGCTGCACTTCATGGCGTTCGACAGGTCGATCTTCAGCTCGTTCCCCGCGAACGTCTCTCCGTAGTTGCCCGGCGTCAGGATCAGCTCTTCACGCCCGTTCGCCTTGTGCATCTCCATCTCCAGCCGAATGCTCGCAAGCAGCGCCTCCTCGCTCATCGGCACGACGATCCCGCTGGTGCCGAGGATCGAAATGCCGCCCTCGATTCCGAGGCGCGGGTTGAACGTCTTCCGGGCGGCGTCTTCTCCGCCCGGCACGAAGATGACGACCTCGAGTCCCCCGCAATATTCATAATCCCGGCAGACCGTCTCTACCGCCTCGCGGATCATCCGCCTCGGGACCTCGTTGATCGCCGCCGCGCCGATCGGCTGCTGCAGCCCGTTTCGCGTCACACGCCCGACGCCCTCGCCGCCGTCGATCAAGATGCCCGCCCGGTCCGTGCGCGCCACCGCGGCGTACACCAGAAGACCGTTGGTGACGTCCGGGTCGTCCCCGCCATCCTTGCGCACCGCGCACGACGCCCTGCCGTCTTCCAGTTTCGCGTCCAGCACCTCCAGACGCAGCAGGATCCCCCTGGGCGTCATCAGGGAGACTTCCCGCTGCGCACAGCCGGAAAAAAACATAAGCGCCGCAGCCTTCGCCGCAGCCGCCGCGCAGGAACCGGTCGTATAGCCGCAGCGCAGCCGTCTGTTATTCTTCAGAACATAGGTCGTCTCCAGACCGGTCTTCCCCATATCCAAACCACCGTTTTCTTTCTGTTATATTTGACGCCATGCCGCTTTTTCCGGATGAACCCACCGCCCGATGCGCGCCTCTTTTTTCATATGAAAAAGGCGCAGCTCTCGCCGGCATTGCGGACTGCCGGCGACAGCATGCACCCTTCGTACAGATCAGCTTGCGGAACGTCATCTGTACGCTGTCCCGGACGCCGCGCCCCGCATAGGAGCCGACAAAACCGGAACACAAGGAGGTATTGTGTATCTCCATTGCCCCGAGATAACATTCCAATTCATAAATAAAAACCTGCTTCCCCATCGCAGGCTGCGAAACGCGCACCCAGAGACAAAATCAGGAAATCTCCGTCCGGTGCTTACTCGTTTCTCTTGTGGAGTGTCGAGCCATCTTCGGCAGCTCATCTCTCATACCAAGCAGGTTTCCTGGCTCACAGATCCTCGCTTATCTCTCCTTCTCACGCTTGATTGGGTACGCAATGGACTTTGAGACTCGCTCCCTGTATACAGTGACCGGATCGCTCAGGCGTCTCACCTGATTCCCTCTTCAGAATACATTCTGCACTTGGTACGGCAATTTTCAATTACACACGAAAACTATATCACGATTTTCCGGGCGCGTCAAGGATTTCGCGGCAAGGTTCTTTTCTTCCGCAAGACCTAAAACAAACGCAAAGTACTTCGTTCTTATGACTCGTTCGTGCTGAAAAAGTATTTCGCGTGCTCGATAAATTTCTTCATGGGCATATTCATCGGCTGCTCCCGTTTCCACGCAAAGGCAACCGACGCGGTCAGCGCGGGCGCAAGCGGTCGGAAGACGACTCCCGCTCTGTCCCGGAAGGGCAACGAGCCTTCCACCACGATCGCGTAGCCGTACCCCTTTCGGACGAGCAGCGCAACATTCGTCGTCAGGTTCCCGGTATAGGCGATATTCAGGCGCTCAAACCGTTTCCCGAACCAGTTCGCGAGCTCTCCCTGCACATTGAGCCGTCTCGGCAGGATCAGCGGGAGCGATTCCAGCTGCTCCGCGCGGATCGCATCGTTTCGCGCGAGCGGATCGTCCTCCGGCATCAGCACAGCCCAGCGCTCTCTCCCGGCAAGACGGATATATTCAAATTTCTCCATGCTGATCGGCTCCAGCAGAATCCCGATGTCGATATTTCCATGCTCGATCTGTTCCTTCACGACGTCGGCTGTCGCCGTGTAGAAGTCAAATCGCACCCGCGGATACTTCTCCCGAAAGGATCCGCAGAGATCGGCGATCTGCTCCATCGCGCAAAATTCACCTGCCCCGATGCTGATCACGCCCTGCACCTGCTCCTCCTGCGCCAGAAGTTCCTCCACGGTCTTGTCCGACAGGGCAATGATCTCCTCGGCGCGCCGCCGGAGCAGCATCCCCGCGTCCGTCAGGACGATCTTCCGCGTGCCCCGGTCAAACAGCTTTACGCCGACTTCCTCCTCCAGCTGCGCGAGTTGCCTGGAAAGGGTCGGCTGCGTGATGTGCAGCACCTCCGCGGCTTTTGTAATACTCTCCTCACGGACGACCGCGAGAAAATAATTCAATACACGGATCTCCATAAATGACATTCCCTTCGTTTTCGCTCTTCGTCATCTCAAGCTCTTGTACCGTTTCTCTTAAGCTTACACCACGTTTCCCGCCCTCTGTTTTCCGTTCTGCGCCATGACCCCGACAAGGGCGTGCGGAACATAAAGCTCTTCCAGGTAGTCGATCTCCTCCTGCGTCAGTTCCAGATCCACGGCGTTCACCGCGCCCTCCACATGGGAAAACTTCGTCGCCCCGACCACCGGCGCGGTCACCTTCGTGAGCAGCCACGCCAGGGAGATCTCCGTCATGGAAACGCCGCGCCGGTCGGCAAGCTCCGCCACCCGGGCGATGATCCTGCCGTCCGCCTCCGCCGTCGCGTCGTATTTGAATTTCGCGTAGGCGTCCTGCTCCAGCCGTTTCGACGTCTCTCCGGGGCGCTTGGAGAGCCGACCGCCCGCCAACGCGCTGTACGGCGTCATGGCGATATTCTGGTCGGCGCAGAAGGGCGCCATCTCCCGCTCCTCCTCGCGGGCGATCAGGTTGTAATGTCCCTGAATGGATACGAATTCCGTCAGGCCGTGCTCCCTCGCGTAGAAATTTGCCTTGGCGAGCTGCCACGCGAAACAGTTGGAGATACCGATATACCGAGCCTTGCCCGCCCTGACCGCGCTGTGCAGCCCTTCCATGATCTCCTCCATCGGCGTGTGATAGTCCCACATGTGATAGATATAGAGGTCGACATAGTCCAAGCCGAGGTTTCTCAGGCTCTGATCCAGATTGTGCTCGATGTGCTCCTGCCCGCTCACCCCCGCATCGATCTCGTCCTGCGTCCGGGGCGTGAATTTGGTGGCGATCACAAAATCGTCGCGTTTCGCGAAGTCCCGCAGCGCCTTTCCCACATACTGCTCGCTGGTACCGTTCTGATACGCGATGGCGGTGTCGTAAAAATTAATGCCAAGGTCAAGACCGTGCCGGATGATCTCTCTCGTCTGCGCCTCGTCCACCGTCCAGCTGTGCTGACCGGACGCCGCGTTGCCAAAGCCCATGCACCCCATGCAGATGCGGGACACCGTCAAGTCTGACTTCCCAAGTTTTGCGTACTTCATTGTCTGCGCCTCCTCAATGCAATATTTTTTTATATGACTTTCATATCGCGCCACTTGCCGCCCCGGTAGCGGAGCAGGTCGAGCGCGGCTTTTACCGTCCAGTCGATTCCCATCGCCAGCGCAATGCCGACGACGCCCAGATGCAGCCACAACGCCAGCGCAAAGGACAGCGCCGTCCGCAGCACCACCGTACAGAAAATGGCGGAATACATGGCAAATTTCACATCCCCCGCGGCGCGCAGCCCTGCCGCCAAAGGCAGGGAGAAGGGCTGAATGATCCCCGCAAAAAGGTTGTGGATCACCACGATCAGGAACACCAGCTGTTTCGTCTCCGCCGTGATGTCATAGAGCGGCAGAATGAGCGGCAGGAAAAGGATGACCGCCGCGTTCCACAGGACCGCCAGCAGCACCGTCAACCGGGTGAGCTTGCGCATATAATAGTCCGCGGCGTCGGCGTCCCTCGCGCCCATACACTGTCCCACCACCGTGATATACACCGGGGACATCGCCACGCTCACCAGCGCGGCAAAGCTCCAGATCGTCTGCCCGATGCCGTTTGCCGCGATCTGCGCCGTCCCAAAGGTGGCGATCAGGGAGCCGAGCACCACCTTCGCGAGCTGAAACAGCCCATTCTCGATGCCGCCCGGCACCGCGATCTTTAGGATGCGCCATGCCATCTCCTTGTGGAAACGCAGTGCCTTTCCGACGCGCAGACAGACATCGTTCTTTTCATTCAGGCAAAGCACAGTCATGACGATCGCGGCAAAATACCAGGAAATCGTCGTCGGCCACGCCACGCCCGCGGCTCCCGCATGGAGCGCGAAGACTCCGATCGCATTGCCCGCCACATTGAGCAGGTTCATCGCGATCGAAACAAACATCGTCGTCCGTGTCTTCCCCATGCTGCGGTAGAGCGCCGCGCCCGCGTTGTAGACGGCGTTCGCCGGGAAGGACAGGATCACGATGCGCAGGTAGACCCGGCAGGCATCCATGACCGCTGGCTCCACGCTGCCGTACAGCCCAGAGAGGATCCCGTTCCCCAGCAGAAACATCAGGATCGTACAGATTAGCGAGAGCGCCGCGTTGATGTGAAAGATCTGAGACGCCGCAAGGTCTGCGTTCCCCCTCTCCCTGCTGCCCAGATACTGCGAGATGACGACCGCGCCTCCGGTCGCCACAGCGGTAAAAAGGTAGATAAAGATGGTGTAGATCATGGTGTCCAGCGACACGCCGGAGACGGTCGCCTCCCCGGCGTAGCTGACCATCAATGTGTCCGCAAGTCCCACCACTACCTGCAAGAGCTGCTCGATCAGCAGCGGAATGATCATCGCCCGGAGAGCGGCGTTGTCAAAGGGACGGAGCCCGGCGGCAAACTGTTTTTTCGGTTCGATTATTTTCTCCAGAAATGAACTCATTCTGCGCTCTGCGGCCTCCTCTTTCAGGCGCCGGATTATTTCCTGCGCCCTTTTGTCCTTGAATAGAAAAGTATAAGGGGTTTTCATGCATCCGTGTGACACAGTCTTTCCTGTCATAAAAAATGTAAGTGCAGATCCGCGTGCTGCGTTTCCACACTTACATTATATCGAAACAATTATTGCATATCAAATACTTTATTTTTATTCCCTGGCGATGCCCGAAAGGCATTGATGTATTTCCGTCGGTTCTTTACTCGATTGTGATACGTCCTTCGCCGTTCACATCCGCGTAGCCTGTCACGTTCGGCAGCCCGTCGCCGTCGGTGTCCTCAAAGGACTGCACGTAATTCGCGAGCACCATATAGTCCTCCATCACGTAGTCGATGATGTTCGTCGCGCCGTCGAACATGGAGAAACCGTCGCCCAGGTCGCGCAGCGTGTAGTTGTAGCCCGCGAGGTTGTACTTCGCGTCCACATCCAGAGGCTTGTATTCGCCGGATTCACGGTCAAAAATCTGCACGTCCTTCACGCGGTAGTCGCCCGCAACGCCCGTGAACACGCCCTTGTCGTCCATCGTCGCCGTGGACTCGATGCTCGTGTCGATCGTGTACTTCGCGCCCGCGATGTGCAGGAAACCGCCGATCTCCTCGCCGGTGCCCACGCCACGCGCACCGAACTCAAGCGCATCCAGGATCTGCTGCCCCGTCACCTCGATCATGCACGCCACATTGCCGAAGGTGTGCATGTTCTTGCAGGTGAGGTAGCTGATGTCGCCCGTGATCGCCTCGTTGCGGATACCGCCGCCGTTCATGATCGCAACGTCCACCGGATAGCCGTCCACCACATTTGTCTGGTCAAACAGGTAATACAGCGCATCCGCCGCGAAATCGCCGGAGTTCGTCTCCTGGCTGCGCACCAGACGGTTGCCGTCCGCGTCGAAGTTGTCAAGCACCTCGTCCGTCGTGCCGATCACCTGCCCGAGCTCGTCGTTCACCTCGGTGATCCACGCATTCTCAACCTCCGCGACCGCGTCCGCCGTCTCATCAGCGACATCCGCCGTCTGCGCCATGATACTGTCATAGAGCCTCGCCTTTACATTGTCCGCCTCGAGCAGCTCGGTCGTGATCTCGCCCTCCGGGGA
>CANQYP010000018.1 GCA_947628045.1 uncultured Lachnospiraceae bacterium | reverse complement strand
AGCGCCGAGAAGGAGTTTCGGTTTCCCCTGGGATACGGAAACCAGCGTCCCCTTTCAGCTACCTGGACGGTCACCGGCAGCGGCGCCTTTGTACTTTCCGCCCAGAAGAGCCATGTGAGGGTCAGCGGGGCGACTCCCGGGAAGATCGTTGACATGGGCGTGAAGGACAACATGAACATGGGGGCGTGCATGGCTCCGGCGGCGTGCGATACGATCGAACAGAACCTTATGGATTTCGGGCGGCAGCCGTCCGATTACGACAGGATCATCACGGGCGATCTTGGGACGGTCGGGCAGAGGATCCTTGTCGATCTGCTGAAAAAGGAAGGCTTTGATATTTCGCGGCAGCACATGGACTGTGGGATCGAGATCTACGACGCGGAAAAGCAGGACACGCACGCGGGCGGGAGCGGCTGCGGGTGTTCGGCGGTCGTGCTCGCGGCGCTGATCCTGCCGAATGTATGGAAGGGGATCTGGAAACGCGTCCTGTTCGTGCCGACCGGGGCGCTGCTCTCGAAGGTGAGTTTCAACGAGGGACAGACGATCCCGGGCATCGCGCACGCGGTTATATTGGAGCACTGCTGAACGTGAGACAGAACTGTGCAGGAAAAAATAGAGCTGTACAGAGGAAATAGAACTGTGCGGGAGAAACAGAGCAGCACAAGAAAAACAGAGCTGTGCAGAGAAACGGAATCGCGTTGGAAAACAGAACTGTGCAGGAAAAATAAAGCTGCGCAGAGAAAATAAAACTGTGCGGGAGAAACAGAGCTGCACAAGAAAAGCAGAGCTGTGCGGAAAAACGGAATTGCCCGAGCGCAGGAGTTTGGTGCAGGAAAAAAGGAGCAAAACGATGGATTATATCAATGCGTTCTGGGTCGGCGGGCTGATCTGCGCGCTGGTCCAGATCTTACTGGAAAAGACGAAATTGCTGCCGGGACGTGTGATGGTGATCCTGGTATGCCTGGGCGCGGTGCTCGGCGCGGTCGGCGTCTATGAACCGCTGACCGCGTTCGCCGGGGCAGGGGCGTCCGTGCCTCTTCCCGGATTCGGGAACGTGCTCTGGAAGGGCGTCAGGGAGGCAGTCGACGAGAACGGGCTGCTGGGACTGTTCCAGGGCGGGCTCAAGGCGAGCGCGGTCGGCATCAGCGCGGCTCTGGTCTTCTCGTACCTGGCGAGCCGGATCTTCGAGCCGAAGATGAAGGACGAGCCTACAGCGTAAACTGGAAAATGCAGTACGACGCGTAGATGACGAGCAGCAGGATTCCCTGTATGCGCGCGAGCTTGTTGCGCAAGAGCGCCGGGACGGTCATCAGCAGCATGACGAGGAACATGACCGGAATGTCGACGGCGAGCGACGCGTTGCGCCCTGCCACGACAGAGCTCTGCGGAATGTCGAACGGGGCGATCGCGATGGAAATGCCGCTGACGAGCACGAGGTTGAACAGGTTTGCGCCGATGACGTTGCCGAGCGAGAGCGCGCCGTGCCCCTTCGCGAGCGATGTGATCGCGGTCACGAGCTCCGGCAGCGAGGTCCCGAGCGCGACAAAGGTCAGCGCGATGACAGACTCCGGCACGCCCAGCGCCTGTGCGATCAGGGTGCCGTTGTCGACGAGCAGCCTCGCGCCGATGGCGATCAGGACGGCTCCGACGACGAGCAGCACGATGTTTTTGCCCATGTTGGCTTCCGGTTCCGATGAAGAGTCGGCGCCGCCGGGATTCCCGGCGTCGGCAGACCCCTGTGAGCGGTTCCCCTTCATCTGGAGCACCGTGTAGACCATGTAGACGACGAACAGCCCGAGCAGGAGCAGACCGGTGCTCCGGCTGAAATGACCGCTCGTGTAGGCGACGAAGGCATAGAGCGCTGCCGCCGCGAAGAAGAACAGGACCGGGGAGACCAGCGTCTTCCGCTCAACCTTTCCGGGGCGGATGGCGATCGTCAGCGCCGCGATCAGGGAAGTGTTGCAGATGATGGAGCCGATCGCGTTGCCGTAGGCGATCTCGCCGTGCCCGGAAAACGCCGCTGACGCGGAGACCATGACCTCGGGGAGCGTGGTGCCGATGGAGACGACCGTCGCCCCGATCAGCAGCTCCGGGATATGAAAGTGGTGCGCGATGCCGGTCGCGCCGTCCACGAACCAGTCGCCGCCCTTGATCAGCAGCAGCAGACCGACAATAAACAAAAGTACTGGAACCAACATAACCTATCCTCCTGCAATTCATTCAAATCTTTCTATTTTCTAACTATACCATTGCCGTACCCCTTTTTCAACTGCCGCCGCGGAAATAATTTGCAGAAAAGGATTAACAGAAATCGTTTTTTAAGCTATACTAGGTATCAGTGAGAAAACGGAAAGAGAACGGGTGACTTATGATACAGACAAAAAAACTGGTGCAGTTCTATATTTCGCAGTATGAGATACAGGCGAAAAAGAAACAGAAGAGACCGGGCAACCTGACGGATCTGGAGGGGCGCGCCGTGCGCGTCTGGCGGACGCTGAAGTCGGCGAGACCGTCCCGCGTCAGCAGCAATGTCCTGGAGGATTACCACAAGCAGATCAAGAACATCATGTTTTTTGCGGTGCGCCGTCAGCGCGAGAAGGTGCTGAAACTGGTGCGCGAGGACATGATCCCCAAGCTGATCCAGCTCGACCTGGGGATGCTCCTGCCGCAGCAGCGGGACGCGATGAACGGGGAATTCCTCGCGTTTCTGGGGCGGCAGATGCCCTGCGCGATCTGCAGCAAGCCGCTGTTCGTGCTGTACCCCAGATACATGCATTTCCAGCTGGAGAGCAAGATCCTGGATCTGGTGCCGACGCGCCCGGAGCTGGAGTTCCCGGAGGCGCTGGAGATGAATCGGCATTTTATCCTGCACATCGGACCGACGAACAGCGGCAAGACCTTTCAGGCGCTGGAGCGGTTGAGGCTGGTGAACCGCGGGGCGTACTTAGGACCGCTGCGTCTGCTGGCGCTGGAGGTCTACGAGCGCATGATGGACTTCGGGGTGCCCTGCACGATGCTGACCGGGCAGGAGTGCATCGAGGAGCCGGACAGCCGCGTCACGGCGTCGACGATCGAGATGGCAGATTTGGATGAGGTCTATGAGGTGGCGGTGATCGACGAGGCGCAGATGATGACGGACCCGGAGCGCGGGCATTCGTGGACACGGGCGATCCTCGGGCTGAAGGCGCGGGAGATCCACGTCTGCTCCAGCCCGACCGCCGAGGAGGTCCTGAAACATCTGATCGAGCTCTGCGGCGATACATACGAGATCCATCGCTATGAGCGCAAGACGAAACTGGTCTTTGAGGACAAGCCGTTCGAGTTCCCGGACGACGTGCGCAAGGGGGACGCGCTGATCACCTTTTCCAAGAAATCGGTGCTCGACGTCGCGGGGCGGCTTGAAGAGTGCGGTGTCAACGCGAGCATCATCTACGGGAGCCTGCCGCCGGAGATCCGCCGCCGCCAGATGCGGCTGTTCACGAGCGGGAAGACGAAGGTGGTCGTGTCCACCGACGCGATCGGCATGGGGCTGAACCTTCCGGTGGAGCGCATTATCTTTCTGCAGGCGGACAAGTTCGACGGGACGGACCGGCGTCCGCTGAAGACCGGAGAGATCAAGCAGATCGCCGGGCGCGCGGGGCGCTACGGGATCTACGATACCGGCTACATCACGGCGATGGGCGAGGACGAGCTCGCCTATATCCGGGAGAAATACGCGGAGCCGGAGCTGCCGATCGAGAAGGTGAGCCTCGGGTTCCCGCAGGTGCTTTTGGACCTCGACGAACCGCTCGACGAGATCCTCAAGGTCTGGTGCTCGGTGGCGCCGTCCGACCCGTTCGAGAAGGAGAACGTGGACGAGGCGCTGTTCCTGTACGAGCGCGCCTACCGGGTGAAGGGGCAGATCGAGGACTTTGACAACAAGCGCATGCTCTACCGCATGATCACCTGCCCGATCGACATCAAGGACCGGCGCGTCGTGGATCTGTGGCTGGAGTACTGCCAGACGTATTCCGCCGATGTGTCGCTGACGAAACCGCGGCTGGAGCGCAGGGGCTGGCAGGGAATTTTGCAGTATGAGACTTATTACAAGCAGCTTGACCTGTACTATCAGTTTTCCCAGCGCATGGGGAAGATCATCGACGAGAAATGGCTGAAACGCGAGCGGGAGAAGACCGAGGCGAGCATCATGCGCTACCTGACGAAGGGCAAGTCGGACTACATCGCGCGCTGCCCGTACTGCGGCAAGCCGCTGCCGCTCGGTTATCCGTACCGGGCGTGCGAGGAATGCCGTGGGGTCTCGGCATAATGAGAAGGAGGCATTTATGAAAGACATTACGAAACAGCGGATCAGGGACGCCATTGCGGACGCCATCGCGGATGGGGTGACGGCGGGCGCGAATCTCCTGATCCTGCAGGACGGCGAGGAAGTGTTTTACGACGAGCAGGGGTACGCGGACCTGGAGAAGAGGACGCCTATCCGGCGCGACACCATTTTCCGTCTGTACTCCATGAGCAAGCCGGTCACCGCCGCGGCGGCGATGCTGCTTTTGGAGCGCGGACAGCTGGATTTCTGCCAGTACGTGTCGGATTTTCTGCCGGGCTATGTGCAGCTTACGGTGGAAAAGGACGGCGAGATCGTGCCAGCGCAGACGCCGATGACGGTCCATCATCTTTTGAGCATGACGTCCGGGCTGACCTATGGGGACGATGTGACGAAGGCGGGGAGACAGGTGTCCGCCCTGCTCGCGGAGGCGGTGCGCAGACTTCACACGGATGAGGCGATCACCACGGTGGAGCTGGCGGAGCGGCTCGGGAGGCTGCCGCTTGCGTTCGAGCCGGACTCCTCCTGGCAGTACGGGCTGTCCGCCGATGTGCTCGGTGCGGTTATCGAGAAGGCGTCCGGCGTTCGTTTCGGGGAATTTTTAAGAGAGAACCTGTTTGCGCCCCTGCAGATGCCCGACACGGATTTCTGGGTGCCGCAGGAAAAACAGGGGCGTCTCGCCAAGACCTATGAGAGTGTGGGAGACGGCGGGATGCGGCTCTATGACGGCGACAATCTCGCAGTCTCCAACGATATGGAACGCCCTCCCGCATATGAGGCGGGCGGCGCCGGTCTGGTGTCCACGATCGACGATTACGCGCATTTTATGCAGATGCTGCTGAATCGCGGAACCTACGAGGGACAGCAGATCCTCGCGCCGCGCACGGTGGATTACATGGTGAGCGGCGACCTGACGCCGGCGCAGCAGGAGGCGTTCCGCAGATGGGTGGGGCTGGAGGGATTCTCCTACTCGCACCTGATGCGAGTGATGCGAAATCCAGCGATGGCGACCGGTCTCGCCGGTATGGGCGAGTACGGCTGGGACGGCTGGCTCGGCTGCTATATGGCGAATTTCCCGCAGGAGCGCATCTCCCTGCTGCTGATGCAGCAGAAAAAGGACGCGGGCACGATCCCGCTCACGCGGAAGATCCGCAACCTCATGCTTGCCGGTCTGGAGTAAAGCAGAACAGGCTGAACAGCGTTACCATGTACGGCCCGCAGTCGTATTCCATGCCGCATTTGTCGGCGAGGTCCTTGACGTAGATGCAGTATGCGGACATACAGGAAAACTGCAGCTCCGGGAACCGGCAGGGCTCTCCGGCGGTGATGGCGCAGGGGTCGCAGAGGTTGCAGCCGCTTGCGCCGATCATCAGTCCTTTCATCTGGGTCTGCTCGATGAACCGGCGGGTCAGCTTATTGTGCTGCCCTTTGGCGGATTTGGTGAGGCTGCCATCCAGCGGGTCGATGTCCCAGAGCGTCTGCAGCACGATGCCCTTCTCCCATTTCCGCACCCGTTCCGCCATCTGGTCGACTGTGCCGCAGTCCGGCGGGCACGCGTAATTCACGCCGTATTTTCCGCAGAGGTTCTCCTCGCACAGCGGGCGGAAGGCAGGATTGAAGACAATGTCCTTCGTGTCGATCAGCGCCGCGTTTGCAAATCCAAGTTCCAAAGCAAGGTCAATGAAATGTTCCATCACTTTTCTCCTCCTAACATCCGAACAATTTCGCTGTTTTTCTCATGCGCTCCGCGATGGGTACCTCAAAGGGGCACCTGGATTCGCATTCCTGACAGCCGATGCACCCCGACGCCTTGTGCTCCAGCAGCATATAATGGGACTTGATTGTCGCGGGCACTTCCGGCTGCATCGCCGCGAGGTCATAGTATTTGTTGATCATCGCGATGTCCAGCTCCGCCGCACAGGGCTTGCAGTGACCGCAGTAGGTACACTCCCCACGGTAGGAGTGGAACGGCGCGTGCGCGAGCACGGACGCGTAATCCTTCTCGGACTCCGGGGCGTTCTCATAGCCCACCGCCTGGTCGACCTGTTCCTTTGAATCGTACCCGCACAGGATCGAGGAAACGCCGGGTCGCGTAAGCGCATAATGGATACACTGCACCGGCGTCAGGCTCACTCCGAACGGCGAGCGTTTCCCGTCAAACAGTCTGCCCCCGGCGAACCCCTTCATCACGGTGATCCCGACGTTCTGCTCTTCACAGAGCTGATACAGCTCGGCGCGCTCTTTGTTGATCCCGGAAAGCGCCTGATCGTACTGATAGCCCTCGGTGAGCAGCTCGTCCAGGTCCTCCCCGGCGGGCAGCATGTCGAACGCGGGGTTGATGCTGAAAAGGAGCATCTCGATCAGTCCGGAGCGCACCGCCAGCTTTGCGGTCGCCGGATTGTGGGAGCTCATGCCGATATGGCGGATCGTGCCGTTTGCTTTCAATTCCTTCACATAGTCCATGAACGCGGAATCCTGGAGGGCGTTCCAGTCCTCCTCCGTGTCCACGTAATGGATCATTCCCAGGTCGATGTAATCCGTCCCGAGCCGCGCGAGCAGGTCTTCAAACGCCGGTCGCACGTACTTCATATCCCGGGTGCGCACATATTGCCCGTCCTGCCAGGTGGAGCCCAGGTGCCCCTGTATGTACCAGTTTTCCCGGTTCCCGGCGATCGCCTGTCCGATGATGTCTCTCGACTTCGGGTCCGGCATCCAGCAGTCGATGATATTGATCCCCTGTTTGGACGCGTAGCGCATCAACGCCACGGATTCCTCCACCGGGTGGCGCTCCAGCCATTCGCCGCCGAACCCGATCTCGCTCACCATTAGTCCGGTTTTCCCAAGCAGTCTTTTTCTCATAACCCTTCCTCCTTTATCTGTCAGATAGTGATGCAGCAGTGTCTTTCATTATAATATAAATCGGGGCAGCCTTCAATTCATCAGAGCAAATTTTGGCACTACATGAAGAGTTTCGCTTGCCTTGACAGCGGATTCGCTGTTTTATATAATGGTTGTCAAAAGATAGGCAAGTATTTTGGCAGCCCTGTCAAAATTCTGTAGGGAGGACAAAGTGGTGAAAGTGTGGGCAAGAAAGAAAATATCATCAGTCCTGTTTTTTCTGCTGTGTGTGATCCTGGTTTCGGTTGCGGGGAAGACAGAGGCGCATGCCGCGGCAAAGACCAGAAAAATATCCGGTATTACATATCAGGTCTCAGACAGCAAGAAAAAGACGGCGACGGTCCGGAAGGCGTCCGGCTCGATCCGGTCGGCTGACATAGCCGCAAAGGTCAAAATAAAGGGCAAAACCTATAAGGTGACCTCCATATCGGAGAAAGCCTTCCAAAACTGCAAAAAGCTGAGAAATGTTACCATCGGGAAAAATATTCGCACGATCTCTTCGCGCGCCTTTTACGGAGCAAAGAATTTAAGATCCATCACGGTGAAGAGTAGGCAGATCACGAAAATCGGGAGCAGCGCGTTTCAGGGGATCCATAAGAAGGCAAAGTTTTCTGTGCCCAAGGCTGCGTATAACAGGTATAAGAAATCCTTCACGAAAAAGAGCACCGGGTTCAAAAAGACGATGCAGCTTGTTGTTTCGGGAGAAAACACAAACGGAGATTCGGGGGACGGGCTTTTCGGCGACACGGAGACGGATCCGGATGAGGAACCGGATTCCATGGAGGAGGATCCCGATGCGTTTGATATCACAAAGTATACTTATTCCGTGACTCCGCTGGTGAGTGATATTTGTTATTACTACTATGTAAAGACAGATAATCCCGACCCGAAAAGCTTTGTTTTTGTCGATGAAAATAATTCGTATGACATTGGGATGTCGAGCACGCTTGCATATGAAGACGAGCCTTTTGCCGATGTGAACTATACAGGTACAGATCCCCTGCGTGTGAAGGACGGATATATTTTCTACTGCGGGTACAGCATCGACGGCGGGGAGCTGACGCTGAAGGATCGGTCCGGCTGGAAGGAGGAGAGCACGGGCATCACCGTGACGATACCGCAGCAGCTCACAGAAGAGCAGTACCTGATCAACCGGTTTACAGACGCGTCCATGTCCTTCTTTGAAAAAATGGACGCGGTGCAAAGCGGTCTTTCCGGTATCTGCCTGTATTCCGGCGCATCTGTGCTCGGCGAGAGAAAAAAACAGGATGGGGTCTATTATGGGCTGTCCACCTCTCCCCATGTGGATCAGAATTTTTATATTCAGGATCCCTATTACCGGGAAGGCACAAAGAAACTTCTGGTATCTTCCCTGTATCCGTTTCGCTATGACTCGATCGGGTTCCCTGGTTTGATGGGCGAGGTCGCCAGGACGATCGACCCTGCGGTCTCTGTTGCGTGGAATGCGGACTATCATTGGCTGATAGACGTGTCCTACAATGGGGAGACCAGGAGCTATGGCGGACAGGGAGAGGGCGGAGGTCAGGGATTGAGAGACGGGATGGTCAAGTATTTCTACTCGTTTGACGGTTCTGCAAATGATATGTGTACCAAAAGTACATTTGAAAACCTTCGCAGCATTTTAGATGAATATGGCAGCATGGATGTGCCGGAGGACCCGAAAGATCCGGACGAGCTGACATGGGAGAGCGTCTGCCGCACGGTGGGAGCAGCTGGGAGCTATGTGAGAGTGATGCTGGTGAATTCCATATTCGGCGGTGGAGGGACCGGTTTTTCTTTTCTGTATGCAGACGATGGAACTACATACCCAAGATATATGTCCGACGTGTGGTATGATGGAAGATATTTCAATCGCCACGAATATTTTGAAAAAGGGGCGAAATTCAGCGACGCGCCCAATGCGGCAATTGTCGTGAAGGATGCTCAGATCAGATTCCCGGAGGCGCCCGAGGGCAAGACGTATTTGTATAATT
This sequence comes from uncultured Lachnospiraceae bacterium, assembly GCA_947628045.1. Lineage (GTDB taxonomy): Bacteria > Bacillota > Clostridia > Lachnospirales > Lachnospiraceae > Choladousia. Next base: position 14,940 of record CANQYP010000018.1, on the reverse strand, counting down.
ACAGCGACATTGGACGGTGCGCCGCATATAACGCGGTTACCGGGATATGGAAGGGATTTACGCGTTTCGACTACGATGCCTCGAAGGGAGTCTGGGTCGCGTCCATTTACGGGAGGTCCCAATGCCGGGAGGGCAATTCGTATCGGTACGTCCCGATCGAGGACGAGGACTTTAAGGACGCGTGTACGCTCACCCGCGCGGAGGTACTGGCGATGGGGATTGACCGGAACGCGGACACCGACCCCGCGGGTTATTACATCTACGATATGGGCACAACACCGGGAACGTGGGCGTCCTAGAGCGGGGCGCATCAATAACCAGAAAAGGAAATCAAATATGGAAAAACAAAATGACACGAACAAGAGCCAGGAGGCAAAAGAAAAGATCATGAAAGGGTTCTTTGCGGCGCTGAAGGAGCAGGAGAATGAGCCGCTAAGACCGAACGAACTGGATTCCACCTGCGGCGTCGGCGACGATGAGCTGGTCCGCCGTTTCCGGGAGACGATCCGGCAGGAGAACGAGGCGAACCAGAGCCGCGGTCTGCCTGTCACGGGCTACGACCGGGAGAGGAAGGCGTCCTACATCGAATATCCGGACGGGAGGCGAGAGTATGGAGATGAAACCTGAGATCCTCGTCTTTGCGGGTCCGAACGGCAGCGGAAAGAGCACAGTGACAAAGGCGACAAAGATCATCAGCCCCTACATCAACGCGGACGACATCAAGCGGGCGACGCAGAGTACGGATCTGGAGGCTGCCGAGCTGGCGGAGGACATGCGTGAGTATGTCCTGGAGGTCCATAAGAATTTCACATTCGAGACGGTGCTGTCCACTGCCCGAAACCTTGACCTGCTGCGCAGGGCGAAGGAGCAGGGGTATTTCATCCGCTGCATCTATGTCCTGACCTCGGACGTCAATATCAACATTCACCGTGTGATGCGCCGGTTCGCGTCCGGCGGGCATGATGTTCCCGTCGAGAAGATCAAAGCGCGGTACGTCCGTTCGCTCGAACTGATCCCGGAGCTTTTGAAGGTCTGCGATGTCTGCCACATATACGACAATACGGACGTCCCGTTCCGAATCTTTAAGAAAAGGAAGGACGCGTATTTCTACTGGGAGAACGAATTCTGGAGCAAGGAGGACATCGCGAAACTGACCGGGTACGCGCTCGGCTGATTTAATATCTGATATATCGGTCACGCAACGGTGCTAAGCTTACGCTGCGCGTTCGCTAAGCACCGGCGGACTTACACGGTTTGCCGATGGCATCGCAGCTCTCTGCGCGGGCGGGCAAGCGCGGCAGATTGCCGAAATGCCTTGGTTCGATGAGTTTATTATAATTAAGGAATATTCTCACACCCTTTTACGTTTGAAAATACGCTGCATACAGTATTGGAATATAAGGACGATTGTATCCATTGCCTTCATTAATCACTTATTATTTTTCCAAAAAGTTAGGTACATTTGAGCAACAGATTCAAGTAACACAAACAAGATATGTAATATCATGAGAATGCAAATAGCTGTAATATATTTTAACATTGGAAGAGGTAAAATATACTTCATTAGAGAAATCACTATAAGTCCTACTAAATACATAATCTCAACAATAACGTTGTAAGCAATATTAGAAAGCAAGATCTGAAATAAAGATAATTGCTTTCCATTAACAGGCTTATATTGCGTTTCGCTTGACGCGGTTTCTTTTAAGCATTGTATGTTCTTATTGTCTGCAGATACTAAAATTGTAATTATTGCTACTGAAAAAGAAATTAAAATTGCTACGATATTTATCTGTGTATCTAGAAATTCAGAAAAAGTCAAAAAAATTTTTTCTGAATCGCCGATATTAAAAAGCATAGCTAGTAATAAGGCTACAAAAGCAATCAATATTGGAACGAGAAGTTTAATAAAAATCCGTTTTCTTGAAATGTAATAATCTTGAATTGGAACAAATATTATATTTTTCATGTTTTATTCCTCGTTTCTTCTATGAATTCTTGCGCTTTGCCAAAGAAATCCGAGCTGCTTACTTCGTTGGTTACTGCTTCAGATAAGACAGATAAAAAATGTTTCATTTTCATAAGCTCAGTATCAACTTCGAATTGACCGGATGCGTTTGTTCCTTTGATAGTGATTTTCTTGATTTTTCCTGTTGTTTTATTTTGAGAATTATCAAAATAGGCTTGTATTAAATTATCAGGAAATCTTTTAACACCTTTGGGACGCTTAAGACATATTTCAACTTCATCAGCAATATCATTTCTTCCAGCAAACATCATAAAATCATCCTTGATATCTTCTTTGCTTACGACCAGTTTTAACACAGACATAGTTCTTGCCTTTTTAATCGATGAAAGAAAATCCTCTCCTGGCATGATTTCATATGATATTGAGTAATGATATTCATCGTCAGTATCTTCGTTATAGCAAATAAATTGAGTGTTTAAATAGTCAACGATACAATTTAATGTAACACCATAATGATTACTTTCATGAACTGCAAGAAAACGATACTCGCCAGTATTATAGCGAATGCACAAATGTGTCTTTTCCTCGTCGCCATCTTGTTGACGCTTGCGGGTACCAAGTTCAGTCATCGTTTCGGTATCAATCTCATTTCGGACATGATTGTATTTTGCGGATTTAAAAATAATATTGTAGTTTCCATTTTTCAAATCCTCATATGAATCAAGCCATACAACCTTTTCAGAAATTGTAATGTCCTTTTTTCTATCGGTCAGGTTCTTTGCTGTAATATACGATAGTAATTTTGAGAATGAATCCACTATTTGCTTTATATCGTAGATGGATGAATCGTTACTATCCTTTTGCTTTGAAATTGTCAGATAATAAAAGTAAATCGGAACATTTTTCTTCGGTTCTTGAATACTCATTGTTTATCTTTCCTCCCTTACAATACCTCAGATAGAAGTTTCCAGCTCTCACTTTTAATATCGTCAGAATAGGTTTCTGTGCAAATGCAAAGCTCGCCGCTCTGCTTGTCCTGACGAACAATGCCGCCATGCAGATGATATTTGTCTATATAGTTTTTCAATACCAAAAATTTTTTGGCAGTGTATTTGTCGATGTCTTCACTATCGCCTGATTTAGTAAAACCGCCCTTGGTTTCTATTATCCATGTGCTACCATCTGAATCACCGACAATATAATCTGGGTAGAATGACTTTTGTTTCTCAAAATTATCGGTATACACAATAGAAAAATACTCTATCCCTTTATCTCCGTTTTTATAAAACCATTGAATATTAGGACTGTTTTCGCAGTGCCGCTCCAAAAGTTTTTCGGGCATAGAACGCTTTTCTGCAGAAGAAAGGTATCCCTTGTATACATTTTTGGTCATTTCTGCTTGTGATTTAGCTGAGCCATCATAAGTAAAGATCATTTCCAATGGGAATCCAATTGGTTTCTCGGTTATTTTGGGTATTGTTAAAGACAGTTGGAGAGATTCATCTGCCATTGCGTTTCTCACATCTTCAATTAATAAGTACTTATTATTGATGATAAAAGCATAAAGTTCTCTTGTTCGGATTTTGATAATCTTTGTTTCACAACACAGCCCATCAAGAAAAAGTTTGCGCATGATGGCATTTATGCTGTTATAATCCAAATTTACCTTATAACCAATTTCGGCGACACAATGATGATATTCCTTTCCATGCTTATGCGTGTTCAAAGCCTCGTGGATAGAAATATCATTCAATTCAGCGATGTTTTCTTTTGATATAGTATTCACTGAACCAGATTTGGTATAGTCGATGATATCTTCTGAAAATGAATAACCATGGGCCTCTAATATAACTCTGTTTTTGGCAGTATCTTTTGTGATGTGATATTGCTTTTCAAAGTATTTATAAATTACTTTTAGAGATAGTTTTGCATCACGGGGATATGGTACATCAGTTTTATATTCGCTAATAATCTCAAAAGAACGATGTTCGGGCTTAAGAAATACTTTGTAAGCGTCAAGAGCGCCTTTCCCTAAACTCAGCTTAACGCTTTCTGTGAATTTCTCGTCCAATGTGTACAGATAACAGCTATCAAGCAGATCACTCTCATAGTGCTTTGCTTCTGGCATACGACGGATTCGCCCAATGGTCTGTATTTCAAAGACTTCGCTCATATTATCACGCAGTTTAACAAGGATCTGTGCTCTCGGACAATCCCATCCCGTAGCAACTGCTTGTTTAATTATAACTGCAATTGGTGTAGCGTTAAATTCTTCAATATCTTCAAGATTCTGCTTTTTATCTGATAGCCATATCGCAAGAAGATTATTCTCGTAGGTAATTCGCTTACTTTCAAAATATTCTTCGACTCTGTCCAGAAGGGCGTCTGATTTGTTCGGAATTTGCACAATAATAAGAGGATTGATTTCAGCATTTCGATTTAAATACTCTGAGTGCAATTCCCTCTGCTTGGCGATCGCTTTGTCAAGCAAAAATGTAATTTGATCATCTACACTGATATGTTGCTCAAAGTTTTCGTTGATGATAAGCAGCTTCTTTATTAGACCTTCCGCAATAACATCTTCTTCGGGAATATCAATTAAAATGGCGTTCTTATAGTTTTTAGGTGTAGCAGAGCAGCGAATGATTTTATCTGAGTGAAACAACTCAATAATATCATCCGCTTTGATTGTGTCGTTTTGATGGGACTCATCAACAATAATTTTAAAGCACAGACCGTTATCAAGAGCGTTGCGTATATGTTCGATAAAGTTTGTGCGCTCGCTGTCCTTTAAAGCATTGTTTCCTTTCTTGGTCAGCTTTTCCCAATTTATAAAGCAAGCGTCGTTTTCTTCAAAACCAGCAGTCATAATATCAGATAGCAATTTTGTTTGACTACCATGAACATAACGATCCATCTTTTCCTTGCTTTGCTCCTCAAGGTTACCTTTACCAGGTGTGAGCCAAATAAAAACCGTTTTATGGTTACTTTTAAAGTATTCATCCATAAAATGTGTTAGGATAATTGTTTTGCCGCTGCCCGTACAGCTTTTCAAAACGATATCTCTGTTTGGCTGCTCCATTGCAGCAATTAAATCAGCAATTGCGTTTAACTGAAAATTCGCAAGAGTAATATCCATTTTTAGCCCTCCAATTCTTTGTAATAGTAGTCAGGAATAATATTTACCGTAACTTTCCTATCACGCAAAACCTGTGCTTGCTGTGCATCCATCAGAATATCGTGTCCTAAGTATAGCTTCCGACATTTGTTGTTGTTTTCAAGTTGAGAAATAAAGTCATCAAGTTCTTCTTCGGTAAGTACAATTCCGATTTCTTCATTGCTAATAAAATTGATATTGTTTTCAAGTTCCACAAGTTCGCGGATATGCTTTAAAAGTTCGTCCGCATATTCGTAGTACAAGCGGTCTGAAATTGGAACATAGTCCACTTTATAGTATTTAAGTGAAACAGGCATTGGCTCAAATACTTTTCCGTTTTCTGTTGTGTAGCCATTAATAACATTTGATAATCTAATATAAGTCTTTTCTCGACAAATATTGTTTTGATTATTTGTGCATAAGATGAACTGTCTATTGCCACCATCTTCTATATTTTGGGCTATAACTGCGTGTCCTGTTGATCCTGAACCTGCGAAGAAATCAAGAACAGTTATTTCATCATCGGGATAAAGCGCAATAATCCTTTTAAGCAAATCAATTGGCTTCTTTCCGTTGCTAAACTCAATATTTCCTTCTTTTGTCAGATTATTTATCCTTGATGTGTAATCCCAATAAGTACCTTGCAAATCTTTTTTATAGAGCAACCCATCAATATTTTCGCTTATATCACTTAACCAAGCAAACAGTCGGCACTTATCACCTTTGTAAAATTGCTCGTACAAAGTACCCTTGTTTTTTCCCGTTTTAGGGACATATTCAATAGAAATAATATCATCAGTAATCTCATATTGCTTTTTGGCATTTATAATTCTTGTTCTGATTGAAGATTGTGCGTCTTTTGCCTCAAAAATGCAATTCCCATACTTATAATAAACTTCTTTTTCGCTAATACCTTCATCAGTCATAACCTGTCTTATTGATTTTACAACAGCATTTTTTCTTCGATAAAGACGTATTTCATCACCATTACCATCAATAGTAGAACCGAAATAGTATTTATCTCCACGTTCAACCAAAACAGAAGTATAGTGCCAATTCTTTCCATCGGCTCTATATTGTTCTACAACCGAGTATATTTCTCTATATTCGTAAGGGCCATTAAAAAGTGGCATTAACGAATAATTTTTCGCATAAACAAGTATGTATTCGCAGTTTTTCTTGAATCGTTTATCTTCACCACCACCAGAGGCTCCTGCGATGTTTTTCATATTCACACTAATAATGTTGAGGAAGTTTTCTTCTCCAAAAACTGAGTCACACAGTAGTCTTAATTGAGCTATTTCAATGTCACTTATCTGTATGAATACAATGCCTTTTTCGGTCAAAAGAGAGCGTGCGATAGAGAGGCGTTTAGTCATAAAACTAATCCATTTAGAATGTCTGAAACTGTCCTCAACATCCACATAGCAATCATCGTAAATAAAATCTTGATTTCCCGTATTATAAGGTGGATCTATATAAATAAGATCAATTTTACCTTTGTGTGTCTTTTCAAGTAACTTAAGTGCGGATAGGTTGTCTCCTTCTATGAGAAAATTCATTTGTCCGCCTTTGTCGATGAACAAGTTTTTCTCCTCGGTCATCACAGGGGTATGTGTGTCCAGTATCTCGTCGATTTCTTCACGATGCTCCTCAAACACAAGTCCGTATTTCTTGCCGTTCACGTCTTTTTCCAAATCAAAAAGATAGGAAAGAAGATTGCCCGTATTCTCGTCCTGTGGAGCAGCCGAAATAAAGGTCCGGATTTCTTTGATTTTATTCAACAAGTCCTCACGCTTTTGCTTTGATATGTTAGTGCTCATTATTTTCCTCCGCCTGCCTTTTTATCAACTTTGCCTGTAAAATATTCCTTTGCATGACTAACTCTCCAACAATTTGATCGTTTGTTGACTGATTGAAAGGTGTAGAGGACACCGCAAGATTTACAGCGGTAGCTGCCGCTATATCTTTATCGTTTATCCTCAATTCTTGAATTTTTCTAATCGCTTCATTTCTGTCTAATGATCCATATTTTTGATAATTTAAAATAATGCCATTTCTTTCGTTTATATCTTTGATCAAGGACGCTTTATCAAATGCATCTTTAATTAGATTACTCATACTACAATTTCTCCTATTACATCCACTCGTCATTAGTGGCAGACCATTTTTCAGTAAATTCTTTACTTCCGACCGCCGCTATAAATGGTTCCGCCAAGAATTCGTTTATTGTCTTCAACACCGTATCGAAATCATCTGTCTTCGTATTAATCTTCCGACAGAACGCTTTCCATTTTTTTTGCATTTCTGTATCGCTGCTAAAATCTATAACCTGCTCAAACTGATCCACCGTAAAGATGTGACCACGATTTTCAAAGGTCTTTTTCAAAGCTTTCGTCAGCGTTGCACCGTCGAAATCGAACTTATTTGCCAGATAATAAATGTCATAGTAATCCTTCATTCGACTGGAAAATTCCATCAAGTTAAGGATTGCATCGAGCTTTTCTGCAACTGTGGTTTCCAGCGAATATGTGTTCACAGTCGGCGGGTCAAAATCCGCAAGCTGCGTCGGGATTTTTCGTTTTTTCTGTTTCGGAACAATTACATCGCCGACGCCAAAGTCAATGCCAAACGGTGTTCTGGTATTTTTAATCCGGGCAATCATAGACGCGCCGATCCCAGCATACTTCTTGGCGATAGCGATTGGAGAGACGTCTTTGATTTCAAATGAAATAAAATCATTGCCGGTTTTCGTCGCTATGATTTCTTCCAGTACCGCTTTGAGTTGGTCAGGAGTGTTTGGAATCTTTCTAAGCAAGAAATCGACATCAACGGTAACGCGGCTGTCAAAGTCCGTAAGGGAGTAGATAAACAGTCCGCCTTTCAGAACGAGGTTTTCCGCATATTTGGATTTTTCCAGTCGTCGAAGAAATTCTTCTTGACAGAAAAGCTGCAAACACAGCTGATAACTTCTGCCGCTTTCCTTCGCTTTGTTTTTCAAACGTGCCAACACGGACGCAGCAAGATCAGCCACTCAGCAGCACCTCCATCACATTCATTATTTTTGTGTATAGTTTCATTTTTTTTGCATACATGGACAAATTGGCGAGATTTTTCTGGTCGTCTGCGACATAGGCATTCAACGCTTTGTTGAAGGTTTCATTGTCGAGCTTTGTCCGGTATTTGAAACAGTCGCAAATAGTGCGTTCCCGATCATATACAGGGAGCATTACACCGTTGAAACTTTCAATGGTCTTCCCGATTGGAAAATGCTCTTTTTGAATATAATAGGCTCTGACCGGAAATTCTCCGATATTTGCGACTGCCCTGGATGCCGTTCTCGGTACGGCAACGGACCAAACACGGGGTGCAAAATCGCTATATCCGTAATGAAACAATGCGGATTCCACGCAAACGATTCCCTGTGGCAGCAGTTCGCGGAGCAATTGTTCCTCTGTTATTGGATCGTTACCCGGCAATTGGTACACCCCACGTCGAATACGGTCGAGAAAACCTTCCTTGCACAGCGCCGCTACATCATATTTTTTTATGCCTGCCGCAACAAAGTCGGCGGTTTTAGCAATTCCGCCGTTGCCCTTGAGCACATTTTGAGCAATTTCCTTTTGATTCAAACAAATACCAACTTTCTGCATGCTATTTTGCGTTTTTGTATGCATTTATTTTAACACAGGGAGATTCCCCTTGCAATAGCTAAATGCAAACAATTCTGTCACGACGGGAGCTCCTCCGCGGCGAAACCGCCTCCCTGGATGTGGAGAATGAGACGAAGATTCAGGCGGCGCTGTCCCGCCTGATCCGAAACAAGTCAGCGCCTTGAGGCGCGGTCAGGCAGGGCAGACTTAGAATCTCCGTCCCGAGCCACCTGTCTTATGGGGAGGGTGACTACAGGAAATTCACGGGGATTACTTTATCCGTTCCCCGAAGGGTTATGAGCCTGTCATACAGGCAGACGATTCCGCCTGAACCGCGCTTTACGCCCGGAATCTTATCCAGCAGATCGAAGGCGTCCATATCTCTTTTCTGCGGATCGGCGTGCTTTTTTATTTCGATCGGATACAGGGTGCCGTTTTCCTCAATCAGAAGATCAATCTCATTCATATCTTTGTCGCGGTAGAAATACAGCGGAAGTTCCAAAATGCCCCGGTTGTAATAGCTCTTCACGATTTCAGATATCACAAAGCTCTCGAAGAACGCTCCCGCCATCGCGCCGTTTTTCAGGACATCTGCTGTGTTCCATCTGGTCAGATAGGCGGCAAGTCCTGTGTCAAGAAAATACAGTTTCGGCGTTTTGACGGCTCTCTTTGTGATGTTATTGGAATATGGCTGCAGCAAATATACAAGGTTGGACGCCACAAGAATCGAGAGCCAGCGTTCGGCAGTTGGCTGACTGATGCCGACGTCCCTGGCTAAAGACGACAAATTCAGGAGCTGTCCCGTAGCAGCGGCGACCGCCACCATGAATTTTGTAAATTTTACGGTATCTCCGATCTCTGACAGTTCCCGCACATCGCGATCGATATAGGTGCGAACATACGCGCCGTAAAACATTTGCCAGTTGAAATCAGGATTGTCCTGCAGCTCCGGCATGGAGCCGCGGTGGATCGCATTCCACACCTCATCGTAGGAAATGTCCGCTGTGTGCAGCTTTCGCTGTGAAAAATATTCCTCTGTGGGCAGGAATGGGACATCGAACGAGATCCCATGGGACTCACGCAGAGAGAGTCCAAGCAGCGTGACAAGCCCAATGCGTCCGGCAAGGGATTCGCTTACTCCTTTCATCATTTTGAATTGCTGGGAGCCGCACATAAAGAACTGCCCCTTTTTCCGCTCCCGGTCAAGACATAGTTTGATCTGCTCGAATAAGGCAGGGGCCTTTTGAATTTCATCGACAAACACAGGAGGCGGATTATCCTTAAAGAAAGTTCCGCTTTCCTCCATGGCGCTTGCCCGAAGGATGGGATCGTCCAACGTGGCGTAATTCATCCCGGCGGTCAGCCTCTCAAGCATGGTGGTCTTGCCGACCTGCCTCGGTCCGGCAACCAGCACAGCCCCAAACATTCGCGACAGCTCCTGCACGGTCTTTTCAGCGTGTCTATTGATATACACAGAGCAGGACTCCTTTCGGCTGATTTAATATCTGATATTATTATAGCCGAAAGGAGCGCATTTATCAATCTAATTCATGAAAAAATTTCAAACTTGCCAAGCTGATATATGAGAAAAAGGGCACTTTGGCAACGGGTAAAACAGATTGCCGAAATGCCCTTTTTGTAAAAATCCGTACATAAGATATTTTCATGACCAAACCTTCAGCGTCGGGAAATCTATGGTCAGATCATCATAAATACCGACGGCGATAGAATCAGAGAACGTGAAATCTGCGGTGCTGCCGGCCTCAAAATCCCATACAGTGATTTTTTGCCTGTCCGGGTCTATGATCCAGTAGTTCCGGACGCCTGCAGAGCGGTATTTGAACAGTTTTGTGTAATAATCCATCTGCTTGCTGGCGGGTGAGACAATTTCTATGATCCAATCCGGCGCTCCGTTGCATCCCTTTTCACTCAACTTGTCGGAATTGCAGATTATTGAGAGATCCGGCTCCACGTAATTGCGGTCATCTTCGTTCAGGAATACAGCGAATGGAGCTGGATAAATTTCACTGGTGCCGTTGTGTCTGCTGATGTAATCGTGAATTATAGCATGGAGTTCACTGACAATTTTCTGATGAATCCTGGACGGTGGCGCCATGTAATAGATCTGTCCGTCGATGAGTTCTGCCCGGGTTCCATCCGGGAGGGCGTAGATGTCTTTGACAGTATAGCCCTTTTCCTGTGCGAATGCCATGTGAGAAACACTTCCTTTCTACTTCCATTTCCACGTATATCCACATTTACTACAGCACCATGCTGGATGACTGCCGAAAATGCCTTTTATCTGTGTGGCGCGGATCGTATTTGAGTGGTCTACCCACACATTTCCGCACCTTGGACACTCATATCCACCAGTATTGATGCGCATTTGTTTCATTTTTTCTGCTATAATATCCAGATTTGCCATATCTACTCCTATTCCGTTTCCGCCCGGATGATCTTTTTATCTCTTAGGATACCAGTTTCCATGCATTTTTCTTTTTGATTATATCATTTGAGTATAATAAAATCCACCAGAAGTTTTTCCAGTGGTTCAATGGTCTTTATCCGTTGGTGTTAATACTTTTGGACTATGGATTAGGCAAAAAGCGATAGTGAACAAATGTTTTTCAGATAATTGACGAGGAGAAAAGGATACTCTATAATATTTTTATATTTTCACTGAAATGCCACCGGGATTACGAACATAGGGAAATAAAAGGATCAAAGGAATCTATTGTTTCAAAGAGGCGGGAAAGTTGTATGGAAATGAAAGCGATATTTAGGGAAAACAGAGGCGGGAAAGCATTAGGTCCGGTTGGACGATTTGGACCGGAGACGGCGAAACGGGCAAAGCGTTTCCATGAGAACTGCTCCATCATGGCGGGTCTTTACTAATGAGAATTCCCGTGTTCTCTGCTTTTCGACCGAGGGCGACACGGACCGGGAGAATTACAGACGAATTGTGTGGGACATGGTGTCATAGTGCACAGGCCGGACGTCGCGAAACTGGTCGGGTGCGCGCTCGGTTGATCCGTGATACAACGCATAAAACAATGAAAGACAGTCCGCCCGCCCGGAACAAAAGGATGAGGGCTGTCCGAAGGAGGCAGAGCGTGAAAAAGATTCGTATTCAGAATGGACAAATATTTGATGAGCAGGGATCTTTCCATAAGGGATCCCTGTATTTTATCGGAGAAAAGATTGTGACGGAGGAGGAATACCGCGCATCCGGGCTGCCGGAGGAGACGGTGGACGCCGAGGGCGGCTATGTGATCCCGGGGCTCGTGGATTGTCTGCGCATTGCGGTGAAGGAGATGGGGATTCCGCTCAGCAGCGCTGTCAAATGCGCTGCGGTCAATCCTGCCAAGGCGATTGGCATCTACGGGGAATACGGCAGTCTCACTGCGGGCAAATAATGTTGCTGAAATGCTCTTGCTTTTTTTCTTGTATAATAATATAATGTAGCATATCGGCAATAAACTATAATTATTGCCGATATGCTCAATACACGGGGTGATTTACAGTGAATGATATTTCTATAAATGGTCTGAAAAACAGAAGTTATTTCAGCAGATATGAATTGCTGCAGATTATGTGTAAAGATGGAGATCAGATAAGCGACGCGGCATTTAAGCGGAGACTCCAGCAGTATCTGAAGGATTGTTCTATCATACGGATTGGGAGAAATAAGTATTGCATCCCGGATAAAGCAGTGGGTGTTTATACACACGAATATTCTGCTGTGGCAACAGAGACAGCCGATTTAATTGAAAAGAAATATCCTTTGTTGGACTTTAGCATTTTTGAGCTTGTGCAGCTGAATGAATTTGTAAACCATCAGCTGGCGCACAATATCATCTTTGTTTCCGTCGAGGCGGATGTTATTGATTTTGTATTTGAGACGCTGAAAGAGCGATTCCCGGGGAGAGTCCTTGTTCAGCCGACGATTGACCTGTATCATCGGTACTGGCAGGAAGGAATGATCGTATTGGAAAAGCTGGTCAGCGAGGCGCCCATGGGGAAACCGGTAAAATGGCATGCCCGTGTGGAGAAAATGCTGGTCGACATCATGGCGGACCGGCTAATTCTGGGGACAGTAAGCCCATCTGAATATCCGGGTATTTATACGGATGTATTTGACCGTTATGTAGTGGATGAGAGCTGTATGCTCCGCTATGCGAAACGCAGAGGGACAGAGAAAGAAATACGGGAATTAATACAGACAAGAACAGGTATCACGTTGCGAACGGAGAGCTAAATATGCTGTTAAGAGAGAACTTTACGGAGGAGTACATCAGGAAACTGCAAAACTCAAGCAAAAAGGATCCTGCCCTGTTGGAAAGGACGGTATATGCATTTGGACTTCTTGAAGCGCTTGCCAGGACGGAGATGCCGTTTATTTTCAAGGGCGGCACCAGCCTTATGCTGCTGTTAGAGCATCCGCATAGGCTGTCGACAGATATTGATATTGTGGTAGCTCCCGGTACAGATGTTGACAGCTATATCGCAAAGGCCTCAGAGGTATTTCCTTTTGCGGGTTTTGATGAGCAGTTCAGGGTCGGAAGGAACAAGATCGTAAAACGACACTTCAAATTTACTTACGAATCTCCAGTTAACGGGAGGGCGTTCTATATTCTACTGGATGTAGTATTTGAAGAAAATAATTATGAAACCTTGGTGAGCCTGGAAATCCGAAATGAGCTGCTCCTGACATCGCCGGAATATCTGAGAGTGTATGTGCCGAGCGTAGATTGTATCCTTGGAGACAAGCTGGCTGCGTTTGCTCCACATACTACCGGAATACCTCTGAATGAAGGCAAGGATATGGAAGTGATGAAACAGATGTACGATATATGTTCGCTGCTGGAAGTATTCTCGGATTTTGAAACTGTGTCAGATACATATCGTAAAATTGCCGGAGCGGAGATTGAATACCGAGGAAATGGTATCAGCATTCGTGATGCTATGACAGATACCTATTATGCTGCGTTATGCCTCGCATCGAGAGGGAGAATCAATCAGGAGGATTATCCGCACTATGTAAGAGGCATAAGAGATCTGCGAACCCATATTTATGCCGGGAATTATAGTCCGGAAACAGCTGCAGTGCAGGCAGCAAAGATCACGTATCTTATTGCCTGTATGATAAATAACGAGGGATTTGAAACGGTGAGCGATTATACGACGTATCTTGAGAAAAGATTTACAAGACCGGATATGGCTCCGCTGAAGTATTTAAGAAAAGTCAGCCCGGAGGCGTATGCGTATGCGATCAAGGCAGACGAACTAATGGGGCAGGAAATAACGTGAAATGTAGTAGACGCGGAAAATTCTTTGCGGAAGACTTTGCCTGCCATCGCCTTTTTCTGCAGTTCGATGTACAGTTTTACCAGACATGAACGGTGTTAATACTTTTGGACTGTGGATTTGAAAAAACGATAGTGATTAAATGCTTTTCAGATAATTGACGAGGAGAAAAGGATACCCTATAATATTTTTATATTTTCACTGAAATGCCACTGGGATTACGAACATAGGGAAATAAAAGGATCAAAGGAATCTATTGTTTCAAAGAGGCGGGAAAGTTGTATGGAAATGAAAGCGATATTTAGGGAAAACAGAGACGGGAAAGCATTATGTCCGGTTGGACGATTCGGACCGGAGACGGCGAAACGGGCAAGGCGTTTCCATGAGAGCTTTCCGGAGTATCAGGTGACGCCGCTGGTTGCGTTAGATGATCTGGCAAAACGGGCGGGAGTCGCCTCGATCTATGTGAAGGACGAGAGTTTCCGTTTCGGGCTGAACGCGTTTAAGGCGCTCGGCGGGAGTTACGCGATTGGTAACTGTATAGCCAAAAGGCTGGGCGTCAGCCTTGAGGAACTGCCATTCGGGGAGTTGCTGAGCGGGGACGCAAGCAGAGAGCTGGGAGAACTTACCTTTGCCACGGCGACAGATGGAAACCATGGGAGGGGCGTCGCGTGGACGGCGCATCGTCTGGGCATGAAGAGTGTCGTGTATATGCCGAAGGGAAGCGCGGCGGAACGTCTTGCCAACATCCGGGCGCTCGGGGCGGAAGCGTCGATCACGGATCTGAATTACGATGATACGGTGAGACTTGCGAGAACCGAAAGCGGGAAAAACGGGTGGATCCTTGTGCAGGA